>DASZXH010000019.1:0-8024 GCA_035545995.1 Verrucomicrobiia bacterium
CGTCGCCACGAGATTCGGCACGAGGTCGGCGCGGCGTTGATACACATTTTGCACCTGCGCCCATTGCTTGTCCGTCGCCTGCGAAAGCGAAACCAGCCGGTTGTAAATCCCGACGCCCGAAAGCGCCACGATGACGACGATGATGATGCCGATGACCAATAATACACCGCAGCCGATTGCAAATTTTTTCATGGATTTAAGAAGTTGTCGAAATAGATAGCACCGCCCGCCCGGAATTCAAATGAAAATAACGCGCCCCGTTTCCGCGTGCAAAGACGCGGTTTTTCCGCTTTAATCCCGAATCCTGATTGTATGGACGAAACCAATTCATTGATTGAACAGCGTCGGGTGAAACTCAAAGCGCTCGAAGCGAAAGGCATTTTCCCGTTCAAAAACAAATTCACGCCAACCGAATCCTGCGCTGATGCGCGGAAAAATTATGTCGAAGGCCGCGAAGTCGCCGTCGCCGGACGCATCACCGCGCACCGCGAAATGGGCAAAAGCCAGTTCATTGACGTGCGCGACCAATCCGGACGAATTCAAGTCTATGCGCAGAAAAACATTTTGGGCGATGAATTGTGGAATATTTTCACGCATTTGGATTTGGGTGATTTCGTCGGCATTCGCGGAACGCTTTTCACGACGAAGACGGGAGAAATTTCAATTAAACTCGGCGCGAAATCTGAATCCGCAGGACAAGCTTCCAACCTGTCTTCAGAAACAGAAGCCAACAAAGAAAACAAAGAATCTTCGTTGCCTTCGTTATCTTCTGTTCCACCTTTTGTAATTTTAGCGAAAGCCCTTCGCCCGCCGCCGGAAAAATGGCACGGCCTCGCCGACACCGAAATTCGCTACCGCCAGCGCTATCTCGATTTGATGGCGAATTCCGACGTGAAGGACATTTTTCTCAAGCGCAGTCAAATTATTGCCGAGATAAGAAATTTTCTGCACGCGCACGGCTACGTCGAAGTCGAGACACCGATGATGCAGGCGATTCCCGGCGGCGCGGCGGCGCAACCGTTCAAGACGCATCACAACGCGCTCGGCTGCGATTTTTATCTGCGCATCGCGCTGGAGCTGTATCTCAAGCGCCTGCTCGTCGGCGGCGTGGACAAAGTATTCGAGATTGGCCGCAACTTCCGCAACGAAGGCCTCTCGCGCAAACACAATCCCGAATTCACGATGCTCGAAGCGTATCAGGCGTTCGGCGATTACGAGACGATGATGAAGCTCGTCGAAGAAATGATTTGCCACGTCGCGCAAAAAGTTTTGGGGACGTTGAAAATTGAAACGAAAGATGCCGAAGGAAAAATTGTAAAAACGATTGACCTCACGCCGAATTGGAAACGTGCGAAATACAAAGATTTAATCCGCGAAAAGGCTGGAGCCGATTGGTTTGACGTTTCGCCGGAAGTTCGACGACAACGCGCACACGACCTCGGCGCGGAAATTACAAAAGATTATGCCGACTTTGAAGTCACCGGTGCGGTGTTCGAGAAATTGATCGAGCCGACGCTGATTCAGCCAACGTTCGTCACGCATTTGCCGAAGGAACTTGTGCCGCTCGCCAAACTTTCGCCCGACGACCCGACGACCGTCGAAGTTTTCGAGTGCTGCATCAACGGACAGGAAATTTCTCCCGGCTACACCGAGCAAAACGACCCGATTGAGCAGCGCGAGCGCCTCGAACATCAAGCCGGCGGCGAGCAGCAGAAATTGGACGAAGATTTTCTCGTCGCGCTGGAACACGGAATGCCGCCCGCTGGCGGTATTGGCATCGGCATTGACCGGCTTTGCATGATGCTGCTCGGTCAGGAAAGCATCCGCGACGTGATTTTGTTTCCGCAATTGAAGCCAAAATGATTTTCGCCACAGAGTCACCGAGCGCACAGAGGAAAAATCAATCAAAACGTTTCTCAGTGACTTCTGTGTCTCTGTGGCAATCCATTCCGCCGTTGAATTCGCGCATTGATTTTCCGCAATCAAATCCTGAATCTTAATCGGACGAATGTTGACTGTTGCAGGACTCTCAAAAACTTTTGGCGGACGCGAATTGTTTGACGACGTGTCGTTCACGATTCAATCCGGCGAACGCATCGCCATCACCGGGCCGAACGGCGCGGGCAAAAGCACATTGCTCAAAATCATTCTCGGCAAAGAGGAATCGGATGCGGGCGAAGTTTCGTTCATGCGCGGCACGCGCGTCGGTTATCTGCCGCAAGAGGCCGAAGCCGTCGGCGGTGAGACGGTTTTGGAAATCGCCGTGCCGCACGAACACGAGCACGACGGCCAGTTTATCGCAAAGGCGAAACAGATTCTCGACCAGCTCGGTTTCAAATTGTCCGATCACAATCGCCCGGCGCGAGAACTTTCCGGCGGCTGGGTGATGCGCGCGCATCTCGCACGATTGCTCGTGGACGAGCCGGACTTGCTGTTGCTCGACGAGCCGACGAATCATCTCGATCTCGAAACGTTGCTGTGGTTTCAGGATTATCTCAAACATTATCCCGGCGCGATTCTGCTCATCTCGCACGACCGCGAATTTTTGAACCAGCTTTGCACGCATATCGCCGAGCTACGCGCCGCGCGCATCCTGCGTTACACAGGAAACTACGATTCCTATTTGGAGCAACGTGTCGCGACCGAGGCAAACATGGTTGCGACAGCAAAAGCGCAACAGCGTAAGATTGACCAGTTGCAAACATTTGTTGACCGTTTTCGCGCAAAAAACACGATGGCCGCGCAGGCGCAATCGAAATTGAAACAGATCGAGCGGCTGAAGGAAGAAATGGTCGAAGCGCCGACGAGCGGCGGGCCAGTGGTCGGCTTCAAATTTCCGCAGCCACCGCGTAGCGGCCAGCGCGTCATCACGCTGGAGAAGGTGAAGTTTGGTTATGTATCAAAACCCCTCACCCCGTCCCTCTCCCCGCCAAACGGGGAGAGGGTGGCCGACAGGCCGAGTGAGGGGAATTTAATCACAAAATGGATTTACGAAAATCTGAATTTTGAAGCCGAGCGCGGCCAGCGAACGGTTTTGGTCGGCCCCAACGGCGCGGGAAAATCAACGTTATTGAAATTGCTCGCGGAAGTTTTGACGTCGCAATCCGGCGAACGCAAACTCGGCCACAATGTGAAGTGCGGTTATTTTGCACAGCACCGCGCGCAGTCGCTGAATCCGCAGCACACGGTCTGGCAGGAAGCGAGCGACACACCGCAACGCATCACGGAACAATTCATCCGCAACATTCTCGGCAGTTTTCTTTTTCGCGGCGATGACATTTACAAACCCGTGAGTGTTTTGAGTGGCGGCGAGAAATCGCGGCTCGCGCTGGTCAAACTATTGCTCGATCCACCGAATCTTTTGTTGATGGACGAGCCGACGACGCACTTGGACATGAACAGCGTGGACGCGCTCATTGAGGCGTTGAAGCAGTTCGAGGGCACGCTGGTTTTCATCAGCCATGACGTGCATTTCATCCGGCAGTTGTCCAATCACGTCGTGCGCGTCGAGGCCGGGCAGTTGCGGCATTTTCCCGGTGGCTACCAATATTATTTGGACAAGACTTCACAGTCCGCGCGCGTGGCGCTGACGAGTTCGAGTTTCAGTAATTCAAATTCGCCGGCACAAAAAATTTCCACACCGCAGATTGATCGCAAGGAACAAAAGCGGTTGGAAGCGGAACAGCGTCAGGCGCGTTCGAACAAAAAGAAGGAAATCCAAAAAAGAATTTCCGCGCTGGAAAAAGAAATCGCCGAATTGGAAGCGAAAGAAAAAGAGCTGACGACGGAATTAGAAAAACCGGAAACTTATTCAGGCGGCAAGGCGATGCAGATCAATCGCGAATTGATGAACGTTCATGATAGATTGGCCGAAGCAAATGTTGAATGGGAAAAGGCCGGAACCGAATTGGCGCAGTTGGAAGGCTGAAACAGAAAAAAACAAAGTGAACGAAGTCAAAGTTTCTTTGCTTCACTAACTTCTATTCAAATTTTTCGTTATTCATTTTTCACCGCTACCCAATTTCTTTTCCCACGCGGCGATTTTTTTCAATAATTCAGGCAAACGTCTAATGGCGATCATTTGGCGTTTTATTTCTTTGTCAGGTTGCGCGGGATAGCCAAACCACTTTTCGCCGTCGGGAATATTATGCATCACTCCGGATTGCGCGGCGACCGTAGCTTGGTTTCCGATTTTCAAATGGCCGGCGATGCCGACTTGCCCGGCGAGCACGACATATTTCCCAAGTTTGGTGCTGCCAGCGACACCAACTTGCGCAATTAGTAACGAACCTTCGCCGATTTCGACGTTGTGCGCGATTTGCACCAGATTATCAATCTTCGCGCCCTTGCCGATGATGGTGGAACCGAGCGCCCCGCGATCAATCGTCACATTCGCACCGATTTCCACGTCATCACCGATGACGACGTTGCCGATTTGCGGCACTTTGCGGTGAACGCCGCCGTCCTGAACGTAACCAAAACCATCCGAACCGATCACGGTTCCGGCGTGAATGCGGACACGATGTCCAATTTCGGCGCGCGGATAGATTGTGACGTTCGGAAACAGATTCACGTCGTCGCCAAGTTTGGAATCGTCGCCGACAACATTTCCCGCCTGCAAAACGGAACGCTCGCCAATTTTCACGCGCTCGCCGATGACGCAATGCGGCCCGACATGCGCGCTGGAATCAATTTGCGCGGATTTAGCGATGACGGCGGTGGGATGCGTTCCGGCTTCGTATTTTTTGTCAGGAAAAAACAACGCGACTGCTTTGGCGAAGGCGATGCGCGCGTTCGTGACATGAATCAAAGTTTTTTTTGTCGAAGAAAATCGTTTGTCGGCGATGATGGCGGCGGCGGCGCTTTTTTCCGCGCGTTCAAAAAATACTTCATTTTCGGCAAAAGTGAGGTCGCCGACCTGTGCGTTTTCGGCGGGTGCGAAGCCTTTGAGGACGAGTTTATCATCACCAACTACTTCGCCACCAAGGAGTTTTGCGATTTCTTCGGTTGTGAAAGGCATTTGATTGACTTGGTTGTCGCGCCTCACTATAAAGACACGCGAATTCAGTTCAACCCCAACTTTTATGGCGAGAACTTTTCGCGTCGGGCTGATCGGCTACCGTTTCATGGGTCGGGCACATTCGAACGCATGGCGGCAGGCGCCGCGCTTCTTCCCTCTCAAGGCCAACATCGAGATGCACACGATTTGCGGACGTGAAACCGCCGGTGTGCAAGCGGCTCGCGCGCAACTTGGCTGGCAACACGCCGCAACCGATTGGCGCGAAGTTGTCGAGTCGCCGTTGATTGACATCGTGGACATCTGCACGCCGCCACATCTGCACGCGGAAATGGTGATGGCCGCCGCAAAAAACGGCAAACATATTTTGTGTGAAAAAGTTTTTGCGCTGAACGTCAAACAAGCCGAGCAAATGCTCGCCGCCGCGCAAAAGGTGAAAATCGTCCACATGATCTGCCACAATTACCGGCGCATTCCGGCAATTGCGCTGGCGAAAAGAATCATTTCCGAAGGCGCGCTCGGACGGATTTTTCATTTTCACGCACGTTACGCGCAAGACCGGCTGGCCGACCCAGAATTTCCCGTGGACTGGCGATTGCAAAAAGCGACCAGCGGCGGTGGTGTTCATTTTGACATCGGTTCGCACATCATTGATTTAGGGCGTTATCTCGTCGGTGAATTCAAGGAAGTCTGCGGCCTGACAAATACCTTTGTGCCCGAACGTCCATTGGCCAGCGCGTTGGCCAAAGGCGCGCGCAAAATGGCGAAAGTGGACGTAGCGGATTCCTCGATATTTTTCGGCAAAATGGAAAACGGAGCGCTCGCCAATCTCGAAGCGACGCGCTATGCGACCGGACGGAAAAATCACATCGCCATCGAAATCAACGGCAGCAAAGGCTCGTTGTATTTTGATTTCGAGGACATGAACCGTTTGAAATTTTACAACGCGGACGACCCGAAAGACCGGCAGGGTTTCCGCGATATTCTCGTGACGCAGCGCGACAACATTCAGCCTTACGTCTCAAATTGGTGGCCACCTGGTCATATCATCGGCTACGAGCATACCTTCGTTCATACCGTCGCCGATTTTGTGAACGCGTGCGCCGATGGCAAGCCAGTGCAGCCGACATTTGAAGACGGCTTGAAAAATCAGCAAGTGCTCGCTGCCGTCGAAGAATCCGCCAAGACCGGCAAATGGGTGAAACTCCGTTGATGCGGTTCGCCGCGCGACGATTTCCGATTGGACTTAACGGCGTTCTCGTTTATGATAGCGTCGAAATTTGCCCACGTGGCGGAATTGGCAGACGCGCTAGATTCAGGTTCTAGTGAGTAACATCATACAGGTTCAAGTCCTGTCGTGGGCACCACTCTTCAGTTTTTGACACCGTATGACAAAGGGTGTCAGATAGCGACTTCCTTGTTGTATTCACAGGGTTTTTATCACTTTCAGACCTCTTAATAACCATGACAGGCAGTGACGGCAAAAGACCGTTTTAGGCTAAAGTTTGTGCGTCTATTTGTGCGTTATTTTTTGTGGAGGGACATGAAAGTTTGGCCAATGCACTCCGCAGGGAGAACAAAGAGACTTCTGCGTATGTATTCGCCGTCACCCACCGAGTTAACCGGGACAGCGCCACGAGGCGAGCAAGGTGTTTGGATGTTGAGTTTGATGTAGGCAAGCTTTCCTTCGCTCAAGAAGGGTTCGTAATCGAGAAGCTGTTTCGGCGTTCAATTTTCATTGGCACTGCTGGTGCTTTGGTTGGCGTGTAGAGTTCAATCCTTGTTGCGCATAATGCTCAAGCGTGGCGTTCTTCTTATTCTTATAGTCTATCGTCACAAAATTGTTCCAAACCTGATACACAACGGTCATAGGGTGCTTCTATTTTGTATTCGTTCATGGTGGCTGAAAGACACTTAATTCTCCAAGAGATTAGCTTGCGGCCTTCAAGCGAATGGGCGCTTCATGGTGAAGGCTGGATGATTGCCCGTGTCGTTGAGGGAACAGGCTATTGGATGCAGAAAGAAGGCGCGCGTGTTCTAAATGTTGGGGAAGGTTTCGTTTTGGCGAATGGTTTTTCCGCGTTGTTACGCGCGAGCCAATTGGGGATGTTGAAAATAGAATGGTTCATCATACAACCACAATTGCTTGGCGGATTATTGTCTGTGGCGGAGTGGCATCGTTTGGGGGCGACGGTTCCGCGGCCAGCACCCAAAACTTTCTTTTTCACAGCCAGCGAACCTTTGGGACAGAAGCTTGCACACATCGCCAACCAATCGCGCAGCGACAAACTGGGAATGCGCTGCGCGTTGCTCCAAATTTGGGTGAGTGCGGTCGCGCATTTGTTGAATGAATCATCCGCTGCCATCGCGAACACAAATAAACTGCGTGAACGTTTTCGTCAAATGACAGGCCGGATGCTGGAAGTTGAACTGTCCGAAAGCTCGTTAAAACAACTCGCCGGACGATTGAATTGCAGCGAACGTCATTTCAGCCGGTTGTTTCGCGAGGAGTTTGGCGTGTCGTTGCGTTCGCGGCAGATGGAAATGCGGCTGCAGCGCGCGCGGCATTTGTTGGTGGATTCCAACACCAAAATCATCAACGTGGCTTATGTGAGCGGTTACCGGCATCTCGGTTTATTCAGCGCGATGTTCAAAAAGCGATTTGGCGTGACGCCCGCCGAATGGCGAAAACAAAATGCACCTGCCAAACGAGTGTGACATTAGATTGAATTTTGGCGGGCAATTCGTCGTCGCATTTTCACTTATTTGTAACCTGATAACACAGGCGATTATTATAAACTTTGGCCGATTGTTAAATTTTTAAGCTGGAATAAGACAAATCATGATCATGTTTAATATTCACCCTATATTTGGAGCGAACGCGGCGATGTATGCTTTGCACAACGCCACGTGGGAAGGTTTTTACACGGTCATCACGCTGTTGCTGCTTTCGCTGTTCAGTTGGACCATCATCATCACCAAGCTGCGGCAATTGCTCATCGCGCGC
>DASZXH010000020.1:0-9059 GCA_035545995.1 Verrucomicrobiia bacterium
GGATTTTGCCGACTTGCTCAAAAACAATCCGTGGAAAGTGATGTGGTGCTGGACGCTGGTGCATTTCGCCATTCTCTCGTTTCGCGGCGGCGCACTTTACAATTATTATCACCATTACGCCGATAAAACGGCAATGTTTGATTTCCTGCAAAGACTCGGTCTGATCGCGCCGCCGCTCGCCGCCGGCGAAGTTCCCACCGGCATCATGGACAAATGGCTCGGCTACATCGTCCACGCCGACCCGGCGAATCTGGCCAATTCCAATGTCGCCGACGTTTTCAACAGCATCATCAACATGCTCGGAACGGGAATCACAATCGTCGTGATTTTGCTTTCGCCGTCGCTGGCCAAAATATTCGGAAAAAAAGCCGTTGCCGCGACCGGATTTGCGTTCGCGACCATCGGTTCCTTGTCATTTTATCTTTTGTCGCCGACAAATGTCTGGGGCATGATCCTGATTACCGTATTTGTTTCCATCGTTTATGCGCCGACGATTCCTCTCACGTGGGCGATTTTTGCGGATGTCGCAGATTTCTCCGAATGGAAAACCGGACGGCGTTTCACCGGAATGGTTTTCGCCACGATTGGTTTTGCCTTAAAAGCCGGCCTTGCGCTTGGCTCGGCTTCATTTCTTTGGATTATGGTCGGCTTTTTCCATTACGACACAAAATTGCCGGATGACGCAAATGCGATTGTCGGTTATCGCGTGTGCAGCGGCATCGTGGTCGGCATCCTTTTTGCCATTTGCACGGTGTTGCTGGCGAGTTATCAGTTGAACAAGCGCGTGACGATTCAAATGGCCGATGAACTGGCCGAACGCCGGAAAAAATTCGCGACCGCATGATTAAAAAATTAAAAACATCACCACAAAAAATGAAAATTCAATCCAGTTTTGCGTTATTTTCAATGGCCGCCGTCCTTGCCGCAAATGCAAACGCCCAAACGACTTTGAAGGACGCTTTCAAAAAAGATTTCATGGTCGGCGTGGCGGTCAATCAAAATCAATTCACTTACAAAGATACCAACGGCGCGGCGCTCATCGCGGCGCAGTTCAATGCCATTTCACCGGAAAATGTTTTGAAATGGGAGGCGGTGCAGCCGCGTCCGGGAACGAACGGCTATGATTTCGGACCGGGCGACGCTTATGTTGCGTTTGGGGAGGCGCACCACATGCTCATCGTCGGACACACGCTGGTCTGGCACAACCAGACGCCGCGCTGGGTTTTTGAGGATGAAAACGGCAAACCGTTGGGCACGAATGCCGCCGACCGCGCTTTGCTGTTGCAACGGATGCGCGACCATATTGAAACTGTCGTCGGCCATTACAAAGGCCGCATCAAAATCTGGGACGTGGTGAACGAGGCGTTGAACGACAGCAACAATCCCAACGACACGAATCTACTGCGCCGGAATTCGCCGTGGGTTCGCATCCTCGGCATGGATTTTATCGTGAAGGCGTTTGAATACGCGCACGAAGCCGATCCGGACGCCATTCTGCGTTACAATGATTATTCCATCGAAAATCCGGTCAAGCGCGCACGGTTAATCAAACTCATTAAATATCTGCAATCACAAAACGTGCCGGTCATGGCCATCGGTTCGCAGACGCACGCGAATTTGACGTGGCCGAGTCCTGAATTAGAAGACAGTTTTCTCACCGAAGTCGGCAAATTGGGATTGCCCATTCATATCACCGAACTGGATGTCAATGCGGCGCAAGGCGGCCAGCGAAGTCAAAGTGCCGACATCACGCAAAATGCGCAGGCAAATTCCGGTTTGACCGGGCCCGACACTTCGGCCCAACAACAATTGACCAAACAATACAGCAATCTTTTCACGCAATTTCTCAAACATCGCGACGCCATCAAACTTGTCACGCTTTGGGGATTGACCGACGCCGATTCGTGGCGCAAAAACGGCAAGCCGTTGCTGTTCGACGGAAACTGGCAGCCAAAACCGGCGTTTGACGCCGTTGTTCGCCTTGACGCCGGACAATGACACGCAGAAGTGAATTCCACTTCGGATTTAACAGCGGGATTTTCCGTCTTGCCATTCGGAAAACATTTACGACACTGAAGGGCAGTGGCTAAATCGAACAAGCGGATTTAACATGAAAATCATCGGCTTCAAGAAAATTTTCGGCCAACGACTGGCAAAATTGTCGGCGGGAATTGCGTTATCAATAATGGTTGCCGGTTGTCAGACTGGCGATCAATTTACCGGAGCCAATCCGGTCAAGCAGCCGGCGGTCAAAGCCGCGGACACCGCCGAGCCAATCACGTTGCGTGAAGGCGATGTTTTGAAGATTTCTTTTCCCGGCTCGGCCAATCTGGACACGACCACAACCATCCGGCGGGACGGCAAGATTAGCTTGCCGCTGATTGGCGAAGTAAAGGCGGAAGGATTGACGCCGTTGGAATTACAAAATCAATTGCTGGATTCGTATTCCAATCAACTTGTTTCCAAGCAAGTCATGGTGGAAGTGGTCAGCTCCACGTTCACGATTTATATCACCGGCGCGGTGTTGCGTCCGGGGAAAATTTCTTCAAATCGCTCGTTGACGGCGTTGGAGGCGATCATGGAAGCGGGCGGCTTTGATTACACCAAAGCCGATCTGAAGGATGTAACCGTCGTCCGGCAGGAAAACAACGGCACGAAGAAATATATTTTGAACCTGAAAACCGCGATGGAAGGCGGCGCCAGCCAGCCCTTCAACTTGAAACCGGACGACATCATTTACGTGCCGGAGAAATTCAACTGGTTTTAAGCGCGCCGGAAATTTTTCAGTAGGCGTAACCGATCTGAAACCCGACTTCGCGGCTGTTGAAGCCGAAGCCGGCGCTGGAGGAATCATCGTGGGCGTATTGGTAAAAAGCGGCGACGGTTCCGCGTTTCAAGAAGGTGGTGTTGATCTGCACATTGACGAACGAGTAATGGTCTTCGCGGTCGGCGATGACGGTGGCGGCAGAAGCCGTGTATTTGGTGATTTCATAACCGCCGTTCAAATTCATAAAAAATTTTCCCAGCAATCGCTGATTCCAATCGCCGGTAAAACTGGTGTTTTCCGTGGCTTGCCCCTGAAAGAATGAGAAACTGACGTTCCGTTGCGCGCTCACCGAAAGTTTGGTCACCGAGAACGGTTGATATTGAATCGTGCCGTCATACACCGGCGTCACCAGATCATTTTCATCACTGCCAAAAAATTGGCGGTCTTCCAAACCGCCGTGCAATTGAAAACTGATCTTGTCGGTCGCGCGCCATTGAACGCGGGCTTGGTATTGCTCAAACAACATGTCGGGGCTGTTTTCCACGTCGTCGTAACCCAGTTCAATGCCCAACGCCACATTGAGACGCGGCCAGAACTGGTAATTCAACCAGTCGAGCGTTGACCATTCGCGCGTGTCGGTAAATTGATCGGCGAAATTGAAATTTTGCGCGGCGGACAAATCCAGCGACAGTTTGCTGTTGATGGTGTAATCCGCCGTGACGGAGGTCAGATAATTTTCCTGTTTAGTTTGCGTGCCGGTCTCAACCGTCGTGGAAGACGACGAGACATAACTTTGTGAGGCGCTCAACACCCAATCATTGTAGGCGCCGCCCCAGTTCAGGCTGGCGGATTGGTTGAAGGAATCACTCAATTGATCGCTGGAATAAAGATTCCAAGACGGTGTGTAATCCAAAGTCCAATGGTCGCCGATGTCCATCAAGACGCCGGGCGCGATTTGTTGAATGGTCGTCGAAACCGGTTGTCCGGGATTGGCCAGGATTCCGTCGGCGTAGGAAAATTGATAATTCACGTGCGGGCGCAACGTCACCGGCCCCCATTTCAACGGTTGAGCTTCCGTGGACGGCGGGGTGGCGAAGACATCCATTTCATCATTTTGTGCCGCCTGTAACGCGGCGGGCGTGGTGGAATAAGCTGGCAGCGGCGACAATACACTTTGCGCGCCCGCCAGCCGGGGCAGCATCAAAAGCGAAAGCGCGCCGGCATAAATTGTCAGATTTCGATGGTTCGAGGTATTTTTACCCTTTTTGATTTTCTTTTTCACAAGCATGGCCGGTGGTTTTGAGTTGTGGCTTAACCGAAAATTTTCTTAAAGATGCGCCAACTCTGCAACCGCAGTCGCCGGACTCCAGTTGCGCAGGGAATTTTCCAACGCTTCCTCGACCGGACGCATCCTGACTCCGGTGGCCAGCAATTTTGAGACATCAACGATGCAATTGGAGCGTGGCGCTCTGGCTCCATGGCGATAAAACGCCTCGTCGCTCTCCCAGAATTCAAAATTCCGGTTCGGGCGCAGCGTCCGTTGAATCATGCCGACAACCTGCCGCGTGGAAACGGCGCCCGGATTAGTCAGGTTGTAGATGCCGAAAGGTGCGCGTTTTTCCCAGAGATCGAGACAGGCGCGCACAAAATCATCCAGATACGAAAGCGAGTTCACGCCGTCATAAACTTTGGCGTAGTGCTGGATGCGCCAAAGGAAATTTCTCGGCTCGCCCCGCTCGTTGAACGGCATTCCCGGACGCCAGATGTAACCTTCGCCGAGACCGCGGATGGATTCTTCGGCGAGCGCCTTGGTGCCGCTGTAAAAATTGCATGGCCCGTGCCGGAATGAAAAATTGGGTTCATCCCACTCCGAATAGCCGCGTAATTCTTCGGGATTTTCGGCGAACAATTTTCGCAACGCCGCGCCCTCCACGATTTGCGGTTTGCCATTGCCGTTGCCCGACGCCAGTTTCGCGCCGCGATAAATGCAGGCTGACGAAATATGTCCCCACGGCACGCCGACCATCATGCAAGCCCGCGCAATGGTTTGAGGCAAAAGCGTGTTGGCGTAAAGCGTTTCTTCGCGCGCCGGTTCACACGCATCCACGTTGGGATGTCCCGGATAACCCGCCGCGTTAATGACAAATTCCGGTTTAATCTTTCGGATATAATCGAACAAAATCGCAAAGTCCGAATACTCAATTGCCTTGCGTGTGAGCGGAATGAAACTATACCTCCGGCGGCGCAACTCCGTTGCGAATGCCTGCCCCATGTAACCGCTGGCTCCCAACAGCAGAATCATATCAACCACGCCTTGCTTCCAACCGAACTTGCAAAATTACGCCTTCCAAATCCGACCTGGCTTCGTTTTCACGCCCGCCGTGGCGTTGCGCGTGTCCACGATGCACGTCGCCCAATCCGCCAATTCCTGATAATTAACCGCTTGATGATTGGTCGCGATGATAACCGCGTCAAAACTCTGAATCGTTTCACGATTCCAATCAATGGAACGCGTGCCCGCCCAATGCGGATGCTCGCGTGTCACGCGAATCACCGGCACATAAGGATCGTAATACGCGACTTCTGCGCCACGCGCTTTGAGCAAATCCAGCAGAACGTAACTTGGCGATTCACGGTCGTCGTCCACATTCGGTTTGTAAGCCAAACCCAAAACCAAAATGCGGCTACCGTTCATCGGTTTCTTCAACGTGTTCAATGCTTCCGCCGTGCGGTGGATGACATGTTGCGGCATGGCCGTGTTGATTTCGCCGGCCAGCTCGATGAACCGCGTGTTCTGTCCAAACTCGCGCGCCTTCCATGTCAGATAAAATGGATCAATCGGAATGCAATGACCGCCCAAACCCGGTCCGGGATAAAAAGCCATAAAACCGAACGGTTTTGTTTTGGCCGCGTTGATCACTTCCCAAACGTCAATGTCCATCGCGCCATAAACCAGTTTCAATTCGTTGACGAGCGCGATATTCACGCTGCGAAAAATGTTTTCGAGCAATTTGGTCGCCTCCGCCGCGCGGCAGGATGAAACCGGCACGAGCGTTTTGAGCGCGGTGCCATAAAGCGCTTTGGCGCGCTCAAGACAGGCCGGTGTCAAACCGCCGATGACTTTGGGAATGATTTCCACTTTGCTCTGCGCGTTGCCGGGGTCTTCGCGTTCCGGCGAAAACGCCAGATGAAAATCCGTTCCGGCTTTCATCTTCGAGCCGGCCTCAAGCACCGCGCGCAAATCTTCGTCCGTTGTGCCCGGATACGTTGTGGATTCTAAAACCACGAGCGTTCCTTTCGACAAATGCGGCGCGATGGCTTTGCCGGTTTCGATGATGAACGAAATATCCGGTTCGCGATTTTTATTTAGCGGCGTCGGCACGCAAATAATCACCGCTTCCATTTCCTTGACGCGGCTGAAGTCGGCAGAAGCAAAAAACTTTCCGGCCTTGACCGTTTCGGCGATGGCTTCGGACGTGATATGTTTGATGTAACTCCGTCCGCCGTTGAGCGATTCGACCTTTTGCGGGTCAATGTCCAAACCCAAAACCGTCACTCCCGAACGCGCGAATTGAAGCGACAACGGAAGTCCGACATAACCTAAACCGACGATTGCTATTTTCATGGATTTCAAGGATTTGAGGAATCAGCGACTTTATGGTTGTTGTTCGGCGTCGCCAACCGAAGAAACAAAATGATTTTCCGCGCCGGTTTCGACAACCGTTCCAGCGGAATCAGAGTGCACAAAACTTTGACCGAATAAATTCCAACGAGCAACGTGATTGCGCCGCCAAAAATCGCGGACATCAAATCGGAAAAGACGTAGTGGCCGACAAAAACGGCGGCCGTCAAAGGCGCAAACAGAAATCCCAGTCGCCGGTTCGCCGCCGACCAGCGAAATCCGGTCAGGCGGCGGACAATCCAATAAACGCCGACGGCATTGAGCACATATAAACCGAAAAACGCGATGCCCGCGCCGTTCAAACCAAACATTTGCACGCCCACCCACGCAAAAATGACGGAGATCAGATTGCTCAACAATTCAGCCCAGAAGAAAAGTCCGCGTTTGCCCCGCGCGACAAGGACGAATCCAACCGGCCAACTGGCCACGCGAATCATCATTCCCAGACAAATCCAGCGAAAAACTTCAACCGACGGACCAAATTTGTCCGAATAAAACAATTGCATGACCAGCGGCGCGAACGTCAGCGTGGCCATCGCGCCCGGCGCCGCCAGAAGCAAACCCGTTTCGATTTGTTCGTTCACCAGACGATTGGATTCCGCATTGTCGTTTGCCGCGCCGGCCAGACGCGGATAGAAATCCGCACCCATCGCCTGAACGATGTATCCGATGTAAAATCCGCCCAGCACCCATGCCGCCTGATAAAAGCCGACGGCTTCAAGGTCAATTTTGTGCAGCAAAATGATACGCACCAGATATGCCGAGCCCATCGTCATAAATCCGCTGGCCATGAAAACCACTCCCAACTTCACAAGTTCGGACGCTTCATCCATGATTTGACGCACGGTTAACGCGACCGATTCCACTTTGATTTTGCGTGCATACCACCACGACGTGAGAATGCCCATCGCGGCCACGCACACGAGCGACGGCGCAACGCCGCGCTCGCCGAAAAAATAAACAATCACGACGCTGAAAATTGTTCCGTAAAGCGCACCCCAGATGCTCATCCGCGCCAAATCTGAAATCCGCCGCATTCCTTGCACCAAAGCGGATTGCCCCGCGGAAACGTCGCCGAAAAAAACCGCCAGCGCGAGCAAAGCCACCGAGCCGGTGTGTTGAGCATCCTTGAACGTGAGCCATGACACCGGCTTGCTGAAGGCCAGCAACAACAATGCGCCCAACGCGCCGGAATAAAACGCCACGCGCCGCAAAGTGGTTATCGTCCGCGCGATGCGTTGAGCATCACCGCTGCCCACCGCTTCGGCAATCTGCCGCACGCCGCTGCTGTTGATTCCCAATCCGGCCACCGTGCGGGTCAAGTCGGAGATTGAGCCATATACACCCAGCAAACCGAAACCGGCCGGCCCCAACAAAATGGCCATCACTTTCGTTCGGATGATTCCAAGCCCGGCGTTGACCAACGACGAGCCGCCGATGATGGCCGAAGATTTCAGTATTTGACCGTGGCTCATTGCTGCTCAATTTTGCGAATCACTTTGGCCGGAACTCCAGCAGCGACGCAATTTGCTGGAATTTCCCCGGTCACCAAACTCATCGCGCCGATGACAGAATTGTCGCCGATGGTGACGCCTTTCAGAATCATTGTCCGGCTGCCAATCCAGACATTGTTTCCAATCTTCACCGGCTTCACCGTTCCCACGCTGCGATTGCGCGTGGCGGGATTGATCTCGTGAAAATCCGCGTCCACTACGGACACAGAATCGCCAATCAAACAATTGTCGCCTATCTGAATGTTGCGCACGGCGCAAAGCGCGATGTTGTTGCTGAACAAATTATTTTCTCCAATCACGATTTCCGCGTCCGGCTCGCGCGCCTGCAACAGGATTTCGCCGTTACCCAATCGAAATGTCATAGGAAATCCAAATTTGGTTCCATTGCCTACACGCAAAACGCCTTTGCCGCCGCCCCGGACGGGCACGAAAAAAACAATGTTCGTTCCAAGTTCAATTTTTTTGTGCCGCGGCCTTTCGATAAAAATAAATTTTCGCCGATGCCACGCCACGCGCAATCGCATGGATTGCCGCGCACTGAAATTCAAAATTCGAGCCATCAAATTCATTTTGAATCCATTTCGGCGGCACGATTAGTTTCGCGGACGACACAATCCATCTGCTCCTGCGACAAATGCGGTCCCATCGGCAAACTTAAAACTGTTTCGGCCAATTCTTCAGCAATTGGAAAACTCCCGCGTTTCCATTCATCATCTGTGTAAGCGCCGGACAAATGCGGCGGCACGGGATAATGAATCAACGTTCCAATTTCTTTTTCGATCAGTTTTTGCTGCAGCAAATCACGTTTGGGATGCCGCACAACGAACAAATGCCAGACCGGCTGCGCCCAATCCGGCACAAAGGGAAGTTGTAAATCATTCGCACTGGACAAATGCTTCAAATAATTTTCCGAGGCCACGCGGCGACGTTCGTTCCACTCATCCAATTTTTTCAACTTCACGCGCAGAAAAGCGGCTTGCAGTTCGTCCAGTCGAGAATTGTAGCCTTTGACTTCGTTAAAATATTTTTTCTGCGAGCCGTAATTGCGCAGCACGCGGATTTTTTCGGCAAGTTTGGCGTCGTTGGTCGTCACCGC
>DASZXH010000021.1:0-1927 GCA_035545995.1 Verrucomicrobiia bacterium
AAGAATCTGGAGAAACATTGAGGCGGCACGCCTTTTGCTCATTTTGGGCAAGATTATGAAAATGAAATTTTCGCTTCTTTTCACGGCGGCATTGATCGCCATTTGGCCGCTCAAAAATCACGCGCAAACGGAATCGGACGCAACCGCTTCAGACGATAGCGATACGAATGAAGTGGTGACGCTCAAGGATTTGATGGCCAGCAATAATATCGTCACCAATACCATCGGCGTTGTGCTGGTAAAAATTTCACCGGATTACTGGGTCGGGAAATTTGAAGTGACCCAGGACGCCTATCAAAAATTGATCGGCAGCAATCCCAGCGCGTTCAGTGGCGGACAAAATCCGGTGGACTCGGTAAGTTGGAACGACGCGATGGATTTTTGCAAAAAACTTACGGAGAAGGAAACGAAGGGAAAACAATTGCCGGTCGGTTACGCGTATTCCTTGCCGACGGAAAACCAATGGGAAAAACTGGTGGCTGACGCGGCCTTGAGCGATGCGGTGACAAGCCTGCCGCCTAATCATCATTCATCCACGGCGCCGGTTGGCAGTCTTGGAGCAAACAGCCTTGGTCTGTATGACACGCGCGGGAATGTGATGGAATGGTGTCTGGATTCAAACAATCCTCAAATGTATAAGGTTTTACGCGGTGGCGCGTGGGACACGGCGGTTGAGCCAAGTTTGCGCATTCAATTTCGCAATTACGCGCAGCCGGGCGAAAAGAAAAACGATTACGGCTTTCGCATCGTCCTTCAATCCGGCAGTTCGCAGTAAATCTTAAGCTGGCGCAGGTGAAGGCGCGCCCAGTCCTCCGGGTAATTTGGGCGGAACCGGTTTCGGCGGCGTTTCGGGCAAAGGCGTCCCCGCCGGAGCGCCCATCATCGGGCCGGTTTGTGAAGGCGTCGTTGGCGGTGGAGTGAATTTTCCGGTGCGGACAATTTCATCAACCTGCGAACCTTCCAGCGTTTCGTATTCGAGCAAACCATTGGCAATCATTTCCAGTTTGTCGCGGTTGGAGTTGATCAAATCAACCGCCGTCTGGTGCGCTTCGTCAATGATGCGTTTGACTTCATCGTCAATTTCCTGCGCGGTTTTCTCGCTGTAATCTTTCGTGCGCATCATGTCGCGGCCAAGAAAAACGTATTCCTGACTGTCGCCGTAAAGCACGTTGCCTAGTCTATCGCTCATGCCCCAGTGCATGACCATCGCGCGCGCCAACTGCGTGGCTTGTTGAATATCCATCGCCGCGCCACTGGAAATGTCGTCGGTCACGAATTGTTCGGCAATGCGTCCGGCCATCGTCATGATGATGGTGTCAATCGCCTGCTTCTTGCGCATGTTCAGCATGTCTTCCTTCGGCAAAGACATGGTCACACCGAGAGCACGGCCGCGCGGAATAATCGTGACCTTGTGCAACGGATGCGTGTGCTTGAGCAAAACATTGACGAGCGCGTGGCCGGCTTCGTGCCATGCGGTCGCGCGTTTTTCTTCGTCGCTCATCGCCATGCTGCGGCGTTCACGCCCCCAGCGAACCTTGTCGCGCGCCTCTTCCAATTCGCTCATACCGACGGCTTTTTTGCCCAAGCGCGCGGCGAGCAATGCCGCTTCGTTCAACAAATTCGCCAGTTCCGCGCCGGAATAACCCGGCGTGCCGCGCGCGATGATGGACAAATCCACGTTCGGTTCGAGCTTCACGTTTTTGGCGTGAACTTTTAAAATCGCTTCGCGACCGCGCACGTCCGGCAGATTCACCACGACCTGACGGTCAAAACGTCCGGGACGCAACAGCGCGGGATCGAGCACGTCATGGCGATTCGTCGCCGCGATGATGATGATTCCTTCCTGCGTGTCGAAACCGTCCATTTCCACCAGCAACGCATTGAGCGTTTGCTCGCGTTCATCGTTGCCGCCGCCAAGACCATGACC
>DASZXH010000022.1:0-6515 GCA_035545995.1 Verrucomicrobiia bacterium
CTTCATTTCAACGGTGGAAGAAGCCGTTCGCATTCGCACCGAGGAAAAAGGTGAATCCGCCGTATAAACCGTTCCCAACCTTGAACCCATCTGAATAAAAAATCATGAAAAAATTATTTTTAACTCTCGCTTTGATGGCCAACGCCGCGTTCGGAACTTTTTCGCTGCGCGCGGACACGGCAACCAATCTTCCCTCGCCGACGTTGGAACAACGCGTGGCTGGTTTGGAGGCTTACATCAACAACTCTGACCCCAGCGCGTCGCTCAAAGATACGAACGGTAACATGACTGCTCAAAATACGCCGGTCATGAATGTAGCCGGTCCCGGCCATAACACGTGGATGATGACTTCCACAGCGTTGGTGCTATTTATGACGCTGCCCGGTCTGGCATTATTCTACGGCGGTCTTGTTCGCAGGAAAAATGTGCTGTCGGTTTTGGCGCAATGTTTCCTGATTACCGGATTAGTCACAATCCTCTGGTGGATTTGTGGATTCAGCATGGCTTTCGGTCCGGGCACGGGTTCGCATGGAGCGTTTTGGGGTGATTTGAAAACCTACGCTTTTTTCAAAGACGTGAACGGTTCGCCCGGTGGTGCTTCCACTCCGTGGGTTTCAATTGACGTGTTTGCGTGTTTTCAATTGACCTTCGCCATCATCACGCCGGCGTTGATCATCGGTTCCATCGCTGAACGCATGAAATTCAGCGCGGTGTTCATTTTCATCACCTTGTGGATGTTTCTCGTTTATTTCCCATTGGCGCACATGGTCTGGAGCACGACAGGATTTATGAGCGGCGCGGCAAACGCGGCGGGCGCTAAAATCAAGGCCATTGACTTCGCGGGCGGCACGGTGGTGCATATGTCGTCCGGCTGGTCGGCGATTGTTCTCGCCCTGATCCTCGGCAAGCGCAAAGGCTTCGGCAAAGAAAACTTCACGCCGCACAGTGTGGTGCTGACGTTCATCGGCGCAAGTATGCTGTGGGTCGGTTGGTATGGTTTTAACGCTGGCTCTGAAGTGGGCGCTGACGGCGTGGCGGCGAATGCGTTCACGACGACGACGCTGGCGACAGCCATCGCCTCATTCGTCTGGCCAATGTGGGAATGGATTACGAGAGGCAAACCAACGGTCGTCGGTTTCAGTTCAGGTGCCGTCGCGGGATTGGTGGTCATCACGCCCGCTTGCGGTTGGGTTAATCCGACTGGAGCAGTTTGGATTGGCATTGCCGCCGGCACGATTCCGTGGTTTATGTGCTACAAGGTCAAAGGCTGGCTCGGTTATGACGACGCGCTCGACACCTTCGGCGTTCACGCCATCGGTGGAACGGTGGGGGCCATCATGACTGGATTGCTTTGCGATGTAGCGGTGAACCCGGCTATCCCGGAACAACTCAATGGTGTGGCCGACCACGCCAAGCAAGTGGTGGAACAATTCAAAGCTGTTGGCGTGACCATCGCGCTCTCGGTGATCGGGACAATTGTTGCCGCTTACATCACCAAGGTTTTGGTGGGGCTGCGTCCAAGTGAGGAAGTCGAAATGGCCGGTCTCGACATCAGCGAACACGGCGAAGAAGGTTATCACGGCTAAAATTGAATCAGCCGGAAATCGCGCGGCGGGCGACGCAAGTTGCCCGCCGTTTTTGTTTTCAAATGACTTTGACGACCAGCGCCGTCACGTTGTCGCGCCCGGAATTGTTGATGGAAGCCGTCACCAATTGTTGCGCGGGATTTTCGGAATCCGCGCGCGACAAATCCGCCAATTGATGATCGTAAAGCCCGTCAATCAAACCATCCGTGCAAAGCAGAAAAATATCGCCGCGTTCATAATTGACCGCGCCGATTTGCGGGTCCACAAATTGATTGCCGCCGCCGAGCGCCTTTTGCAAAACATTGCGGCGCGGATGCGTGCGCGCTTCGCGTTCATTGATTTGGCCGTTGCGAAACAGCCAGCCGACATGCGTGTCATCGTGCGTCAGTTGTTTGATTTCTTTTTTCCGTTTCGGCAAATGATAAATCCGGCTGTCGCCGATGTGCGCGAAATACATCCAGCCCGGCGTGAACCAGCAAAGACTCAACGTTGCTTCCATGCCGGAACATTCCTCGTAACTTTCGCCGAGATAAACCAGCGCGCGATGAATCTGACTGAACAATTCCGTCAGCACGTCACCGAAACCAACCTGCAATCCGCTCGCGGTTTGTTGAAACGAGCGCGGTAACAAGGCGGTGATTTTGTCCACCGCAATCTGGCTGGCGTATTCGCCGGCGCGCGCGCCGCCCATGCCGTCGCTCACGGCAAACGTGAAATCCATTTTTTCCGTGGACGCTTCGCCGAATTTGCCGAGTCGTTGCACTTCCCGCGCGTCAAAACGCAATCCCAAAAAGGAATCTTCGTTGTTCGGGCGGATTTTGCCTTTGTCCGTCCAGCCGGACCATTTCAGCAGGGGAATTTTCGGTTTCCTGAGCGGCGGATTAGGCTTCATGTTTTTTGGATTTTGGGTCGGAGAGAATGGTCGCAAATTCAAAATCAATCAAACAAAACCGTCCGTCCGATTGGCGGTAAGTCACGTTGCGCGGGTCGGGATCGTCGTGACGCACGCCGAAATTTTCCAGTTCGGCGAACAATTCCTTCACGCGCTGCCCGTCAATGTGTTCCACGCGGCTGCCGCAATTCGTCGTGACAATGCGCAAATTTTTTTCATCGGCTTCAAGCAATTTGGGAACGAAATTACAGCCGCGCGTTTCAAGGTAGCGCAATACGCGCACCTCGTTGTCGAAGCGTTCCTGCGCCTTCGGGCCGTGATAAACTTTGATGACACGGCCATCAAACGTCAAATTGACGGTCGAGCGCAGCGTGTCTTTCACTTTCAGCATGACCGGAACAATTTGCCCAGCGCGGATAAATTTCAACAGTCATTTTCTGATAATTTTTTGATGTGAATAACTCGCGGTTTCAGAAAATCCATATTTGACGCGGTGAAAACGCATTTTTGAAATCGCGTCTGTAAAACGCTTGCCGCGTGGCATCCACCCTGCTAAAACACCGCGCATCGCAGTCTCAACCAAAATGTTGAGGCCGCTTTTGTTTTCAATAAAACAACCAATCAATTATTCACATGGCCAAATATATTCTCGAATACCTCTGGCTCGACGGCTACGAACCCGTCGCCAACCTCCGCGGCAAAACACAAATCAAAGAATTCAAGAGCTTCCCGAAACTCGAAGAGCTTCCCTGGTGGGGCTTTGACGGCAGCTCAACCCGTCAGGCTGAAGGAAAAAGCTCCGATTGCATGCTCAAACCTGTCGCCGTTTATCCCGATGTCGCCCGCGGTGAAAATTGCGCGCTCGTCATGTGCGAAGTCTATATGCCGGACAAAAAGACGCCGCATCCGAGCAATGGTCGCGCGAACATTCCCGATGATCCCGGCGCCTGGTTCGGTTTCGAGCAGGAGTATTTTCTTTACAAAAATGGCCGTCCGCTCGGTTTCCCGTGCGGCACAAATAATTTTCCTTATCCGCAAGGTCTCTATTACACCGGCGTCGGCTACGATTCCGTCGGCAGCATCGCCCGCGAAATCGTGGACACGCACCTCACGCTATGTTTGGCCGCCGGCATCAATCACGAAGGCATCAACGCCGAAGTGGCGAAAGGCCAGTGGGAATTCCAGATTTTCGGCAAAGGTTCCAAGAACGCCGCCGACCAGATGTGGGTCGCGCGCTACATTTTGATGCGCCTCTGCGAAAAATACGAAGTGGACGTGAACTGGCATTGCAAACCGCTTGGCAAAGACGTGGACTGGAACGGCTCGGGAATGCACACCAACTTTTCAACGACGCACATGCGCGAAGTCGGCGGCAAGGATTATTTTGAAGCGCTCATGGCCGCGTTCGACAAATACAAGAATGAACACATCGCCGTCTATGGCCCTGACAATCACCTGCGTTTGACCGGCCTGCACGAGACGCAATCCATTGACAAGTTCAACTACGGGATTGCGAATCGCGGAGCGTCCGTCCGCGTGCCGCACAGTTTCGTCAACGACGGTTACAGGGGCTATCTCGAAGACCGCCGCCCGAATTCACAGGGCGACCCCTACAAGATTGCCGGACGCATTCTGCAAACCATTGCCACCGTGCCGACGAAAAAAGCGGCGAAGAAAAAATAAATTAACCAGCGGAGGAACTGGGACAACGGCGCGAGCGCAAGTTCGCGCCGTTTTTTATTTTTGAAATTTGCAGCTTATCTAGGTGTTAGGCGGCGACTTATTGTTTATCGGCGACTTCCAACCGTCTGCGCGTGCCCGGCAACTTGCCGAAGATACCGAGCAACAAACCAATCAGCCCGATAATCGGTGGAACCCAAGCAAAAAACGTCCCTATGACAGCAGCCGTGTGCCTGTCAATTTGGCCGCCACCTGAAGTCTGGCGACCGAAAATAATCGCCGCCACCATCCCAAGCAGGAACGCGCTGCCGAAAACGAATACGGCTGTCCAAACTATGATAAGAATGATTCTCTTTGCCATAAGTATAATAATGTGTAAAGCCGCCTAACGTTCCAAAGCTGAGCCGCGTGGCTCGGCAGCAACCAAACAAATGCAATGAAAAATAATCATAATCAAAATGCCACGCCGCAAACGCATGGAGCAAGCCACGTTGGCTCCAGCGCGGTGTTTGGCGCATTGGACTTTTACACAACGCACCATTCACGCTGTTTTATCCAATAAAACAAAGGGATTGGAGTATGAAAAGCCAAATGTCACCGAAGGTGATTTAATTCGCAATGCCCGTTGCAAAGCCAACCTAACCCAAGAGCAATTATCAAAGAAAAGCGGCATTCCCCGTTATTGGCTTGGTCGTTGGGAACGGGGCCGAGCGTTGCCCGGTATGGCAGAATGGAACAAGCTGGCGATGATGCTGTCTCTGTCCGCAAAGCCAAAAGAATCTTTAGCTTCAACGTGCTGAAATCCGGTCTTCCCGTTTAGCCGCTTGCTCCGCCTTTTTAATGAGTGGCCAGAAGTCTAACCCCACGATTGTAGACACCAATGCCCTTGCTGTTGTCCAGAGCATTGCCGTCTGGCCACAGCAGGCACAACAACTGGGCATCGTTTCAGACGTGGCGCTTACCCAAGGACTGTTGAATTCCAATGCATTGAAGGTGGTCACGCCTATGATGGTTTTGCAAACGTTGCAGAGCAATGCGCTGTCGCAGGCGGTCGAGGAGATGACGGACAAGGAACGGATGCAGGTGTTCAAGGTGGTGGCGGACAAGACGGAGGCCGACGCGGTTTTATTCCTGTCCAGTTCGAGCATGAAAAGCGATCTGGCCGTGTTCAGTCTTTCCCGCGCTTCGACGACGGAAAGCTTTACGCTCATTCTGTATTCGCGGGAGAAGGACGATGTGATTTGGCAGGACACGATGAACGTCAAGATGAGCGGAGGCGGTGGCAAAACGGATTTTGGAAATCACGGGCAAAGCTTCGCCCCTTGTTTCAAATCAGGAACCGGAAAATAAACTTCGCGAATAACTTTTTAGATGCAGCGGCTGAAATTGATTGACAAGCTAAACTGTTAAACAGTATAAATTTGCCCATCTTCTCGACGTAAGGCTTATTGGGGAAGGGATGTCTCATGACCACCGTGCTGCAACATTGGGGTGTTGCCACCGGGCTGATGCGTTTCTCAGGCCCACGCCAGTTTCATATCCAAACGAAGCCTCCATTGCGGCTACCGCTTTATTCACTTATGAAAACGATTTCTTTATGGGTTTTACTGTGTTTATTAACGTGGACAAGCCAAGCCCAACTCACCACCGCCAATTCCACTGCGACCCAAGCCAGTCAGGACACTGATTACCAAATCACCCAACGCGATGGCAATTCGCAGATCTGGCAGAGAACGACGTATGAAACCGTGAATGGACAACCAATGCCCCATGTCCATCAATACACCGAATTAGCGTCTGGCCTGAATCATTTGGTCAACGGTCAATGGGTGGCATCGAGTGAACACATTGATATTCTCCCCAATGGCACAGCGGCAGCAACGAATGGCCAGCATCAAGCCTATTTCCCCGGAGACATCTACGATGGCCAAATTGAATTAGTAACGCCGGATGGCAAGCAACTTTACAGCCGTCCGTTGGGATTAAGTTATGATGACGGAACGAACACCGTATTGATAGCGGAACTGACGAACAGTTTGGGCGAGGTAGTGGGAGACAATCAGGTGGTTTATCCGAATGCCTTCGTCGGGGTAGATGCTGATTTGCGTTATACCTACACGAAAGCAGGATTTGAACAGGACATCATCATCAGAGAACAGCCACCAGCCCCGGAAGATTTCGGGATGGACACGGCGAACACCCGGTTGCAGATGTTGACGGAATTCTTTAATCCGCCCCAGCCGAAGATCACTGCAAACAGTTTACGGACGCAGTCGGGGACTACGACAGATGATAATTTGAGTTTTGGAACAATGCAGATGGTGCCGGGGAAAGCGTTTTCGATAGGAACCAGTGAT
>DASZXH010000023.1:0-12929 GCA_035545995.1 Verrucomicrobiia bacterium
CCACCGATTGATTCCGAAAAAGACGCCGACCACACGCGCGAATTGGACGGATTTCTGCCGTGGGCCATCACGGAAAACTACGAAAAATTGAAATCCGATTTCAGCGTGCTCAAGGCGTTTCAGACGCACGGCGGCACGCCGACGGAAATTGCCAACGCGCAGGCGGACATCGTTTATGTCATGGGTGTGCTGGGACATTTTGTCGGCGACGGCTCGCAACCGCTGCATACGACGAAGTATTTCAACGGCTGGGACCCGAAGGACGATCCCAAAGGTTACACGACGCGCACGACGTTTCACTCGTGGATTGACGGCGGCTACTTCCGGAAAGTCGGCGGAATCAAAATCGAGCCGCTCATCTCGAAAATTCAACCGGCCACGCGCATTGCCAACGCCGGCCAGCCGAACGGTTTGTTCCGGGACGTGGTCGCTTATCTGGTCGCGCAAAATAAATTTGTCGAACCGCTTTACGAAATGGAAAAGAACGGGCAATTGACCGGCGAAAGCGGCAAAGGCATGGACGGTCTGCCGTTTTTGGAAAATCAACTCGTGAAAGCCGGCCAAATGCTCGGCGACATTTGGTTGACTGCATGGCTTGAGGCGCCGGAAGATACTTATCTCGAAAGACAATTGGACGAACGCAACGCGACCAATCCGCTGCAATGACAAACTGGTGGGCCCGCTCGGATTTGAACCGAGGACCAAGCGATTATGAGTCGCCTGCTCTAACCGCTGAGCTACGGGCCCCTCAAATCAAATTAAATGGTTTTGGCGCGAAAGGGAAATCTGTTTTTCAAAATGGCCGGGCGCCTATTTTGATTGCTGTCGCCTGCGCAAGTTGCTTTGTTTGCACGTCACGATTTCTGTGAAAATCACAAACCTGAATCCCGACACGGACATCGGCGCGAGCGGCTGGTTCGTTGAAATGGACGACCATCGCATCCTGCTCGACGCGGGAATGCACCCGAAACGCGAAGGCCGCGACGGTTTGCCGCTGTTCAACAAAGCCGGAACGACGGACGTGGACGCCATCGCCATTTCGCATTGCCACCACGATCACGTCGGCGCGCTGCCCGTCGCGTGCCGGAAATTTCCCCGCGCGCACGTGCTGATGACGGAATTGAGTTATTTCATCGCCGAGCGCGTGCTGCACAATTCCGTGAACGTGATGACGCGCCAACGCGATGAACTGGGCATCCGCGAGTATCCGCTTTATTCGCACGACGAGGTGGACGAAATCATGCCGCAATTTCAGGGCTTCAAATACAATCGCGAAATCGAATGGGCGGCGTTCCACAAAACACGCTCGGGAAACCATTTTTCGCCCACGCTGGAATTTTTCGACGCCGGCCACACGCTCGGTTCGGCGGGGATTTTGATTCGCGGCAAAAAGGAAAAATTATTTTACACCGGCGACGTTTGTTTTCACGACCAGACGATTTTAAAAAGCGCGCGATTTGAAGATGCGCGCGCCGACGTTTTAATCATGGAAACGACACGCGGCAATCGCGAAGTGCCGAAGGATTTCACGCGCGAAAAGGAAATCGAGCGATTGGTCGCGGCGATTCACGAGGCGCAACGCAAGAAAGGCTGCATTTTGATTCCAGCATTCGCGCTTGGCCGCACGCAAGAAATGCTCGCGTTGCTGGCTTTGCTCATGCGCACGGGGAAATTGAAGCAACAGCCGATTTATATTGGCGGGCTTGGCCGCGTGTTCACGGAGATTTATGATTTGGAATCGCATCGCGTAAAAAGGCAGCACCCCGATTTGCAATTGCACGAGGCGCTGCAATTGATTGTTCTCGAAAAAGGCCAAGCCGAAAACATGAAATTGAGCGGCGGGAAAATTTTCGTCATCACCGCCGGCATGATGAGCGAAAACACGGCGGCACATGATTTGGCGGCGCGGATGATTGGCGACGAACGACAAAGCATTTTCTTCGTCGGTTACGCTGATCCGGATTCGCCGGCCGGAAGATTGAAAGCGGCGAAACGCGGCGAGACATTTGTATTCAGCCCGCTCGCGGGTCGCGTGACGAAAAATTGCGACGTGCAGGATTTTGATTTGACGGCGCACGCGAACCGCGAAGAATTGCTGGAATTTGTCGGGCAAGTTTCGCCGCGCGCGGTTTTGCTCGGTCACGGCGACGATGTTGCGCGAAATTGGTTTGAGGAACAAATCCGCGAACGCTGGCCGAAGATGAAAATTTTTCAGCCGCAACCCGGCAAAGTAGTTTTACCCTGAAGAAAAAACCGCCGCAAAAATCTGCGGCGGTTTTCCTGTGAAGGTGTTTCTGCGGTTTTAATGGTTATTTCCGCTGACGATGTTGCCGAGATTGAAGATCGGCAGGAACATACAAATGACCATGCCACCAATGATGATGCCCAGAAAGACAATCAACAGCGGCTCAATCAGCGACATAATGCCAGAAAGCGTGGTTTCAATTTCCTCGTCCAGAAAATCAGCGACACGTTCAAGCATGCTGTCAATTTTGCCGGTTTGCTCGCCGGCGCTCATCATACGGATGATCATGCTGGGGAAGATGGGATGTTTGCTCAACGCTTGGGAAATGCCTTCGCCATGTTCAATATCGGTGGAAGCGGATTTGACGGCTTTTTCCATGATTACGTTCCCGACCGTTTGAGAAACGATTTGCAAAACTTCCAGAATGGGCACGCCGCTGCGAACCAGCGAGGCCAAAGTGCGGGTGAAACGGGCAAGACAAATTTTGTGCGCGATTTGACCGAAAATGGGAAGCTTAATCCGTTTGGCATCCCAAAATTCACGACCGGGTTTGGTTTTGATGAAATAGAACCAGCCATAGACCAATCCGGCGATGGCAATCAACACAAAAAAGAAATAATGTCTCAAGACATCGCTGATGTTAATCAGCACCTGCGTCGGCCCGGGTAATTTCGCACCGAAGCTTGAATAGACGTCTTTGAAGACGGGAATCACTTTGACCAGCAAAAATATGGTGATGCTGATACAAACGACGATAACAACGGTCGGATACGTCAGTGCGCTTTTGACTTTCTTGCGCAAACGGTCGGCATTTTCCAGATAGGTCGCCAGGCGCGCCAGAATTTCCGCCAGCAGACCGCCTTTTTCGCCGGCGGATACCATCGCGACGTAAAGCCGGTTGAACGCTTTGGGATGTTTTTTCAGCGCTTCGGAAAAACTTTCGCCGCTTTCCACGCGCACACAAATATCATGAATCACGTCGCGCATGGCTTTGTTCGGAGATTGCTCTTCCAAAGCTTGCAACGATTGAACAATCGCGATACCCGCGTCAATCATGGTGGCTAATTGACGCGTGAAAACCACCAAATCTGCCAGCGCAATCTTGCCGCCTTTGGTTTTGCCTTTTTTGGCGATTTTTTCCTCAATGGACAGGACAAGCAAATTACGATTGAGCAAAGCGGCGATGGCGGCCTGCTCCGAGGCCGCTTCTACGATGTTGCGCAATTCACGGCCGCTGGCCGATTCCCGGGCTACATAGGCAAATGAGGGCATAAGTTGTCGTCTTAAAATTGATGGCGTTTTTTCATTGCCGGCTCGTGGCCGGTGATACGCGCGTTAAAGCACACTTTGTTCCAATTAAACCCGTTCAAGAAAGTTCACTGCCTCATTTCCTTAAAGTCTAAATAGCTTGCCAAAAGTGGGTTAAAAATTGTCCAAACTCCGCACACAACCGCACATATTTGGGATTGTGGCGCGGCTTTTAGATTTTAAGTGGTTTAATTCCAATGATTTAACGCAAATCAACTGGCTTAAAAAAAATGTTGTCAAACCGTTCAAATTCTCATATTTTCGTGGTCAATTGCACCGCGTGGTGCCAAGGCAAATGGTTTTTGTCTTGAGCGCAATTAGCGCAAAACGCAGAAAACAATTAACAAACAACATCGGAGGAACCAGATGAAGTTTAATAAATGGACAGTGGGTCTGGCAGCAGTTGGAGTAGTTAGCCTTGCTTCGGCAGCGCGCGCAGACGAACAGAAAATGAGCGTGATTAATACCGCGCTCTCAAACACCACCTTGAGCGGCTATGTGGATACATCAGCTCAGTGGAATCTCGGACAACAAGGTGGCGGAAGTGTGCCTGCTTATAGCTTTAGCGGCGGCAAAGGCGACGGCTTCAATTTTAATGGCCTTGATATCGCCCTTGATAAGCCAGAAGACGAAAGTCCTTGGGCTTCGGGCTATCATGTCGAATTAAACCTCGGCCCTGATACTGTAGCGACTCCGCGTCAAGCTTATGTGACGTTGCGCACTCCAGTTGGTAATGGCATTGACTGGAAAGTGGGCGTTTGGGATACCATTATTGGTTATGAATCCAGCAGCGCGCCATTGAATCCTAACTACACTCGTTCTTACGGCTACACTATTGAGCCGACAACTCACACGGGTATTTTAGGCACGTATAAGATTAACGACGAATTCACGGTTTCAGCCGGCGTTGCTGATGGTTCAAATGCGGGTGTTGGACCTGCCGGTGTCAACGGTCGTCTTGCATATGAAACGCAAAAAGCTTACATGGGTTCGGTTGCTTTCACTGCTCCGGACAGTTGGGGCTGGGTAAAAGGCGCGACACTGTCGGCGGGTGTGATTGACGCCGCTGGCACAGGTTTGGGCACTACCAGCTTATATGTCGGCGCTACAGTTCCAACGCCCATATCGGCGCTCAAGTTTGGCGGTTCTTTCGACTTCCTTGACATTCACAATAATGCTGGCAGCGATCCGAGTGCTTGGATCATTGGTTTGTATAGCACCTATCAAGTCACTGAAAAATTGAGCTTGAATGCGCGTGGCGAATATATCAACGATAGCGGGATAGGTTCGACATTTAGTACTCCGGGTGCTCCGGTATTGTTCGGCGGCAGCAACGGCGAAGAATTGACATTGGACGCTCAATACAATCTTTGGGCTAACGTCATCAGCCGTGTTGAAATTCGCTGGGACCATGCTGAATCCGGCAACATCTACAATGTTGGCGGAAATGGATCAGGAACGCCTAAGAACAATGCGGCTCTGATTGCAGCACAGCTTATTTACCAATTCTAATTTGGTTTAAATCACCAACCCCTTTCGGCAAAACCGAAAGGGGTTTTTTATTTTCTGCTGCAATCCTTCCTGCCACAATCTTCAGATGCAATTCATTCGCGACATTTATGCGAAGAAACAGGTAATCAAACAGCCAGCCATTTCCTTTGAATTTTTTCCGCCCAAAACCGATGAAGGCGTGCAAAATCTTTTGGCAAAACAGATTCCCGCGCTTTTGCAAACCAAGCCGGATTATTGCTCCGTTACCTATGGCGCGGGCGGCAGCACTCGTGAAAAAACTCTGATGATTGTGGACCGTATCCAACGCGAGCATGGGCTGACGACGTTGGCGCATTTGACTTGTGTGAATCACACGCGGGAAGAAGTCAGCGAATTGCTTAAGAAAATCAGCGCGCTTGGCTGCAAAAATATCCTCGCGCTCCGTGGCGATCCGCCCGTCGGCGGAGAATTTCAGCCCACTTCGGGCGGATTTGAATTCGCTTCGCAACTGGTGAAATTCATAAATGAACAGGGTGATTTTTCAACCGGCGTCGCCGGATTTCCCGAAGGCCACACGGCCAATAAAAACGGCAAGCAGGATGATTGGCGGCATTTGAGGGAAAAAGTGGATGCAGGCGCGGATTTCGTCCTCACGCAACTCTTTTTCGACAACGCGGATTTTTTTGAATTCCGAGATTTTCTGGCGGTCAAACTTGGCGTTCGCGTGCCGTTGGTTCCGGGCATCATTTCTATTTTAAGCGCGACCCAAATCCTCAAATTCACGCAACTTTGCGGCGCGAAGATTCCCGTAACGTTGCAAAAGAAGTTGAATGAAATCGGGAATGATGACGAAACGGCTGTGAAGTTCGGAATTGATTATGCTTCCCGCCAATGCGAGGAATTATTGCGCGCGGGCGTTCCGGGACTGCATTTTTATACGTTGAATAAATCGCATTCAACCGTGCAAGTATTGAAAAATCTCGGTCTGGCCTGAGCCTTAAAGCAGATTGCCAACAATAATGCCGACTACGCTCAACGGCCCTTGATCTTCCAGACTGTCGGCGGCTTTGTCCAATTTCTGCAATGACAATTTGGCGTTCTTGTAGAATTCCTGGTCGTTGACCAATTTGCCGACCGTGCCTTGCCCTTGATTTATCTTCAAAAGGATTTGATTCAAATTAGTCATGGACGCCGTCGCCGATTTATAGAAGGTGTCGTCGGTCAAAAGTTTTCCCAACGTTCCCTGTCCATTGGTGACAGTGTTGAGAATATCACGAGCCGAAACCGCCGTGTCTTCAAGGTTTGAAACAGTCGCCATCGCAGAATTATAAAATGATTGGTCATAGATTAATTTGCCGACCGTGCCTTGCCCGCCGGCGACCTGACTGGAAATGCTCTCGATATTTGAAAGCGTCATGGAGATGCGACCGGTGTTCTGACGAATCAAATCGGTAAGCGGTCCAAGCAGATTATCAATTTTGTCGCCCGTAAAACTTTTTGTCAGGTTTTGCACGCCGGTGGCAACACTATCGAGCTTGGACATGATCGTGTTCAGGTCGGGTTGTTCTTGGGTTTCCAAAACCGTGCTTTCAACCGCGCGCGGCGCATCCGGCGAACCGAAACCGATGGAAACAAAATTTTGTCCGCCCAATCCGGTAAATTTGATGACGGCTTTGCTGTCAGTTTTCACAACGGCATCGTGATTGAGCTTTAACGTGACTTTCACTTTTTGGTCGGTCAGTTCAATATTTTCGACACGGCCGATTTCCACGCCGGCCATTTTCACGCTGTCGCCCGGTTTGAGTGCTTGCACGTTGTCAAACAACGCGGTGAGCCGATAACCCGGATGAAACAATTCCGATCCGCCCAAAGTTTCAATGATGAAAATGGCGGCAAGGATGGCGAGGATGACAAAGACGCCAAGTTTGGTTTCAAGTGAATTTTTCATAAATGTTGAGATTGAGATTCGTTTTGCAAATCAGCGTGCAAAAATTTTTGGACGAGCGGATCGTTGAATTTTTTTATCTCATCCGGTTTGCCGACGGTCAATATCCGGCCTTCGTTGATGAACGCAATCCGGTCGGCGACGCCAAAGGCAAGGTCGCGGTCGTGTGAAACCACCAGCGAAGTAACATGAACGCGTTTCTTGAGTTTCAAGATTTCTTCACCGATGACAACGGATGAAAGCGGGTCGAGTTCGCTGGTCGGTTCATCGTAAAGAATCAGTTGCGGGTCAATCACCAGCGCGCGGGCGATGGCGGCGCGCTTTTTCATGCCGCCGGACAATTCTGCCGGCATCTTGTTCACCGCGTCGGCAAGGCCAACATCGTCAAGTTTTTCCAAAACAATTCGTTCTATTTCTTCGGGCGGTTTTAACCGGTGTTCAGTCAAATAAAGCCCGACATTTTCGCCGACGGTCAAAGAATTCAGCAACGCCCCGGATTGAAAGACCAGCGCCATGCGATATTTGGTGGAAACTTCCGGCAATTGGATGGATTCACCGTTGATAAGAATTTCACCGGAATCGGGCGGCTCAAGGCCGATAAGATGTTTGAGTAAAACGCTTTTCCCGCTGCCGCTCGGCCCCATAATTACAAAAACTTCACCGGGTTTGACGTCAAAATCCACGCCTTTGAGCACTTCCTGACCGTCGAAACTCTTGTGCAGGCCGCGCACTTGAACGGCAATGCCGGAATTATTGTTGATGGCATCACCGTTGTTCATCGCAATAAAACGCGCGTGAGCACGTAGTCAAAAATAACGATCAGGATGATGGAATTTACAACCGCTTTGGTCACCGAGCGTCCGATGCCGCGCGGGCCACCAATCGTCGCCAATCCCTGATGGCAGGAAACGGTTCCGATGATTAACGCAAAACAAAAACTTTTGAACAATCCGTTGGCGACGTCCTTCAATTTTACGATGTCGCGTAAACCGGAATAGAATTCTTGAAAGGGAACTTGTATGTGATGATTCGCTTCGGCCACGACCGCGCCGCCGAACCAGCCGACCAAAACGGAAAAGATGACGAGCATAGGCAACGCAATGGCAATCGCCACCAAGCGCGGCAACACGAGATAATGAATGGGATTGATGTTCATGGTGCGCAGCGCGTCTATTTCCTGATAAACGCGCATCGAACCGATTTCCGCCGCCATCGCCGAGCCGATTCTTCCGGCGATCAGGACAGCCATCATTACGGGCGCCAATTCCTTGGCCACGGCAATGCCGACAATGCCACCTACGGCGTTGGGCAAACTGCGTTCGACCAGGACTGGACCCGTTTGCAACGCCAAAACCGCGCCAATGAAAAATGAAAGCACGCAAACCATCAACAGGCTGGCGTTGCCGATTTCAAAAAATTGATCGAAAACTTTCTGCCGCTGCCGCCAAGCCAGCGGCAACGCCAGCAATGTGCGCCACAGCAGAAGTGCGATTTCACCAATGTTCTCAAACATAATTTGTACTGCTTACCCTTTTAATTCGCCTGTTTGTTTGTGTGATTTAAACACAGGGATGTAAAACAGACGCAGCCGTTTCATTTCAGCATCCGATTGATACCGGAAAAGCCCAAGCAGGAGCGAGCATTTTTTGGAGGTGGGCGTCGTGTCGCGGCGATATAAATTCCACAGCAGCGACTGGCTGTGTACGCCGGTCTGTGGATTATTTTCCGAGCGCCACAATGACCAGAGCGGCGACCAATCCCGCCCAATGTGTTCATTATTTGGTAAGAACGGTTCAATCAACGCGAGAATTTGCAGGCGATTGTCGCCGTCGAAATCCCGATGCCGGGTGAATAACGGCCAGAAATCAATGCGCCCGCGTTCTTTTTTCGTTTCCAGATTCTGTTCGTGAACATTTCGATACAAATAAAAGAGAATGCGCGTTTCTCGGCGATCCACTGTTTCAGCGTGAAAGCGATTGTATTTGTAGACCGGCCAAAGATAAAAATCACTCTCTTGTGAACTATTCTGCGCGTAGCCGAAAAATGGCCAGACTCTTGAGGTTGTTTTGCCTTCGCCGCGCGCAAAGACGATAAACGGCCACGGGATTTCCTTTTCGTGATATTTGTCTTTGCGGTCGTCAATCCAATTAAAAAACGGCCAGAACACGCTGGTCGAATCACGCAGCGGCGAACGTGATTGAGCGTAGAACGGCAAAACGCCCCAATAATCTTGCGGATTGCCCGTGCCGATGTCGGTGATTTGGTCAAAATAAATCGGCCAGAACAAAAAAGATTTGTCATGTCCGCCGGTGATTTCCACATCACCAAATCCATTCGTGCGCGTGGTGATGTCCTTGTGTTCGTGTCCGACAATCGGCCAGAGCTGCCAGCCGTTTAATCCATTGCCATGACGCAAATGAAAAAACGGATACAAATAATTTTCCGTAATGACGTCTTTTTTTTGCGTTTCGCCGTAAATCGGGAACATTACGAAGAAAATGTCGTCGCGAAAAAGGCGGCCTTGAATATGGCCATAAAAAGGAAAGACGGCGGTATAATTCTCACTTGCGATGGGCGAGCTTTGGTGAAAATAGAATGGGAAAATGGTGAAACGCTTTTTGGTGTGATCATTCGGTTCTTCCCCACCCGCAAAACTGAAAAGTTGGACGAATTGCCAGCGATATTGTGTATCGTAACGCTCGTAAGTCAAAATCGGATACAGCAAATCAAGGCTTTTTCTGTTGATGGCCGAATCTGTGTTGTAAGAGAGAAGTGGCGGAAATGCCCAGGTTTTTTCAGTGTCATTTTCTTGCCGATAAAACAGAGGTCCAAGAACTTCGGTGCGATAACCTGAATCTATCGTCAATGGAAATTGATCAAACAATGGGCCGGCATCAAAATCGGGCGCTCCGCGACCAATCGAAACGCAAACCGGCATTAAACCCAATGAGCAAATGCGAAGGCAAACAATGATTTTTTTTAGGACGTTAATCACGAAATTTGGATAGTAAATATGTGAAACAAGCTGATTCCGCTATCGTTAACTTTCGTTCGTTTGCATTCCTATGTGACATAAATCGCTTGTTTTAACATTCATGTTGACTTTGATGTTATTTACATTAAATTGGTGTCAATTGAGGTTTTTACCTCGGTTCCTCCTGACCCGGTGTTGACGATTTCGTGTTAACACTGGGTCTTTTTGTAATCGTCATGCTGGTCACTCGGTAACGTCCCATCAAATTGAGCAATGCCGGTAAAAACGTCAGGCCCGCAATCATGCAAGTTGTGATACCAATGGACATTACGCAACCCAAGCTGTGAATGCCCCGATGTTTGGCAAGAATGAGACTGCCGAAACCGACAATGGCCGTCAATCCAGAGACGAGCACGGCTTTGCCGGTGCTTCGAGATAAAATGCTGGGCGTTTGCTCCTCGGCAAAACGATTCAAAATGTGAATGCCATTGGTCACGCCAATTCCAATGACCAGTGGCAAGGTCATGATGTTTGCCGGATTAAATGGAATGTCGAACCACCCCATCAAGCCAACCAGCCAAAGCGTGCCGATGAAAACGGGGAACAGCGCCAGAATCACGGAAACTAAACTGCGAAAATGGATGAAAACCAAAATCGCAATCGCAATCAATGAATACCACGACGCTTGCACGTAACTGTCTTTGAGCAACGAGGTATATTCATAAAGTTGCACCGGCGTGCCGGTGACATCAGGATACACCGAACGCAAATCGGCGATGAATTTCTCCTGATTGCCGCGCTGCCACACATCGTATTTTGGATAAACTTGCAGCAAAAATTTCCCTGTCACTCCAATGAAACGGTCGCGCAACGCCGCGGGCAAATCTTCCACGCGCAAAGGCGCAGTGTCATCCTGATCTTGAAGCGTTTGAAAAGTCTCCCGCATATCAGCAAAAAGAGTTTGTTGAAATTGTGCCAGTTTGTCGGCGCGCTCGGTCATTGCATCATTGTCGTCGCCTTGCAACATCAGCTTGCGGAGATTCTCAATTGCTTGACGCAACGTGTTGAATTGTCTGGTGAGAGCGGAATCGCTGTCGCCGACTTCATTTACTGCCGCGCCCAGATAACCGTAGAGCGAATATAACGTGCGGCTTAAATCGGGCACATTGACCGGATTCGTATCCGGCGCACTGAATTTCAGATTACCAACCTCCTGCTTGATTTGTTTGATCAGTTTCAACTTTTCATTTTGGTCTTGATTCAGGAAACCAGCGATGGATTCGACATCGCCCACGGTCGGTAATTTCTTAATTTTTTCTTCGAGCTTAATCGCGTTGGTCAGGGAATCAGCCATGACCGCGCCGAACAAAACCGATTTGCCGGCGGAATTGATCAATTTTTGCTCGAATTCGACTGAAGGCAGGCCGGCGCTCTGCATATTCAGCAGATTGTAGTCGAAATAAACTTTCCGCAGTTGAGTCGCCGCAATGGCGCATAATGCGACCGTGACAGCGACGACAATCACCGGACGTTGCAACCAGATATTTTCGATGCGCGCCCGTGTGTCCACCTGGGATTTTTCATGGTCAATCGTGTTTTGGTGTCCACGCAAAAGCAACGCCGGCAATAACGTCATCATCGGCACAAAACAAACCAGCAGGCCACCACCGCAAATCAAACCCATTTCCTGAATACCCTTGAAATTGGTCAAGACCATCGCGAGAAACGCTCCCGCCGTCGTGAGCGCGCCGGTAAAAATTCCCTGTCCGGTAAAAACCATCGCCTTGGTCAGTGCGGCTTCCGCAGTTTTGCCACGCCGCAATTCTTCCTCGTAACGCGTGACCAGATGCACGCCGAAATCAATCGCCAAACCGATCAGAATGGGAACAAATGTGATGGTCAGAACATTCAAATGCCCGACCGTCAACGTCGCGAATGCGAGCGTGTAAGCCAAACCGACAATCAGACAAAGTGTCGCTTTTACCGGCCGGCCGGTTTCGTTGTAACCATAAATGAAAATCAAGGCGCACAGGACCAGCGAGACGATGCTCGCGAGCGTTGTGTCTTTCTGCGACTGCCTCATTTCGTCATACTCCAAAACCGGCTCGCCCGTCAGACCGATGTTCAAACCGGGCACTTCGTCTTGCGTTTGCTTGACCAAATGCCGTATTCGTTCGACGGCCTTGTTGTTTAGATTCTCGCGGGGTGCATGTGCGGTCACGAGAAAGATTTGGCCGCCTTTGAACGTGATGTAGGAATTCGTGTTGGCTTCCGTTCCCGCGTTGAATAATGTCGCCAAATCTGGTGACAGCGGCGTCCCTGAACGTTGCAAACTGTCGGCGGCTTGATTGACGATGCTGGTCAACGCAGGCAGCGCCTGAACAAGTGATCTGGCCTGTGAATTTGTCCCCCGTGGCGCGTTGAATTGCGCGTTGATCTTCTCAAAAAACGAAACCAGATTGGTCGTCTCGATGAATTGCTGGATAAACGGCAGCTTGGCTTGCAACATTTGTTTCAATTCGGCCAAATCGCTTTCCGGCGCGAATTGAAGCGCTTTCGGCCCCATCATCGTCAGGTCGCCTTTGTAAAAAACGTCGGTGAACAAATTCGTTTCCGCTTCGAGTTTTGCGCCCAGCCGTTCGACGAACTGCCGGTTTTTTTCAGGATTGTCACCTTCCACGACCACGACCAAATCATCTTGTTGTTGAAATTCCTGATGAAACCGCAAATAGATTTGTTCGTATTTCTTGTTCGCGCCGACGAGGTGATTGCGGTTGGTGTCAAATTGCAGAAACGCGACCGTGTAACCGACGCAAACGAAAAACAAAACGACCTGCGAATAAATGAACCAATTCGGACGACGAATTACGACCGCTGCCAGTTTGCCAAGCAAGCGAGCTAAATAAGTATCGGCGCTCAATGCCTTCATGTTTCCGGTTGTCCGTGATGCTTAAGGCAAGAATTCC
>DASZXH010000024.1:0-38480 GCA_035545995.1 Verrucomicrobiia bacterium
TAGCGTCGGGAAACCGGCAGCCCCGCGAGGGCGCGCCTAATGCCGGTTCGGGAAAGAGAGTTTGGCGAACTCCCATCCCCCATTTGTCCCTGTTTGACCGAAAGGTTGAACAGGGACTTATTGTTTTTGGAAATCTTTTCCTCTCGTCATCAATCAAAATTAACATTGTCCTTCCGTGTAAATGAAATAAACTCGGCACGATGACGATTTCCGACGCTGCCGCAGCCAATGACATTCTAGAAAGACGACCGCCAACAAATAAAAATCCTTCCGATTTCAGTACCGACAAACGGGTGCTGATTCTTTCCGCGATTGCCGCCGGGATTGGAATTGTCGGCGCGTTTGTGGCCTGCGCGCTGATCTGGCTGATTAACGTCATCACCAATTTGTCTTTTTACCACCGGTTTTCGGCGGCAAATGCGACGCCTGCCGACCATCCTTTGGGAATTTTTGTGATTCTTGTGCCGGTGCTGGGCGCGCTCATCATCGGTTTAATGGCACGGTTCGGTTCGCCGAAAATTCGCGGACACGGAATTCCTGAAGCGCTCGAAGCGATTTTGCTCGGACAAAGCCGGATTGAACCCAAAGTGGCCGTTTTGAAACCGCTGTCGTCGGCCATTTCCATCGGCACGGGCGGACCGTTTGGCGCGGAAGGGCCAATCATCATGACCGGCGGCGCGTTCGGCTCGCTCATCGCTCAATTTTTTCATTTGTCGGCTTCGGAAAGAAAGACGTTGCTCGTCGCCGGTGCGGCGGCGGGAATGGCAGCCATTTTTGCGACGCCCGTCGCCGCCGTTTTACTCGCCGTCGAACTGTTGTTGTTTGAATGGAAACCGCGCAGCTTCATTCCGGTCGCCGTCGCGTCAACCATCGCTGGCGCGCTGCGCGTGAAGTTGCTGGGCGCGGGGCCGATTTTTCCCGTGACACCGCATGGCATGATGAGCGGGGAAATTTTGCTGCTCGCTTTAATCGTCGGAATTATCGCCGGACTGGGTTCGGGTTTGCTGACGCAAATGGTTTATGCCGTCGAGGATTTTTTTGAAAAATTGCCGGTTCATTGGATGTGGTGGCCGGTGCTGGGTGCGGTGGTTGTGGGCGTCGGCGGCTATTTCGACCCGCGCGTGCTCGGCGTCGGTTACGATTTAATTCATCAATTGCTGCAAGGCAAAATGATTGGCGCGCTGGCGATTGGACTTTTGATCGGCAAAGCGCTGGTGTGGACGGTTGCGCTCGGTTCGGGAACTTCCGGCGGCGTGCTCGCGCCGTTGCTGATTATCGGCGGCGCGCTCGGCGCGATTGAAACAAAATGGCTTCCCGCGGGCGACACCGGACTTTGGGCAATGGTGAGCATGGCCGCGATAATGGCTGGCACAATGCGCGCGCCGTTGACAGCGATGGTTTTCGCGCTGGAACTTACGCATGACTTGAATACGCTGCCCGCGTTGTTGGTCGGCTGCGTCGCGGCACAGGCCGTCACGGTGCTGTTGCTCAAGCGTTCGATTCTCACGGAAAAAATCGCGCGGCGCGGCCATCATATCATCCGCGAATACAGCATTGACCATTTTGAATTGCTGCGCGTCGGCGAAGTGATGGAGAAAAATGCGCCGACCGTTACAGCCGCGCTGAAAATTTCTGAATTCATCCAATTGATTGCTTCCGGCGAATCGCCATTGGCGCGGCGACAGGCGGCTTTGATTGTGGACGAAAAAAACGAATTGGCCGGAATCATCACGCGCGGCGATTTGATCCGCGCGTTGGAAGAAAATCACGACGGCGAAATGACCGTGCTCGAAGCCGGCAAACGCGAGGTGCGGGTGACGTATCCCGACGAAATTTTGCACGACGCCATTTCCGACATGCTCCGAAATAAAATCGGACGAATGCCCGTAGTCAGCCGCGAGCATCCAAAAAAAATTCTCGGTTATCTGGGCCGCGCCGCGATTGTCGGTGCGCGCCGGAAAAACCTTGAAGAGGAAACCATTCGCGCCCGCCGCTTTGCCGTCAGTTGAAAAAATGCTTGCCCGGCGACGGTAATCGGCGCAATTTGACGAAGCCAATCAACCAAAAAGAAATTTTATGGGACGCATCTACAATAACATCGTCGAAACCGTCGGCCACACGCCGCTGGTCAAATTGAACAAAGTCACTGCTGGCCTTGACGCCACAATTCTGCTCAAATGCGAATTTTTCAATCCGCTTTCCAGCGTAAAAGATCGCATCGGCATGGCGATGATTGAAGACGCCGAACGCCGCGGCATTTTGAAAAAGGACACCGTCATTGTCGAGCCGACCAGCGGCAACACCGGCATCGCGCTCGCATTTGTTGCGGCGGCCAAAGGTTACAAACTGATTTTGACGATGCCCGAAACGATGTCACTCGAACGCCGCACACTATTGGCAATGCTCGGCGCGAAACTCGTTTTGACTCCCGGCGCCGAAGGCATGAAAGGCGCGATTGCGCGCGCCGAACAACTCGTCAAGGAAACACCCAACGCGTGGATGCCGCAGCAATTTGAAAATCAGGCGAATGTGGAAATCCACAAAAGGACGACGGCGGAAGAAATTTGGAACGACACCGATGGCAAGGTGGACATCGTCGTCGCGGGCGTCGGCACGGGCGGCACGATTACCGGCTGTGTTGAAGTCATCAAGCCGCGCAAACCGTCATTTCAGGCGATTGCGGTCGAACCGAAGGATTCGCCGGTCATTTCGCAGACGCTCGCCGGCCAGCCGTTGAAACCCGGCCCGCACAAGATTCAAGGATTGGGCGGCGGTTTCATTCCGAAAAATCTTCATTTGAAAGACGCAAATGGCCAGCCGCAAATTGTCGGTTGCGTGGAAGTCACGAATGACGACGCCTTTGCGATGGCGCGACGGCTCGCGAAGGAAGAAGGCATTTTGTGTGGCATTTCATCCGGCGCAAATGTTGTTGCCGCAATTGAAGTCGCCAAGCGCCCCGAAAATAAAGGTAAAGTGATCGTGACGATTGCGCCGTCCACCGGCGAACGTTACTTGAGCACGCCGCTCGCCGCCGAAGCGCGCGCGGAAGTGGGTGGTTAAGTTTCAAGTTTTCAGTGTTCAGCAAGGCGCCGTTGTGAACTGAAAGCTTGAAACTGAAAACTGAAACTTCATCAAAAATAATTGTTGCGCTTTTTTGCGTTTGCGCGTAATTAAAGGACAGTCGAAGGTTTTGAGTCCTGTTTAACAGGACGACTTCCCAAGTTCTCAATTCAAAATGGTTTCGGGATATTCCGGCCTTCGCGCATACAAATTATGAGCAGTTCAGAAAACAACGGCGAGAAGCCAAATTACGGTTCGGGCTATCTGGAGATTTCCGAAAAAGGCTTCGGCTTTTTGCGGACGGCGCAGAATCATTATCATCCCAAGCCGACTGATATTTTTGTCACGCCCGACACCATCCGCCGGAATTTCCTGCGCGAAGGCAGTCATATCGAAGGGCCGACGCAACCGCCGCATCGCGGCACCAGCCCGCAACTCAAGGCCGTCGAAAAAGTCAACGACATGACGTTTGAGGAATACACGAAAGCCGTCCGCTTTGAAAATCTCACGACGATTGACCCGATTGAAAAATTCAAGCTGGAAACATCGCCGGATTTGATTGAGACGCGCGTGATTGATTTAGTCACGCCCATCGGCAAAGGCACGCGCGGATTGATTGTCGCGCCGCCGCGCACGGGCAAGACGACGATCCTCAAGCAGATTTGCAACGCGGTGACGGCCAATCATCCCGAAGTCTATGCGCTCGTGTTGTTGATTGACGAGCGCCCGGAAGAAGTCACGGATTTTCAACGCTCGGTGAAGGCCGAAGTCGTCGCGTCGTCGAACGATATGGATTTGGAAACGCACGTGCGCCTGTCACGCTTTACGATTGAACGTTGCCGCCGCATGGTCGAATCCGGTAAGGACGTTTTCGTGTTGATGGATTCGCTCACGCGCATTGCCCGCGCCTACAATTCCGTTCACGGCGGCAGCGGTCGCACGATGACCGGCGGCGTGGACGCGCGCGCTTTGGAAATTCCGCGCAAGATGTTCGCGTCCGCGCGCAAGATTGAAAACGGCGGTTCGCTGACCATTCTCGCGACGGCGTTGATTGAAACCGGATCGCGCATGGACGAATTGATTTTTCAGGAATTCAAAGGCACGGGCAACATGGAATTGGTGCTCGACCGAAAGCTTTCCGACCGGCGATTGTTTCCAGCAATTGACATTCCGAAATCCGGCACGCGTAAAGAGGAAAAATTATTTCCGCCGAAACAGATTGAAGCCGTTCATAAATTGCGCCGCACGATGGTGGATTTGAATCCCATCGAAGCGATGGAAACGCTCACCGCCGCGCTCAAGAAACACAAGACCAACGACGAACTGCTCACCAAGCTGGAAAAAGGTTCGTAAATTTTTTTGTAGAAATTTTTTAACTCGTTCAAATTCCGGCAATTCGTTTTGCCGGAATTTTTTTTGTGGCAAATCGCCGACAACATTTCGCAATTCATCGCAAACAAACCGCCGACATTTTTTAGCAATCCACCGGAAGCGCGCGCCGCCGGATGTTTGATACAAAGAAACCATGATGCTTGCTTCGGCCAGTAACCGAAGCAGCAAAATGTTGTAAACAATCAAACTGTCGTGCTTATGAAAAAAACTTGGCCTAATCATGTCGCTTTAGCTTTCACGCTTTCATCGTCGGTCATCTTTTCTGTGGGCGTTGCTCGCGCTCAAGACTTTGACACGCCATCGTATCGAGGGCAGAGTGGAACGGAATCCGCGTATTGGTTTAATTCATTTACCGATTTCAGTGGCGGGGCAAATATCGGCGTGGTTGCGCCCGGCGGCTCGGCTTTGGCCAACGCTTCAATCGTTCAAACATCCGCAGTCCCCGGAGGTGGCGCAACTCCGTTTATTCTCGATGTTTTTACCGGAGATCCCGCCAGCGCCGGCGGCATTTATGGCAACGGCATGATCAGCGATTTCCTTTTGAATTATTCAGATTTGAATGGAACCTTTTCTGGCGGCATTGGCAATGTCACATTTCAGGTCGAAGCGTCAACGGCGGGGACTCCATTGGATTTGAGTTCTGTGGCGCTGACTTATGGGACCCAAACGCTAACCGTATCTCCCGTTCAATTTGCCAGCGACGTTTATGAATGGTCGTGGAATCTGCCTTTGAGCGACGATGTCAACAGCTTCTCAATCACCTTCAATGCCAGCGGCCCGCATAGTTTTATCGAGGGTGCGGCGCTGGATATTAGTGCTTCGCCCGTGCCGGAACCGAGCACATTGGCGTTGGGTGGAATTGCTGGAATGAGCTTGGTTTCTTTGCGCTTCTTGCGTCGCCGATTTTCCAACTAAAATTATGCGCTCGCTGATATTTCGTTTAATTGGCTGCGTCCTGTTTTCGCAGGGCGCGGCTTCTCTTTTGGCACAACCGTTCAACCTGCAATCGGTCAATCCAAACATCGCGCGCTGGATGTATGTGCATAACCTTTCTCCGACAAATCGCAGCACGGCCAGTGTGTATGCGGATTTTGGTGATATTCCCTTTGCCGATACGCGTTGGGGGCAATTTCTGCTTGGATGGAATACTTCCAACAGCATTCCGGTGGGGCAGGGCGCGCGTAATTATCTTATCAGTCGTGTGCGCGTGACGCTGTTCATTAGTTCCGAAGGCGACCAATACGCTTACGATGACGCGTTACACGATTATCGCACCTATTTCCTGACCAATGATCCGCGCTATATCTCTTCAACCAACACCAGCAATCCGGTTGAACTTTATGGTGTGGGTTTTCGAGGCGGCTATACCGCTTTGACCTTCCAGCAAGGCACAACGCTTTTTGCCGACCCGACTGACAACAATGATTACACCAATCGCACGGCATACGCCGCGTGTTACGATACCAATGGCGTGTTGGTGGACGCTTCCGATAACGTCGGCGATGATGGAACCAACGAAGTTCCCAATCCATTTGAAGTCGCGCCATTCGCCATAGGCAAAACAACGGATGTCGCGCCGGGAGAATTGATGCCCACCGGCAGTCGGCTTACCTTTGACCTGAACTTGGATGACCCGTTGATTTACAGCTACGTGCAGCAAGCCTTGAATCAGGGCAATTTGAGTTTGATGGCCAGTTCGTTGCTGGTTGCCGACTTCTTTGGCACGGCAAATTGGCCGGATTTTGACACTATTTTTTTAACCGGCGTATCGGCTCCGGATCAAACAAACCAATTTCCAGTCATTGACATTGAAGGAACTGTTGTTCGCACCAATCTGGATGCCGACGCCGACGGCTTGCCGGATGATTGGGAACAATTTTATTTTGGCCAGCTTGGTGTCGGCGCGACGAACAGTTTTACTCACGACGGCGTGAGCAATTGGGCGAAATACGTCGCCGGAACAAATCCAACGAATTCGGCGGAGAATTTCCAATTGCTGTCGGTTCAACAAACATCCGGCGAAACGGAATTGCATTTTACTTTCGCGCCGAGCCGACAATACACGATTCAATGGTCGGACGATTTGCGAAATTGGCAAACCGTCACCAATCCGGCGCTTTTGTATTTGTCCGATTGGCTGACCAAAACCGGAACGAATCAATTTTATCCCGCTCCCGTTTATGCCGCGTGGCGCGACACCAATGTCGTTGGTTCGCAACGTTTTTATCGCGTCAGTGTGCAGTGAATCATGCCGCAATTTACCGCAAACAATTAGCAATCCGGCGAAAGCGCGTTGAAACGGTTTTTGCCAGCTTTATCGTGGTCATGTTGAAGGGCTTTTCAAATTTTGGCTTTCGCGTTCAATGCTTCAAAGGGCGGAAAGGTTTTACGCTCATTGAATTATTGGTGGTCATCGCCATTATCGCGATTCTGACGGCGATGTTGTTGCCCGCGCTGGCTGCCGCCAAAAACAAGGCGCACATGGTTGAAGAAATTTCCGCCGGACGGCAACTCATGCTCGGCATCCAGATGTATGCCAATGATTTTAACGACGCGGTATTTGTCGGCTATGACAATCATGCCACTATACCGTTGGATAGTTGGGGGCAACCCGTTGGCGCGCCGGAATACTGGCGTTATCCGTGGAGGCTGGCGCCTTATATGTCCGGTTCCATTCCGCTTTTATATTCGGGCGTCAATCAGGCTTATTTGAAACAGCTTCAAGCCAGCGATACTGATCCGACACACTTTAATTATGTTTATATCGTCAGCCTTTGTCCTTCATTGGGCATGAATTCCATCTTTGTCGGTGGCGACTCCCAATATGCGACCGCCAGCCAAATGAACGCGCAATGGGGTTCGCAAACGACTTTGACCAAAATGAGCGGGGCTGTTCATCCCAGTGATTTAACGGTTTTCATGTCAGCGCGCGGTTCGCCTTCGGGGGCTGATCCTTCATTAACGCCCAACATCCAGCAAGGCTGGTTTCGCGTTACTCCGCCGTATGAACAAACGCGGCAATGGGCGGCGAATTATTCTCCGTCGTTGTCGCCAACCGATTGGGGTTATGTCGCGCCGCGTTTCAACAATCACGCGGTCGCGGCGTTGCTGGACGGGCATTGCGAAAATTTCAGCTTGGAACAAATGCAGGACATGCGCCATTGGTGCAATCGCGCCACCGCGCCGGATTGGACATTGGGGCAGTCAAATTAACTATGAATTCATTACGCTTGGTTCTGATAACATCCATCACCGCTATTTTACTCGCAGGTTGCGCGACGAAATCTCCTGAAAAAACCACAACAAATAATTCTGGTAATTCCGCTACGATGGTTATCGCGCCGTTGCCGGAAGGCATCACCAGTTTCGGCGCGGCGGTGGATGACGGCTGGCTTTACGTTTTTGGCGGTTACACCGGCAAACGCCATGATTACTCCATCGAAAAAGTTCGCGGCGCGTTTTATCGGCTGAATCTGGCCAACGACGGGCAAGGCCAGTCGTGGGAACAATTGCCGTCCAGCGACCCGGCGCAGGGCACGGCCATTGTCGCCTACGGGAATTACATTTATCGCGTCGGCGGCATGGCGGCAAAAAATCACGAGGGCGAGGAACAGGATTTGTTTTCGCAAAATTATTTTGAGCGCTACGACATCCAGAAAAAAATCTGGGAAAAACTCGCGCCGATGCCGGAAGCGCGTTCCACGCACGACGCGATTGTCATTGGCGACAAACTTTATGTCGGCGGTGGCTGGGATTTGAACGGCGACGACCCGCTGGGCGGTGAAAAAGATTCCGGCAAATGGCAGGATACGTTGCTCGTCGCTGATTTGAGCCGAGAAAATCTACAATGGGGAAAAATTCCGCAACCGTTCAAACGCCGCGCCATTGCGATGGCCGCCATCGGCTCGAAAATTTATTTCATCGGCGGCATGGATGAAAACAACGACACCAGCCGCGTCGTGGACATTTACGACACCGCCAACCGTGTTTGGAGCAAAGGGCCGGATTTACCGAAAGCTGTCATGGATGGCTTTGGTTTTGCGGCGGTTGGTGTTGGCGATTCCATTTACGCCAGCGGATTCAGCGGCAAATTGCTTCGGCTTTCTGCCGATGGAACCAAATGGGAAACGGTTGGCCAACTGATCCAGCCGCGCTTTTTCCACCGCCTGATTTTGTTGGGCGATGGAAAACTACTCGCCATCGGCGGCGAATCCGCGAAAGGAAAACTCAACACACTTGAATTGTTGTCGTCTGTGCCCGCGCAAAATTAAATCAACACATTTATGAAAATCCGATTCATTATTTCACTTGCAACCTTTGCCTTGATTGCTTTCGGTGTTCACGCGCATTCCGTGTGGATTGAAGACACCAAAGGCGGCAAATTGATTGTCCGGTTTGGCGAACTTGGCGAGGAACTGGAAAAATCACCCGGCTATTTGGATGAATTGAGCCAGCCCGTCGCGTGGACGGAAGGCAAAACCAACGCCGTGCCGCTCAAGGTGAAAAAGAAATCGGACAACTTCGCCTTGTCCGATGTGAAAGCGTCGCAAGCCGCCTTCGTGCAAACGGATTTTTCCGTGTTGAGCGCGCCGGGCAAACCCGGTCGCTGGCCGATTTTTTACGCGCGTTGGTATGTGGCCGGCAGCGGCGCGGCCAAACCTGAACTCACCTTTGACCTCGTGCCAACGGGCGCGCCCGGCGAAATCAAAGTTTATTTCCACAACAAACCGTTGCCTGACGCCAAAGTCACCGTGACCACGCCGGATGGAAAAGACACTGATTTGACTTCCGACGCAGACGGCCTCGTCCATTTTACCGCCGACAAGCCCGGACTTTATCTCGCCGCTTCCGTGCATCAACGCGACACGCTTCCGGGATATTCGCGCGGAGTGCCTTACGATTTAATCAGCCACGATACCGCGCTCACGTGGCGGCAACCTTGATTACAGAATCGCTTGAGGTCGCCGCCGCTATCCATAAACTGCGGCGATGAAAAATGATTCGTTGCATTCGCGCCCGCCGTTAGAGCGGATGCTGCGGATTCACCAGACGATTCAGTGCGGGAAATTTCCCAATGCCACCACGCTCGCGCAGGAAATCGAAGTTTCCACTAAAACCATCCAACGCGATTTGGAATTCATGCGCGACCGGCTGAACCTGCCGATTGAATTCAATCCCGCGCGCAACGGCTATTTTTACAACGGCGAAGTCAGCGCGTTTCCGACGATGCAAATCACCGAAGGTGAATTGTTCGCGCTCGTCGTTGCAGAAAAAGCATTGCAACAATATCGCGGCACGACATTTGAAAAACCGCTGCTTTCCGCGATTCGGAAAATGGAGCAATCGTTGCCGGACACGATTTCGCTAAACCTCGCCGACATCGAGCAGACGATTTCTTTCCGCACGCGCGCCGAGCCGATTTTGGATTTGAAGATTTTCGACGCGCTGGCCAAAGCCGTTGCGCGGCGCGAGCAACTGGAATTGAATTATCGTAAACCCGGCGTAAAAACTCCTGAAACGCGGCTTGTTGACCCGTATCATTTGGCCAACGTCAACGGCGAATGGTTTTTGTTTGCATTCGACCACGCACGCAAAGACATCCGCAAATTTGTTCCGGCGCGGATTCAGGAGATTAAGCCGACCGGGAAAAGTTTCGAGCGTTCCAAAAAATTTTCGCTGGAGAAGGAATTGCGCGACAGTTTTGGCGTTCATTCCGGCGAAGGCGAATTTGAGGTGGTGATTCAATTCACCACGCGCGCCGCCGATTATATTCGTGAGAAGAAATGGCATGAGTCGCAGCAACTGCGCGAATTGAAAAACGACGGCGTGGAATTGAAATTAAAATTGTCGAGTCTCGTTGAAATCGAGCGCTGGATTTTAAGCTGGGGCGGCGACGCGAAAGTTATTCGCCCGGGTGAACTGATTGATTCCCTAAAAAGTTCGGCAAAAAGAATCTTGCAAACCGCCAATTGAATGCTTTATTTGCTCAAATCTGTGAGAATTAAATATTCTTTTTTTAACCTATTGCCGTTGTTGATTGTTTGTAGCGCAGGCGCGCAGACTTATTCGATTGATTGGTATAAAATTTCCGGTGGTGGCGGCGCAAGCAGCGGCGGCAATTATTCCGTCAGCGGCACGATTGGCCAGCATGACGCGGGAAACGCAATGACCGGCGGCAATTATTCCCTGACCGGCGGTTTTTGGAGTTTGATTTCCGTGTCGCAAACGCCGGGCGCGCCGACGCTTTACATTTCCCATTCCGGCAACACGGTGACGATTTACTGGCAGGCAGTTGACGGCTGGAATTTGCAGCAGAACAATAATTTGTCCGCGTCGGCGAATTGGTCGGCCAGTAGCGGTGTGACAACTTCCAATGGCACAAATTATTTGAATCTCACCTCGCCTGCCGGGAATCTTTTTTTCCGGTTAAATCAACCGTAATGGCAGCAATTGAAAATTGAATTTTCGGCGTATTAGGCTAGAATCATCGAACCGTGAAAACAGAGATTTTTTTTGTTGGGCTGAGCTTGTCGGCGGCGCTTCTTTTTTCGGAAGCACTTCACGCGCAGGGCACGGCGTTCACATATCAAGGCCGGCTCAACGATGGCGGTAGTCCGGCCAATAACAGTTACGATTTGACCTTCACGTTGTTCAACGCCAGCTCTGGCGGCAGCATCGTTGCCGGGCCGCTGACAAATTCCGCCGTGCCGGTGGCCAATGGATTGTTCACGACCACTTTGGATTTTGGAAATGTTTTCAACGGCAATCCAATGTGGGTGGAAATCGGTGTGACGACCAATGGCGGCGCGAATTTCGTTACGTTGAGTCCGCGCCAGCAATTGACGCCGACGCCTTATGCCATCACAGCCAGCAACGTGACCGGAGTCATTCCCAGTGGCAGTGTTTCGGGGACTTATGCAAGCCCCGTGATGTTCAATAATTCCGCCAATCAATTTTCCGGCAGCGGCGCGGGATTGACCGCTTTGAACGCTTCGCAATTGAGCGCGGGCACAGTGGCTGACGCGCGACTTTCTACCAACGTGGCGCTTTTGAATGGCAATCAAACTTTTAGCGGCGCGAACAATTTTACCAGCCCCGGAAATAATTTCACCGGCAGTTTCTTCGGCAACGGCCTCGTCGGTTGGGTGACGGTTGCGGGAACAACGGTTCAAGCCGCCTCCGACACCGGCTATCTGTTGACGAGTTCGCAAAATGTCAAAGTGACGTTGCCGGCGTCGCCCCAAATCGGCGACATCGTTCGTATTTCCGGCGCGGGCGCGGGCGGCTGGCAGGTCGCACAGAACGCAAATCAATCCATCCTTGGTAATTTTTCGAGTTTTGCCAAATCGTCATGGACGTTGGCCAACGCGTCCGCTGGCGCCTGGAGTGCCATCGCGTCGTCTGCCGATGGCAACAAGTGGGTCGCGGCTGTTTTCGGCGGCGGCATTTACATTTCAACGGATGCGGGTTTCACATGGAACGCCAGCGGCGCCATCTCGTCAAGCTGGCGGTCGGTCGCGTCGTCCGCCGATGGCGGTAAACTGGTTGCTGCGGTCACGGGCGGCAGTATTTACACCAATTCCGGCACGACTTGGAATGCATCCCTCGGCAATGCGAATTGGTATTCCGTGGCTTCCAGTGCGGACGGCAGCAAACTGGTGGCGGTGATCAGCAACAGCACAAGCGGCGGGATTTATACTTCCAGCAATTCCGGCGGAACATGGTCGCAAACCGTCACCACGGCCAGAAATTGGATTGCAGTCGCGTCCTCTGCCGACGGCAGCAAACTGGCGGCGGCGGTCTACGGCGGCGGCATTTATACTTCCGCCAACTGGTCGCAGGAAGTCAACGCGGGAAACCGGAATTGGACCTGCATCGTGTCGTCCGCCGACGGCACAAGATTGGTCGCCGCGGTCAGCAGCGGCATTATTTATTCCTCAGGCGATTCCGGCACGACTTGGGTGACCAATAATGTGCCGGTGGCGAATTGGACTTCCGTCGCGTCGTCTGCCGACGGCAGCAAATTGGCCGCCGTGGCCAACAGCGGGCACATTTACATTTCGGATAATTGGGGCGCGACATGGACGCAACAGACCAATACGCCTGCCGTGAATTGGACTTCCGTTGCCGCATCGGCGGATGGCAGCAAGTTTGCGGCGGCCAACAGCAGCACCGTGAACGGCGGCATTTATCTCTCGCAGGCTTCTTCGCAAACCGCGACCACCACGGGGACAAACGGCTATGTCACCGGCGCGCAAGGTTCGGCGGTCGAACTCCAATACATCGGCAACAATCAATTCATGCCTGTCAGTTCGGCAGGAACAATTTGGGGGCATTGAAAAACGTTCAACCGGTTTTGAAATTCGGCGATTGCGCGAGAAATTTCTTTGGATTCTGGAAGATGATTTTCTCAATTCCTTTAGCTAAATGCCCGCGCCGTTTCATTTCCAGCGCGGTTTTCGGTACGGCCAGCGGGTCGCTCACGCCCCAATCACACGCGCTGTTGAGCCAAAGCTTTTCGTTTCCATAAATCTCCAAAATGTCAATCGCGCGGGCAGGGGAGCATTTCGTTTCGGGATACAGCGTCATGCCCGCCCACATGCCGGAGTCCAAAACCATTTCCACCGTGTGCTCCTCGACGTGGTCAATGATGACACGCTCAGGCTGGATTCGTTTGTCATTTTTCAAAACGTCGAGAATCAATTTTGTGCCCTTCAATTTGTCTTCGAGGTGCGGTGTGTGAACTAAAATCAATTGGTTGAATTTCGCCGCCAGTTCAACCTGCATTTCCAAAACGCGCAATTCGTTTTTGGAATTTTTGTTCAAACCGATTTCGCCGATGCCGAGAACATTTTTGCGTCCGAGAAATTGTGGCACGAGCGCGACGACTTCTTCTGCGAGCTTCACGTCTTCGGCTTCTTTGGAATTGATGCAAAGCCAGCAAAAATGTTTCAGGCCGAATTTCGCCGCGCGTTTCGGTTCGTGTTCGGTGAGCTGCGAAAAATAATCGAAAAATCCGGCGGGCGAACTGCGGTCGAAACCCGCCCAAAATGCGGGTTCGCACACGGCCTCGCAACCGGCGAACGCCATGCGTTCGTAATCATCCGTCGTGCGGCTGACCATGTGGGCGTGCGGTTCGATGTAACGCATGATTTTTAGTTGCGGATTGAACACAGATGAAACACGGATTTTTCTTCTGCCATTTCTGTGTTTAATCCGTGGCTGAAAATCATTTCGCCAATTCCGCCCTTAACTTCGCCGCCACGTCTTTCAACGCCTCTGGCACGACCGTCGCGTTCGCGATAACCGGCATGAAATTCGTGTCGCCGTTCCAGCGTGGCACGACGTGGATGTGCAGATGCTCCGCGATGCCCGCGCCCGCGACTTTGCCGAGATTGATGCCCACGTTGAAACCGTCCGGCTTCATCACCGCCGACAGCGCGGCCAGACAACGCCGCGCCAGCTTCCACAAATCCGCCAGCTCCTCATCCGTCAGCCCGTGCAAATCCGCGACTTCCTTGTAAGGCACGACCATCAAATGCCCGCCGACGTAGGGATACCGGTTCAGCAGCGCGAAGCAAGTGCGGTCGCGCGCGATGACCAGATTCGCCTCGTCATCCGCCGATTGCGCGATGCGGGTGAACAAACCTTCCTTCAACTCCGGTTTCGGCGAGAGGATGTAATCAATCCGCCACGGCGCGTGCAACGTTTCCATGCGGAAAAATTAAAACGCCGCGTGAATAAAGGAAATGATTTTCGTGCGAGAGAAAATTTCAATTCGCATCATCTCTTTCAATTTCCAAAATCAACTTACGTTCTTTTGCCCAATGTTTGCGCGGCTGCAAAGTAGCAAATCGAATTCGAACTTGCTGGCCTTCGCGATAAACGGTTTCAAGTCTATTCTTGCCATACGCAATCCAAGTTGAATTGTCTGACAATGTAAACATTGCTGGTTTGCTTCGCCGCCGGATGGCTTGTAGGATTTAACAACGCCTTCAACTGTTTTAACTGACAAATGTCCTGCATCAATCGCGTTCCACCAAGACTCCGTGCCGGGCAAGCCGAACGGATGCTGATACATTCCATCTTGAGCTTCTGCTTGTTGCCAGCCTTTAGCTAACGTTGAATTGTTGCGAAAACTATAAATTAGTTTCATACGGTCAAAATTGACATTGCTCCCGCCGAAAAATTTTGTCCATAAAAATCCTTCGCCGCCCTCGCGCTCTTCGCGCGACAATTTTCAGCGCCGTAGGCGCGGCATCTTTGTAGCTCCAAACCACAAACCAAATCAAGCTCCGTCAGGAGCGGCATATTCCGATTTCGCTCCTACGGAGCTTTGAAATTTTTTGAAATCGTTTCTACAAATATGTCGTGCCTACGGCACTCCGAATCCCAACGGGGATTCAAATCATTCAGCCCGGCGTTGTCGCGCAGCGGCTACGCTGGGAAACCCTCCGCAAATAATTCAACCCTGACAGGGTTGAATCAAATTTATCCATTCACCCGGCGTAGTCCGATTTTCAATCGGTCAACGCCGGGCTGACTGATGAAATCCCTTCGGGATTTTTCATCCGTGTTCATCCGTGGTTAAAATAATTCCAAAATCGCCGCCGCCGCGCGATTCGCCGCGCCCGGTTCGCCGAGCGACGCGACAATTTTTTCCAACTGCGCTTTCATTTTCTGCCGCCGCGATTCGTTCTGCAACAATTCCAGCACCGCGCCTGCGATGTTTTCCGGCGTCGCGAAATGCTGGATGAATTCGGGATAAACTTCCTCGCCCGCCAGCAAATTCGGCATCGTCAGCGATTTCACCGTCACGATGCGCACGCCGATTTGAAACGTCAGCCACGACGTTTTGTAAAGCGTCACTGTCGGCACGCCAAAAAACGCGCACTCCATCGTCACCGTCCCCGTCGAAGCGATAGCCGCATCCGCCTGCGCCAGCGCGTCCGGCAAATGGCCGATTTGAATTTCCAAATCCGCCGAGAGCGCCGTCATCTTGACGGCGAGTTCTTTCAAATTTTCATTCGGCAAAACCATTTTCGCTTTCGCGTCCGGCAGTTTTTCCCGAATCAATTTCAACGCCGGCAAAATCACCGGCAAATGCCGTTGCAATTCACTTTTGCGGCTGCCGGGTAACAGAAGAATTTGCGATTTACGATTGACGATTGACGCGGTTTCCGGTTCGCGGCGCGTAAATCGTAAATCGTCATTCGTAAATCTCCCCAGCATGGGATGTCCGACAAACTCCACGCGCAATTTCGGCGCGCGCCGCGCATACCAATCTTTTTCAAACGGGAAAATGCTCAAGAGCAAATCATGATCTCGTTCCAGCAACTGCGCGCGTTTTGGACGCGACGCCCAGACCTGCGGCGAAACAAATTGGACAATTTTAGGCAGCCAAGGCTTGTCAGGCTCTGGTCCTCCATGACGAATATGTTGATAGATTTGGCGACTGATAGAGCCTCCGTGACCAAATTGTTTTCGCACTTCTTTTTTGATAGCATGACCAAACCGCAAATTGAATCCGCCAAAATCAATGCCGATGATGACATCCGGTTTCCGTTCAATCGCCAGCGCGAGCAGTTGCTTGAACAAACGCCGAAACTTGAAATAATTTTTCAGCACGTCGGAAATGCCGATGACCGAATGCTGCGTCAGGTCAAATGCCAGTTCGACTCCGGCGGCGGCCATCTTCGCGCCGCCCGCGCCAAAGAATGTTGCGTCCGGCAATTTTTTCCGCAGCGCGGAAACCAATTCCGCCGCGAGCAAATCGCCGCTCGCTTCACCCGCAATGAGCATGAACGTTTTCGGTTTCACGATTTTATTTCGTTGGCAAGGCGTGGCGTGGGCGGCTGGTTTTTATCAAGCCTTTCATCGGACGACATTTCCCGCCGCGATGAATCATGGCGTGGCAGTTGGCGCAGACGATAGCCAAATTGCTTGACCGGGTTTTCGACGATGAATTTCTTTGGCCGAGCGGTTGCAGGTGATGAACGTGGGCAAAATTTTTTCCAAGTTCGCCATAGACCGCGAAAAAATCAAAGCCGCAACCGGGAACTTCGCAGCGAAGCTGCCCGTTTCCTTTCTGCAAGGCATCGCGAATTTTGGCTTCCCTCAATCTATCTTCGCGTTTCCGATGGTTCACCAATATGCGCCGTTTTTCTCCTTCGAGACCTTCCAACTCCAAATCCTCTTGCGGCGGCTCGACACTGGCGAGACCGATTTGCTCTTTCCACAAGGTCTCAATTTCGGACGCGATGCCGTCAAGATAGACGGACGAGCGTGGCGTCCAGCGAATGAATCGGAATTTTTGTTTTAACTTTTCGAGGCCGAGAAGGCGGTCAACTTCAGGATTCAAAACGTGTTCAAACTGGCAATGAACATACCAGGATTGTTTTCCCTTTTTGCTTTGTTCGGAATCAAAGTGCGGACGTTGACGAGGCTTTTCGCTGGCGACGCGGCCCGAAGCGAAGATGCCTTTTTGCGGAGACTTTCCCAAGGCCATGATGAAAAATTTATCGCCCCGGCCAATGTGCCTCGGCTGGCCACAGTTCCACCAGAGTCGAACCGTTTCGCCTTTTTCCGTTTTCCGCGCGACGTTGGCAACATTTTTCCACTTCCATTTCTTCGGATTGTAACCAAGCAAAACGGTTTTCATGATTTCGTTCCATTACTCTGTTGGATTTGTCTCGTTATCTCAAACGCCAAGTCCAAAGCTTGTTTCGCGGATTCGCCGCTGACCAGCGGCGTTTGTTTTTCGCGAACACAATTCACGAAATGTTGCAGTTCCAATTTCAGCGGTTCGTCCTTCGCAATCGGCACGGGTTCGCGCACGATTTTTTTTCCGGCGAATTCGCTGACTACCGTCGCATTGCTGCCAGCAAGGACAAGAAGTTTTCTCAACGCGGAACTTTCCCATTCATCGTCGCGGGCGGTGCGATAAATAAATCCTTCCTGTTTGGCATAATCGAGTGAAATATAACTCGGCGTTGTCGTGCCACCGCTGAAAACGCGAATCTTACGCATTTTTTCAGGACTGACACGGCTCACGGTCAAATTGGCGACGCAACCGTTGGCAAAACGCAACCGCGCGTTGGCGATGTCTTCGCTCTTGCTCAAAACGGGAATACCCACGGCGTCCACGCTGGTGACCGGCGATTTCACGAACGCAAGCACAACACCCAAATCGTGAATCATCAAATCGAGCACCACGCCGATGTCCGTCGAACGGGCAGGGTAGGGCGAGAGGCGATGGCACTCGATGAATTTGGGTTCCGTCGCGACGTTCTGCAAAAAATTGAAAACGGGATTGAATTGCTCAACATGGCCGACTTGCAGAATGCAGTTTTTTTTCTGTGCCAGTTCGCACAATTCGGCGGCTTGCGCGGAATTGTCTGTCATCGGTTTCTCGACGAGAACGTGTTTGCCTTGCGCGAGCAATGTTTTGGCGATTTCAAAATGTGTAATCGTCGGCGTGACGACGTTCAGCGCGTCGGCATTTTGCGCGGCTTCGGCGATGGAATTGAAAATGCGCGCGCTGTGCTTGGCGGCAATTTTTTTGGCCATGTCGGGATTTGCGTCATAAATGCCGGCGAACTGGACTTCACCGGATTTTTCGAGTTCGGAATAAATGCGCGCGTGATGTTGGCCAAGCGAGCCGACGCCGAGCACGGCCACGCGGATTTTCTGATTTGCATTTGCCACGGGCACAGTTTGCCAGTGAAAACGGAGGCGGAAAATAAAATTTATGTCACGCAAAGACACAAAGGCGCAAAGACATATTTCTCTGCGTCTTTGCGCCTTGGCGTGACAAATTATTTGTTGTCAGCTTTTGTATTGTTCGTCGCTGACTTTTTCCAGCCAGTCAACGACTTTGCCGTCCAAATTTTCCTGAATGGCGATGTGCGTCATGGCAATGGTCGGCGATGCGCCGTGCCAGTGCTTTTCATTTGGCGGAAACCAAACCACATCGCCCGGATGAATTTCTTCAATCGGACCACCTTCGCGTTGAACCAAGCCGAACCCGGCGGTCACGATAAGAATTTGTCCCAGCGGATGCGTGTGCCAAGCCGTTCGCGCGCCGGGTTCAAAAGTAACGCTCGCGCCCGCCACTCGCGCTGGAGCATTTGCTTGAAATAACGGGTCAATTCGCACCGTGCCGGTGAACCAATCAGCCGGGCCTTTGACGGAAGATTGTGAACCAACTTTTTTAATTTCCATTTTCCAGTAATAACGCAAATTTGTAGAAAAGTAAATTCGCGCGGTAAATTTTCAACTTTCAACCTTCAACTTTCAACCGTTAAACTTCCGCGTGCCTGAAATTTGGATTTATATTGTGATTGCGCTGGGCGCGTATTTGCTCGGCTCGATTCCGTTTGGCTTTCTCGTCGCGCGCGCGAAGGGAATTGACATCCGCAAAGTCGGCAGCGGCAACATCGGCGCGACGAACGCCATGCGTGTGCTCGGCAAACCGGCGGGAATTTTTGTACTGCTCGTGGACGCGGCGAAAGGATTTGTCGCCTGTTATCTCGGCGTATTTATTTGGATTTGTTATTTAAACAGTTTTAACGGCCTTCATCCTGCGGATTTCGATTCAAGTGCTATTAATAAAGCCATTGATTCATTTCCAAATGTTCCGATTATCTCCGGAATTTTCGCCGTGCTCGGCCACAATTACACCTGCTGGCTGAAATTCAAAGGTGGCAAAGGCATCGCCACGAGCGCGGGTGTTTATCTCGCGCTCGCGCCGGTTGCGTTGGGAATTGCCCTGGCCGTTTTTATTTTGGCTGTTCTCGCGACGCGTTATATGTCGGTCGGTTCGATTGCCGCTGCGATTGCGTTGCCCGCCGCCGTTTGGATTTTGCCGCCGCACAATTTGTTTCTCGGCATCGTCACGACCGCGCTCGGCGTTTTGGCGATTTGGAAACATAAATCCAACATTCAGCGATTGATGGCGGGAACAGAAAATCGGCTTGGGAAAAAAGCGGCTTGCGAGAACACTCGCCCCACCGGCCAAAATAAATCGGAGGACGCGAAATGAAAGTCACAGTTCTGGGTGCGGGCGCGTGGGGAACGGCACTGGCAAAAGTCGCCCGGGAAAACGGCAGTGCGGTCACAATTTGGGACATCAACGAGCAAACGCTCGCCGGGTTGCGTGAGGGACAAAGTGAAAAATATCTGCCGGGTGTGAAATTGCCGACAGATTGGAAGTTGGAGCCGGATTTTGAGAAGGCCGTTGGCAGTGCAGAATGTATCGTGCTGGCAATTCCGTCGGAAGCATTTCGTTCCGTCGCGATGAAATTAAAAAGTTCTCCGGCAATTTTTGTTAGCGTCACCAAGGGAATTGAATTTGAAACCGGCGAGACGATGAGCCGAATTTTGCGCGAGCACGCTCCAGCCAATCGCGTCGCCGCGCTGTCGGGTCCGAGCTTCGCGCGGGAAGTGGCGCTGGGAATTCCGACAGCCGTTGTGTGCGCGAGCGAAAGCGAAGACACAGCGCGAACAGTGCAGGGACTGTTTCATCGCCCGGAATTTCGCATTTATCGCAGCACAGACATTTTGGGTGTGGAATATGGTGGTGCGCTGAAAAATGTCATCGCCATCGCCGCTGGCGTGAGCGATGGACTCGGTTATGGCGACAACACGAAAGCCGGACTGGTCACGCGCGCGCTTTCGGAAATGCGGCGGCTTGGCGTGGCGTGCGGTGCGCAGGCGGAAACATTTTCCGGTTTGAGTGGTCTTGGCGATTTGATGCTGACGTGTTTTTCCATGCAAAGCCGCAATCGCAATTTGGGCGAACGGCTGGGTCGCGGCGAGACAATTGAAGCGATTGTCGCGTCGCATCCAAAACTGGCTGAAGGTTATCCGACCGCGCGTTCGGCGCACAAACTGGCACGGGACAAAAATGTTTCGACGCCAATCATAGATGAAGTTCACGCGATGCTTTACGAAAATAAAAATTCAAAACAAGCCGTGCGTGATTTGATTTCCCGCGCATTCAAGGCGGAGGATTGAGCCAGTTGTTAATCGGGCTTGAAACTCCACAATCAAGACATTGCGTGACGTTGAATTGAGTTCTGCAATGCGGACAAATTCCTTGCGTCAGAAAAATGTCGAATGATTTCCCGCATTTGCCGCAGCGCCAAAGTTCGCCCAACGGAGGGGCAGTCTTGCAGGAAGGGCAGGCGTAACCTTCGCGTCGCGGAAGTTTGGCGATTCGTGCCAATGCTCTTGCCTGATTCAAGCCGCCCCAACAGTTGATGAGAATAAATCCGGCGATAATGCCGGTCCAAAGTGAATGTTCCAGCAGCGCCAGCAGCACGAGCAATCCCACGCCGATAAATCCGATGATGCTCGCGGCCAGCAAACTGTTGGCGCGGCCAAAAATGAACCAAAGCAGCGAGCGCAGGATTTGTCCACCATCGAGCGGATAAATCGGCAATAGATTAAAAATCAGCAAAGCAATGTTGATTAGCCAAATGTTGTGAACGAGTTGGTAAGCGTCGGGATTTGTGTCATACCAACCCAGATGTGAACTGAGCGAAACCAGCAACGACAAAATCGGGACGAGAACCACGTTGACCAATGGGCCGGCGGCAATGCTCCAAAGTTGCGCACCCGGACGTTGCGGCGGGGAAACGTAAGCAATGCCGCCGAGCGGCCAGAGAACAATGTCACTTGTTTTTCCGCCAACCTGGCGGCAAGCAAGTTGATGTCCGAACTCATGCGTCAAAACAATCACAAACAAGGCCAGCACTTCAACCGCGTTCCAGCCGTAACTTGAATACTGACGCGGGCGGCTGGTCAAATACATGAACGCCAAAAACCACGCCCAGTGAATGTAAACATTGATTCCGAAAAGCCGGAATAATTTGATGGAACCGCTGCGCGTTGGCATTTTACATCGCTCCTTTGATGAGTCGCAAAAGTTCGGCGTGCGACTCGACGGCTCTGAATTGCGGAAATTCCTTTTTCACATTTTCCGGCGCATGAATCAAAAAACCGACGTTCGCTTCACCCAACATCGCGGTGTCGTTGTAGGAATCGCCGGCGGAGATGACGTGATAATTCAATGACTTGAAGGCGGCGACGGCCTTTTTCTTTTGGTCCGGCACGCGCAATTGGTAATTCACGATGCGGTCATTTTCGACGACGAGTTTGTGACAAAACAGCGTTGGCCAATTCAACTGCTTCATCAACGGCGCGGCGAATTGCTCAAATGTGTCGGACAAAATGATAACTTGAACGGATGCGCGCAATTCGTCCAAAAATTCTTTCGCACCAGCGAGTGGCTTGAGCGAACCGATGACATTTTGGATGTCAGACAATTTGATTCCGTGCCGGTCCAAAATTTCAATGCGATAACGCATGAGTTTGTCGTAATCCGGCTCGTCGCGCGTGGTGCGGCGCAATTCGGGAATTTTGGTTTTCTCGGCGACGGCAATCCAGATTTCGGGAACCAGCACGCCTTCCAAATCCAAAGTGACGATTGATTGTTTCACCGCGCAATTTTTTCAGAAGCAACGCGAAAAGTCAAAATGCGACCAAACTCCGCTGCCGTTTGGTGAATTGGCAGCAATGCGAATAACCGACGGATTTCGCCAATTGAATGGTTTCGGCAAAATTCATTCCGACTTCGCCAGGCGCGTGCGCGTCCGAACCGAATGTGATGGGAACGCCTTTTTCAAAAGCGCGCTGAAGAATTTCGCGGGCAGGATAAATTTCTTTGCAATCTTTACGCAAGCCAGCGGTGTTCAATTCAATCGCGCAACCGGATTTTTTGGCGGCGTCGAGAAACGGCTCGTAAAGTTTTACATAATTTTCCGGCGGACGATGGCCGAATTTTTTCGGCAAATCAGTGTGGCCGATGATTTCAAACAGTTTGGACTCGGCGGCTCTGGTCAGCCGCTCGAAATAAATTTGCCAGACTTCGCGCGCGTCGCGATTCTTCCATTCGGACAATTTTTGCGGGTCGTCAATCGCCCATGAATCGGAAACGTAATGCACGCTGCCGATGAAATAATCCCACGGATGCCGCGCGGCGAGTTCGCGAATCCAATCTTCATGGCCGGGAATGTAATCCACTTCAAGCGCGAGCCGGATTTGCAATTGCGGAAATTTTTTTTGTGTCGCGCGAATTTTCTCAGCGTATTCATCCAATTGGTCGAAACGCATCCGCCAATTGTCGAAATCATCCTGTCGCATCGGCGAATGATCGGAGAAACCGATTTCGGTCAGGCCGACTTCCAGCGCGCGTTTGGCATATTCTTCCGGCTCGCCAGTCGCGTGACGGCAGAGCGGCGTGTGCATGTGATAATCAGGCGGCAACGACATCTGTGAAGTTTCAGGCTTTAGGTTTCGGGTTTCAAGTTTTTGATTCATACACTTGATTTTCATTGAAACCAAAAATTTTTCGGCTGGAAACAATTGGTGAATCGGATGAATAATATATTCCGAGAAAAGAACGTTCGTTTTAGGCGATTTACGAATCGGCTTGCCACAAAGATGGATTCTTGCGAAATATGTTCCCGATAAACGCATGGAGGGTGTTCGATTTGAACGCCTGACCGACCGGCAGATGTCGCTCGGTTATCAGTTATTTATCTGGAGAGATGGCCGAGTGGCTGAAGGCGCTGGTTTGCTAAACCGGTTTAGGATCAAAAGTCCTAACGAGGGTTCGAATCCCTCTCTCTCCGCCACTTCTGTATCAACGACTTGCGTTTCCAGTGTGCCTGAAATATGCCTCTGATGCACATTTTATCCTTCAAAATCCCTGATTTTTCGCTTTCCCGAATCCCGTAGCAATTCACCACAAAATTTCCGCAAGCAAACGAATGCGACATGACCAGCTTCGGTCTTTAATAGTCGCATGTATTGCACAGATGTTGTCACCGGCGAAACCCTGTTCCAATTCTCCGCGACCCGCGCGGCGCGCTCGGTCGTTTTGGAAACCTTCGCCAATCGCAAACGGTTGCGCGTGCAGATGCAACGCTGCGCCAACGATTGGATTGCCAAGCTGAAATTGCCTTCCGGCTGGTATTTCTACCGTTTTGAAGTGGATGGAAAAATAAAATGGGACCGCGCCATCGGCAAAATGAAAACACGCGACGGTCATCCGTGCAGTCTGGCCATGATTTCAACCGGCCTCAAATCGGCCAAAGAAACACAATCATTGAATTAAAACATGAAACGGCGAATTCGGTTCAACCGGCGGGATTTGTTAAAAGATTATACCAGAAAGCAAACAAAATATGAATTCACTCACTATCGATCCGGTCGCGGACGTTCTGAAACAACTATTCCAGAAGGCCGAAGCGGCGGATCGGCCGCTTTCTGAGGCGTTCAGTAGCGAAAGCCAGGAATTTTCCAACGAACAGTTCAAGAAGGTTTTCGACGAAGAGGCGAAGGACTACAAGGCGGTCTATCGGACCTATGCGGGTAGCTATCTGAACGTCTCACCTGAGTTTGGAAAATTCCTCTACATGTGCGCCCGCACCTGCAAGGCAAAGCGGATTGTCGAATTCGGCTCGTCATTCGGCATCTCGACCATCCACCTCGCTTGCGCGCTCCGCGATGGCGGCGGCGGCCAGTTGATCGGGACCGAGTTGAAAGCCACGAAAGCTGCTGCGGCGAGAGAAAGCCTCACCGCTGCGGGTCTCGCTGACCTCGTGGACATCCGCATTGGCGATGCACTGGAAACGCTGAAGGATGGCATCGGCGGGGATATAGATATGGTCCACCTCGACGGGGCGTTCAATCTCTACCTGCCTGTCCTCAAGCTGTTGGAACCCCACCTGAAGCCAAGTGCCCTCGTGATCGGTGAGAACGCAGTAGAGCCGGAATACCGCGACTATGTGCGCAACCCTCAGAACGGCTACCTTTCTCTGGCTCTACCATTTGATGCGGGGCGCGGCAACGAGTTCACGGTAGTAACACGGTGATCGTCATAGCGACTGGTCACACACGGCATGCACATGCGCTACCGAAGCGGCGATGGCTGTCGGTTACAGCAGCCTCGGCCATTTCAGCACAACATTCCAGCAAACCTTGGTTGCCGCCCCGGACTTTATCCTCATGCCACAACTACATAGAAATCTTTCGGCAAAGGCAAATTGCGTGGTGTTGGGATTTAATTTACCTAGTGGCTTTATTTATTTTTGGCGTCGCCAAATTTTATTTGACTATCCAGTCAATTACTTTTATTTTACTTGAGTTTCTATGGGAAGGCCAAGTGATGCCAAAGAAAAATTGTTGCAGGTGGCTTTTGATTTGATTTGGAATCAAAGCTACGGCGCGGTCAGCGTTGACCAGATTTGCGAGCAGGCGCGGGTTAATAAGGGCAGTTTTTACCATTTCTTTCCGTCCAAATCTGATTTGGCGATTGAAGCTTATGAAGAACATTGGCGGGAAAAGCAGCCGGAATTAGATAGGATTTTTTCGCCGCAGATTCCGCCTTTGGAACAATTGGAACGTTGGTGCCGGCATGTTTGCGACCGGCAAAGGCAAAAAGCCAAAAAATACGGGCACGTTTGCGGTTGTCCCTACGCCAGTCTGGGAACCGAATTGGCGACACAAGACGAAAGAATCCGTCTCAAATCTCAAGAGCTTGTGGACCGCAATATCCGATATATTGAAAGCGCTTTGTTGGAAGCCAAGCGGCAGGGGCTAATTGCCATCGCAGACCCGCAGGCTGGCGCAAGACGGGTTTATTCTACGGTATTGGGTATGTTGCTTCAGGCAAAAATCCGCAATGACCTTGGCGTGCTGGACGAATTGGAACCGACCGTCATGGGTATGATTGGAGCAAGGGAACTTGTGGCTTGAAATGCTTTTTGATTCCACGAAACATTTTCGCTTGTTTTTGACTAAACAGTTATTTACTAATGCAGGACGATTTATGACAAGAACGAACCGCCTTTCTCAAGAACGATTGCCGGACCAAGGTTGGCTGGCGGCAGGTGTTTCAAAGGCCAAGCCGATGAGAAAAATTTCCGTTATGGATTGTTCCAAGCCGGAGCAATTGGTAGCCATCAAGCAGGCAAAAGGACATTCGGGTGCGACCGACCAAAAGGGGGCAACTGTTTAATCGGAAGGGCAAAATTCTTCTATGTGGATTGTTCTTTTAGCTCTGCGGCGACCCTACACGTTTGTGGTGGCGGCGTTGTTGCTGGTCGTTTTGACACCGTTCATTTTGTTGCGCACGCCGACGGATATTTTTCCGGCCATCAACATTCCGGTGGTCAGCATCATCTGGCAATACACCGGCCTTGACGCTCAACAGATGGAGCAGCGCATCGTTTATGTGAATGAACGCGCGCTGACCGTGACCGTCAACAACATCGAGCACATTGAATCCACTTCTTACAACGGCATCGGCGTCATCAAGGTTTTTCTTCAGCCGGGCGCGTCCGTGGATTCGGCGGTGGCGCAAATTACCGCGTCGGCGCAAACGGTTTTGAAACAAATGCCGCCGGGCATCACGCCGCCGCTGATCATTCAATACAGCGCCTCGACGGTTCCGATTTTGCAATACAGTTTCAGCAGCCCGAAAATGTCCGAGCAGGAATTGTTCGACGCGACGGCCAATCAAATTCGCGTCGGACTGGCGAACGTGCCGGGCGCAATGATTCCGTGGCCTTACGGCGGCAAGCAACGCGTTATTGCCGTGGATTTGAATCTGGCCGCGCTCAAAGCCAAAAACATTCAGGCGCAGGATGTCATCGCCGCCATCAACGCGCAGAATCTTGTATTGCCGAGCGGCACGGCCAAAATCGGCTCGACGGAATTTTCCGTGGCCGTGGACACGAACGCAAAATTGATTGACGACTTGAATCATTTGCCCATCAAGGTTGTCAACGGCGCGACGATTTATTTGAGCGACGTGGCGCAAGTTCACGATGGTTACACACCGCAACAAAATGCCGTTCGTCAGGATGGCGTGCGCGGCGCGTTGCTGACAATTATGAAAGCCGGCAACGCTTCGACGCTCGACGTGGTGAAAGGCGTCAAAGCTGTGTTGCCGCACGTCATGGCTTCGCAACCGCCGGACTTGCAGGTGAAAGAATTTGCCGACCAATCGCTCTTTGTGCGCGCGGCGGTCAGCGGTGTTTTGAAGGAAGGCATCATTGCGGCGGCATTGACCGCGACGATGATTTTGTTGTTTCTCGGTTCCTGGCGCAGCACGTTCATCATTGCGCTTTCAATTCCACTGGCCGTGTTGTGTTCCATCGCGGCTTTGAGCGCGCTGGGCGAAACCATCAATTTGATGACGCTCGGCGGTCTGGCTCTGGCGGTGGGAATTCTCGTGGACGACGCCACGGTCACAATTGAGAACATCCATCGCCACATGGCTTTGGGACAACCGTTGGAAGAATCCATTTTAATTGGTTCCAAGGAAATTGTTTTGCCGGCGTTTGTTTCCGCGCTGTGTATTTGCATCGTGTTTGTGCCAATGTTTTTTCTGACGGGCGTTGCGCGTTATTTGTTCGTCCCATTGGCGGAAGCCGTGGTGTTCGCCATTCTCGCCAGCTACCTCATTTCGCGAACGCTTGTGCCGACGCTGGTGATGTGGCTGTATCGCAACGTCAAGGCGCACGGTGAACACGGAGAACATATTGACGCGTCGAAAGCGCCGTTTTGGATTCAGCCGTTCATCCGTTTTCAGGGCGCTTTTGAAAAAGGTTTTGACCGTTTTCGCAACGGTTATCGCGCCTTGCTCACCAGTTGTTTTGAGCATCGCAATCTATTTGCCATTTGCTTCCTCGCTTTTTGTGTCGGCTCGTGGTTGTTGACGGAAACGCTTGGCCGAAATTTCTTTCCGGCGGTGGACACCGGACAATTCCTTTTGCATTTGCGCGCGCCGACGGGCACGCGCATTGAAGAAACCGAACGTCTGGCCGGTGAAGTCAACAACGTCATTCGCGGTGAAATTCCGGCAAATGAAATCGGCGGCATTCTCGACAACATCGGCATTCCGAATTCGTCCATCAATTTGAGTTACAACACCAGCGGCGTCATCGGCGCGGGCGACGTGGACATTTTGGTTTCGCTCAAGGCCGGACACGCGCCGACGGAAAATTATGTCCGCAAATTACGCGCGCGATTGAATCGCGAATTTTCCGGTTCGATGATTTATTTTTTGCCGGCGGATATCGTGAGCCAGACATTAAATTTCAGCCTGCCCGCGCCGTTCGACGTGCAGATTGTCGGGCGCGATCAGATTAAGAATCGAGAACTAGCCGTGCGCCTCGCCGAAGAAATCAAAAAAGTTCCCGGCGCGGTGGACGTGCGCGTGCAACAACCAAATGATTTGCCGCAATTCAACATTTCCGTTGACCGCGACAAGGCCGAGGAATTGGGATTGACCGCGCAAAATGTGGCCAATTCCGTTTTGCTCGATTTGAGCGGCAGCAGTCAGGTGCAGCCGGCATATTGGCTGAATCCGAATGTCGGCGTGCAATATCTCATCAACGTGCGCGCGCCGGAATACGCGGTCAATTCCGTGCAACAATTGAACGCCATGCCGGTCAGCGCAAACCTCGCGGGCGCGACGAGCGCGCAAATTTTGGCGAACGTCGCCAGCGTCAAACGCATACAGATTCCGCCGGCCGTTTCGCATTACAATGTCACGCCGGTGATTGACATTTATGGCGGCATAGACGGTCGCGACCTCGGCGGCGTGTTGAACGACATTCATCCGTTGGTTGATAAAATCAAAAAAGATTTGCCGCGCGGCAGCGACATTGTCATTCGCGGACAAGCCGAAACGATGCGGTCAAGTTACTTTGGTCTCGGCATCGGATTAGTCATGGCCATCATTTTAATTTATTTCCTGCTCGTCGTAAATTTTCAAAGCTGGCTCGATCCGTTCATCATTATCACCGCGTTGCCCGGCGCGCTGGCGGGTGTCGTTTGGGGATTGTTTTTGACGCAAACGACCTTGAGCGTTCCCGCGTTGATGGGCGCGATTATGAGCATGGGCGTGGCCACGGCGAATTCCGTGCTGGTCGTTTCGTTTGCGCGCGAAAATCTGCATCGCGGTCTCGACCCGATTTCCGCCGCGCTCGACTCCGGCACCAGCCGTATTCGTCCGGTGTTGATGACCGCGCTGGCGATGATTATTGGCATGGCGCCGATGAGTCTCGGACTCGGTGAAGGCGGCGAGCAAAATGCGCCGCTCGGTCGCGCCGTCATTGGCGGACTGGTGTTCGCCACCATCGCCACGTTGTTTTTTGTTCCGGTCGTTTTCAGTTTCATGCACCGGAATCGTAAACCGCAATCAACCAATCCAACTTTAACACCATGAGTTCAAGTTCACCGTCTTCATCGTCAGCGCCACCGCCCATCCGTTTGCGGCGGGTTGCGGAAATCGCCGTCATCCTCATCGTCATCGGCCTCATCGTCGGGCTGGTGCCGCGCTGGTTGGCGCACCGAAAACTCTTATCCGAAACCAAATCGGATTCCGTTTTGCTCGTGAACGTCATTTCGCCGACGCCGGCCAAATCTGATTTGGGAACGCCGTTGCCCGCCGATGTGCAGGCGTTCGTGCAGGCTTCGATTCACGCGCGCGCCAGCGGTTATCTGAAAAATTGGTTTGTGGACATCGGCGACAATGTCACGAACGGTCAGGCGCTTGCGGAGATTGACACGCCGGAATTGGACGCGCAACTTGCACAGGCCAAAGCGGAATTGGATCAGGCCAAAGCCGCGCTGGATTTGGCGAAAATCACTTCCGACCGCTGGACGGATTTGCTCAAGACCGCCAGCGTGAGCGAACAGGAAACGGCGGAAAAACAATCCGATTACGTCTTGAAACAGGCAAATGTCGAAGCCGCGCAGGCGAATTACAAGCGGTTGCGGGACTTGAAAAGTTTCGACCTCGTCATCGCGCCGTTTAACGGCACGGTCACAGCGCGCAACACCGACATCGGCCAGCTCATCGCCGCCGACAGCGGGCCGGAATTGTTTCGTATGGCGCAGACCGATCCGTTGCGCGTTTATGTCCGCGTGCCGCAACAATACATTCACGCGATCACGCCCGGACAAAAAGCCGCGCTGACCTTTTTGGAAATGCCCGGCAAATCATTTGATGCGACCGTCACGCGCACCGCCGGCGCGGTTGACCCCAGCACGCGCACGTTGCAGGTGGAATTGCAAGTATCCAATCCGCGCAACCAAATTCTCGCCGGCAGTTACGCGCAAGTCCGTTTTGACGAAGCCGCCGACCCGGGCACGCTGACGATTTCTGACAACGCCATCATTTTCCGCGCGCAAGGGACTCAAGTCGCGCTCGTTGACGGCGGCAACAAGGTGAAATTGCAGGATGTCAAATTGGGACGTGATTTCGGCAACACCGTGCAAGTCGTTGACGGTTTGAAAACCGATGACCGCGTCATTGATAATCCACCGGATTCCATCGCCGAAGGCATGGAAGTGCAAATCGCGGAACCAGACAAAACCAATTCAGCGGCCAAATGAAAACGGCGCTAACCAAAAGAATTTTTACAGAAACGAACGAAGTGAAGAAAACTCTCCGTTTTCTTTGTTGTCTTCTGTTGATTGTCGTCGCCGGTTGCGCCGTCGGGCCGGATTACCATCGCCCGGACGCATTGCAAAATCAGCAATTACCGAAACAATTCAGCGACAACAATCCGACCAACGCGACGATTTGGAAAATTGCCGAGCCATCCGCGGATTTGCCGCGCGGCGAATGGTGGCAATTGTTCAACGATGCCGAATTGAACCGCTTGGAATCGCTGGCGCTGACCAACAATCAAAATCTGGTGGCCGCCGCCGCGCGACTCGAACAATCCCGCGCTTTAGTTTCGGCGGCGCGTTCGGAGTTTTATCCGCAATTCACTGCCGGCGGCACGCCCGGCGGCGACATCAATCGCCAGCGCACCAGTTTCAACGAACCGCAAAACGGCCAAGCGGCGGGCGTTTCGCACACTTACGACACGTTCACCGCGCCGATTTATCTTGGTTGGGAATTGGATTTGTGGGGACGCGTGCGCCGTGAATCACAAGCCGCGCACGAACGGTTCGTCGCCAGCGCGGACGATTTGGAATCCGCCAAACTGGATGTCGCCGCCGAAGTCGCCGTGGATTATTTTCTGCTACGGAGCTTGGATAACGAATACACACTGATCGCGAACACGATTGAAGATTATCGCCGTTCGCTCGAACTCACGCAAAACCGCCGGCGCGGCGGCATCGTTTCCGACCTCGATGTTTCGCAGGCGGCGACACAATTGCACACCGCCGAAGTGCAATTGCCGGATATTGAACTGCAACGCACGCAATTGCGCCACGCGCTCGCCGTGATTTGCGGCCAATCGCCCGTGGATTTTTCGATTTCAACGAATGCTCAAGCGGCAGTCGTTCCCGGTATTCCGCCGAACCTGCCGAGTGAATTGCTGGAACATCGTCCCGACATCGCCGCTGCGGAACGGCGCATGGCCGCCGCCAACGCGGACGTTGGCGTCGCCAAAGCCGCATTTTTTCCCACCGTGCGTATCAACGGCCTCGCCGGTTTTCAATCGGTGGACACGAGCACATGGTTCGATTGGCCGAGCCGCCTTTGGTCGGTCGGTCCGTCCATCGAATTGCCGCTGTTCACCGGCGGATTGAACCGCGCGAATCTCGCCGCCGCGCGCGCCGCTTATGATGAAACTGTCGCCAATTATCGCCAAACCGTTTTGACCGCGTTCGGTGAAGTGGAAGACGAACTCGCCGCGCAACGATTGCTCGCCAATCAATGGAACGAGCAGAACGAAGCCGTCATCGCTGCGCGCCACACATTGGAAATATCGAATAACCGTTACAAAGCCGGATTGGTGACGTATCTCGACGTGGCGACAGCGCAGACTGACGCGCTCAATCAGGAACGCAGCGCGGTGCAATTGCAAGGCGCGCGCCTGACCGCTTCCGTCAATTTAATCAAATCGCTCGGTTGCGGCTGGAAACAAACGGAAAAGTGATTTGAAGCTTTGAATTTCTTAATTTCAAAACTGGTGGAGCCGAGGGGAGTCGAACCCCTGACCTTCTCATTGCGAACGAGACGCTCTACCAACTGAGCTACGACCCCAGCATTGTCTCAAGAATTCTATTTTGCCGAAAATCGCCCCGCGCGCAACCGTTAATTGAAGGCAAACCGGCAATTGCGAATTGGCAATCCGCATCGCGCCTGATATTTTTTGCGAAATGTCAGACACGGTCGCCGCGAACCAATCCGCTTCAAAGGCGCAGATTTTCTTTCGCCGATTGATTTCCACACTGGTTCTCTGGACAATCGTGCTCGCGTCGCTGTTCTCCAAAAACGAATGGCTTTCCGACGGCGTCTTTGTGCTGATTATTTTGTTCCTCGCGCTGACAGGTCTTCTGGAATTTTACGGCTTGGCGGAGAAACGCGGATTGGCCTGTTTCAAGTGGTGCGGATTGATCGGCGGCGCGTTGTTGATGATTGGAACGTTTTTGAATTTGACCGGGCACATCGGCACTTCGGGTTCGCCCGCGCGCGTGAACGATTTTGAAACCGGCTTCATCATTTTATTCGTGCTCGGATTATGCGTGCGACAATTCGTTTCCAAAACGAATGCTGCCGGATTGACGGCAATTTCCACGACGCTTTTCGGCTTGATGTATGTGCCGTGGTTGTTGAATTTCATCCAGAAAATCAATTTCTTTCCCGGCATCGGCGATGACGGGAAATTTTACGTTTTCTATTTCATTCTCGTCACCAAATTCAGCGACATGGGCGCGTATTTGGTCGGTTCGCTCATCGGCAAACATAAAATGATTCCACGCATCAGTCCGGGAAAAACGTGGGAAGGGTTCGGCGGCGCGATTTTGGTTTCCACCGGTGCGAGTCTGGCGTTTGCACATTTTTTTGCCGACAAAATGTTTGGAATGAACTGGCTTCACGCGATTATTCTTGGAGTGATTTTGAGTTCGACGGCGGTTATCGGCGATTTGATTGAATCGCTGTTCAAACGTGAAGCGGGTGTGAAAGATTCCGGCAAACTGTTCCCCGGCATCGGCGGCATTTTGGATTTGCTCGACAGTCTTTTGTTTAACGCGCCGATTATGTATTTGTATCTGCGGCATATTTTAACGCATCCGTGAACTACAGATGAATGCGGTAAAACAAAATAATTTTTCTGATATGCCAATTTGGATGAAACCATTTTTGGTCGTTGGATTTTGTGGAGCTATAATTGAAAAATTTGGCAGGTTTATCTTGTTCCTAGGAGCTTGGCCGCTCATAACAAAAAAATCAAAAGCGTTTAGACTGCTCTTAATTTTGACTTTTCCATTGTTAATAATTGCATTTGTAGCAGTTGTAGTTGGAACTTTTTTACGAATGCCAATGGGTGTTTATTTAACTTCACGCGCTAAAAATAAAGCATGAAAAATGTCGTTCTTCTTGGTTCAACCGGCAGCATCGGCACGAGCACCGTCAAAGTCGCCGAGGATTTGCCGGACAAAATCCGTTTGCTCGCGTTGGCGGCGGGAAATAATTCCGAATTGTTGCTCGAACAAACGCGCAAACACAGACCGGCGGCGATTTCCATTTTCGATTCCGGCAAATCGAAGGAATTGCAAAACGCGCTCGGCGTTTCGACTCAAGTTTTTTCCGGCGAAGATGGTTTGATAAAATTAGCCACACTGCCGGCGGCGGATATTGTTTTGATTGCGATTGTCGGCACGGCGGGATTAAAACCGGCGTTGGCTGCCATTCGCTCGGGCAAAGATATTGCTGTCGCTTCAAAAGAAATTCTCGTCATGGCTGGCGAAATTGTGATGAGCGAAGCGCGCAAATATGGCGTGCGCGTTTTGGCGGTGGACAGTGAACATTCTGCGATTTTTCAATGTCTTGACGGCAAACCGTCGGGTTCGGTTCGCAAGTTGATTTTGACGGCGAGCGGCGGGCCGTTTCGTGACAAAACCAAATGGCCGAAAGAAAAATTTTCGGAAATTTCCGTCGAATGTGCGCTTAAACATCCGTCGTGGGTGATGGGCCGCAAGATCACGATTGATTCGGCGACGCTCTTCAACAAAGGTTTGGAAATGATCGAGGCGCGCTGGTTATTCGACGTTGAAATGGCGCGTGTCGGTGTGGTTGTTCATCCGCAGAGCATCGTGCATTCGATGGTGGAATTTGTGGACGGCTCGCTGCTCGCGCAATTGTCCACGCCGGATATGTGTTTGCCAATTCAATACGCGTTGACGTATCCCGAACGCGCGGCGAGCGAGCGCGTGCAGACGAATTTCTCGAAAATCGGCACGTTCACTTTTGAAGAACCGGACATTGAAAGATTTCCGGCGGTGGAATTGGCGCGCAGGGCAGGGGAAATCGGCGGAACATTGCCTGCTGTGTTGAACGCGGCAAATGAAATTGCGGTCGAAGCGTTCGTGAATCGCAAAATCAACTTTCCGCAAATCACTGAAACCGTTCGTCGCACGATGGACGCGCACAAAACCATTTCACACCCGACATTGGAGCAAATTTTAGAAGCGGATTTCTGGGCGCGCAAAGCCGCCGCAATTTGAAATGGCGGAAACATTTTTTCCCGATATAATCTTCCGGCTGATTTTCACATGACGATTTTACATTACATTTTCATCGGGCTGGAAGTTGTGTTGCTTTTTAATTTACTGATTGGCGTTCACGAACTTGGCCATTTTCTCGCGGCGAAATGGCGTGGATTGAAAATTGAGCGCTTCGCCATCTGGTTCGGCAAACCGATTTGGAAAAAGAAAATCAACGGCGTCGAATATGCGCTCGGCTGGATTCCGGCGGGCGGTTACGTCGCGCTGCCGCAAATGGCCAGCATGGAAATCATTGAGGGCAAGAGCGGAAAACCTGAACAGAAATCCGTGGAAACGTGGGCAGAACGGATTGGTGGTGATTTGGATGAAACCCAAAAGCCCGATGAACCGTTGCCGAACGTCTCGCCGCTCGACAAAATCATCGTGGCGTTCGCAGGGCCGCTGTTCAGTTTTTTGCTGGCGATTGTTTTCGCGTTTATCGTTTGGGGCGTTGGCAAGCCCAGCAACGACGCGGACAGCACGACGCAAATCGGCTGGGTTGATCCGAACGGCCCGGCGGGTTTGGCCGGATTGCGCGCGGGCGACAAAATTTTGGAAGTGGACGGTCATCCGGTGAAAAATTTCATGCCGAGCGGCGATTTTTCCGAAAGTATCAAGTGGCGCATCATCACCAGCACTGGCACAAACATCTCAATCAAATACGAGCGCGACGGCAAAATTGTAATGGCGTATCCCGTGCCGACCAATCCGCCGACGAAATGGTATGAGCGCAAATCGCTCCGGCAGGTTTCCATGAGTCCCGCCGAAAAATCCGTGATTGACGCCATTGCGAACAACAGTCCTGCCGCCATCGCCGGTTTGAAACGCGGTGACGAAATCGTCGCGCTCAATGGCGAAAAAATTTACCATCCGATGGCTTATCTTTACGCGGAACAGGAATTGACCAATAAAAATGTGCCGTTGAAATTCACCATCAGCCGCGACAACAGGCAATTCGACCTCACGCTGCTTGCGGTGAAACCGGTCTCGCCGACAAATTCCGGGCCGTTGTTCGGCATCGTCTCTTTGCTGGGCGACACGAATGTCACGTTGCTCCACCCAAATCCGTTGCAACAAGTTAAAGACAGCGCCACCCAAATTTTCAGCACCGTCGGCGCGTTGTTTGAACCGAAAGGACAAATCGGCGTGCAACAACTCGGCGGCGCGGTGATGATTATCCGCGTTTACAGCAATTTGTTTGAAGACGAGGATGGCTGGCGGCGCGTGTTGTGGTTCAGCGTCATTCTCAACGTGAACCTCGCGTTGCTCAATCTCGTGCCGTTGCCGGTGCTCGATGGCGGGCATATTTTGCTCTCACTAATTGAAGTAATTCGCCGCCGCCCGGTCAGCGCGAAAAGCTTGAACGCCATCCAAAGCGGTTTCGCCGTTTTGCTCATCGGTTTTATGATTTACATCGCGTTTTTTGACGCGGGCGATTGGTTCCGCAGCGCGCACGCCGATCACGAAGTGCCGATTATTTTTGCGCCGCAGGACAAATAGGAATTGCCATCGCGCAATTCCAGACTTGAAAAATCTGCCATTCAAATTGAAACTGTGACCGTGCGCTATTGCGAATCTCCATATTTTTATCATCGCCGCAAAACGCGCGAGATAATCATCGGCGACCCGGCGAACGGCGGCTTCGTCATGGGCGGCGACCATCCCGTCGTGAAGCAATCCATGCTGACGTGTGACACGATGGACACGGCGTTGTGCGTGAAACAAACTTTGGAACTCGTCGCCGTCGGCTGCCAATTGGTTCGCATCACGGCGCCGACTGTCAAGGACGCGGCAAATTTGCAGAACATCGTCCGCGAATTGCGCGCGCAAAATTGTCTCGTGCCGATTGTCGCCGACATCCATTTCAAACCCGAAGCCGCGATGGAAGCCGTGAAATGGGTGGAAGTCGTGCGCGTGAATCCGGGCAATTACGCCGATTCAAAAAAATTTGCGGTCAAGGAATACAACGACGAACAATACGCCGCCGAACTCAAACGCATCGAAGAAAAATTCACGCCGCTCGTCCTTGAAGCGAAAAAATTGAAACGCTGTCTACGTATTGGCACCAATCACGGTTCGTTGAGCGACCGCATTATGAATCGTTACGGCGACACGCCGCTTGGCATGGTCGAAAGCGCGTTGGAGTTCGCCCGCATCTGCCGCCAGCACGATTTTCACAATTTCAAATTTTCGATGAAGTCATCGAATCCGAAAGTGATGATTGAATGTTATCGCCTGCTCGTAGCGCGACTCAATGAATTGGACGAACACGAATTCAATCCGCAATCCGCAATCCGTAATCCGCAATCGTGGCAGTATCCGATTCATCTCGGCGTTACCGAAGCCGGCGAAGGCGAGGACGGACGCATTAAATCCGCCATCGGCATCGGCTCGCTGTTGGGCGACGGATTGGGCGACACGATTCGCGTTTCGCTCACGGAAGATTCGCCGCGCGAGATTGAAGTGTGCAACGATTTGCTGACTCAAATTCCGAAGCTGACCAATTCAACGAATCAACAATTCAACAATTTAACTTTTCCATTCGACCCATTCCACTTTGAACGACGCGAAACGCCGGAAATTGAACTCAACGAAAACGTTAAATGCGGCGGAGAAAATTTGATTCGTGTTATCGTGACGCAAGCGACTTGGGACAAAGTTGCGCCGAAAATTCGTCCGAAAGACGACGTGAAACCGGAGGCGGTTTATGAAGATTTGAACGTCGCGGAAATTGACCCGACGCAGGATTTTGAAATCAACTGCGCCACGCAACTCGTCACCATCAAAGACGGAATCAATTTGCCCGCCATCACCGCGTTCCGCCTGCTTGCGCTCAAATTGAAACAGCTTGGTCGCAATAATCCGATTTTGCTGAAGGATTGTATCAATTTTGAATCCGTGCCACTCGAACCCAAAATCGCCTTGCTACGCGCGTCGGTTGTCATCGGTTCGCTGCTGGCGGACGGAATTGGCGATGCCATTTTGGTTCGCGGCGAAAGCGGCGCGGGAATGTCACTGCGTCTCGCCTACAACATTTTGCAGGCCGCTGGTTGCCGCAGTTTCAAGACAGATTACGTCGCGTGTCCGAGTTGCGGGCGGACGCTGTTCAATTTGCAGACCGTCACGGCGCGCATCAAAGCGCGCACGGAACATCTCAAGGGCGTGAAAATCGCCATCATGGGTTGCATCGTGAACGGGCCGGGCGAAATGGCGGACGCGGATTTCGGCTACGTCGGCGGCGCGCCGGGCAAAATCAATCTCTACGTCGGCAAAACGCCAATTAAGTTCAACATTCCCGAAACCGAAGCGGTTGAGCGTCTTGTGGATTTAATCCGCGAACACGGCAAATGGGTGGAGCCGGAAACAAAAGAAGTGGCATTGTCGGTAAGCTAAAATCCGGCACAAAAACGGCTGTAACAGCCGATTGTGAATCGAGTTTTTGCAGTTTTGATTGCGATGTTGCTTTTGCTTCTGTCGAAGCAGAATTCTTTTTCATCTCCCGGTGTCGGCGACAAATTATCCATTTCCGTGACGAACAAATTCGGCGACGTTTTCACCAATCTTACTGTGGTGCAAGTTCTCGGCGATGGTTTGGTGTTGGAACATTCCGCCGGACAATTGAAAATCAAATACGAGGATTTGCCGCAAAACATTCGCGCCGAATACCAATCATTGTCCACGAATCTGGTCGAAAAACAAAAAAGCAAAAATGCCAATGTCGCGGCATTTATCACCGTTGAAAAACGATTGCAGGCGGAACAATCGCAAAATCGGGCGGCGCAGGAACAGAATGAACAGCCGGAAACAGACAATCAACCGGCGCAAAACATTGAATACTGGATTATCCGCATTCCCAATCAGGATTGGAAATTGACGGTGGCGAATCTGGGATTTGGCCCGTTGCAAAAAGTGGACGACGACAATTACACCAAATATGAAACATCGCCGGGGCCGGATGGCTGGAGGCTTTCCATTTCCATCGGCCAGCCGGTGAATGGCGGAACGAGCCACGATGATGTGATGAATAACTATTGGGGCAGCCAGGCCAACAATCCGTTAATCAATCAGCAATCGGTGAACATCGAACGGACGGACAGGTTTGACCGCGTTTTTTGTGTCGCGCAAAGCGTGCCGAATGTGAATTTTTACTTCGCCCATGAAGGCAGTTGGGTGAACGTGCACATCGCCAAATGGCCGTTTGTTCAGGGCGACGAGAAAAAATTCGCGGAATTCGAGCAGTGCCTTTCCTACGGCGAATGATTCCATTCGCGGGTCAATAAAACTTGCCATTCGCGGCGATTTCCCTAAAGTGTTCAACCATTTTCTTTATGCATGTGAATTATTTTATTGGCATTTTGGCGGACGCAACTGCTGCGCCGACAAATGCGCCAGCCACCACAGCAACACCAATGCAAGGATTGTTTGGCAGTCCGATT
>DASZXH010000025.1:0-9056 GCA_035545995.1 Verrucomicrobiia bacterium
CGCGCGCCAGCACGGCGTGGATTTGGTGGAGATTGCCGCGACCGCAAACCCGCCGGTCTGCCGCCTCGTGGAAATCGGCAAGTTCCGTTACGAACAGGCCAAGAAGGAAAAGGAATCCAAAAAACACCAGCACGCCTCGACAGTCAAAGAAATCCAGTTAAGCCCGCGCATTGACCCGCACGACCTCGGCATCAAAACCGCGCACGCGATTAATTTTCTGTGCGAAGACATGAAGGTCAAGGCTTCGTTGAAATTTCGCGGACGCGAAATGGCGCACACGGAAATCGGTTTTGAAGTCGTCAACAAATTTATCGCCGACCTCGCCTCTTACGGCCATCCTGATTTTCCACCCAAACTCATCGGCAAAGGCATCAACGTCATGATCAGCCCGTTGCCGCGCAACAAACGCGCCAAAAATCCGCACGCCGCCGAACATCCGCCAAGTCACGCGCCGGTCAATGAAAAGAATCATCACGATTCGCCGCCAAATCATAAAGTTCCGGTTTCCGACGCGTCCAAAACCGGCCTGAACAATCCGTTCGCCAATCTCGAAATCAAGTGACGGCGCTTTGATTCCAGTCGCGCGCCAATTCCGGGAAACGGCAATTTTCGCAAAGCGCGTTGGAGTTCGCGCAAAAATCACGGACGATTTGCAACAAACCCTGCTGTGTCGCCGCTGTCGTGAAAATTCTTGCGCCGGAAGTTCCCAACAGACGTTGCCGCGCCAGTTTCAAAATTGAATTGTCCTCCGCTGTCGGCCACGCAAAAAATCTGCGCTCGACTTCGCGTTGAATTTTTTCATTTCGACCTTCGACCGCGCGAATCCAGAGCCACGGCAAAATCACGTTTGCAACCAAATCCGTCGCGCGCGCTTCGCCCAAGAGCAATTGCGGCTTGGCCAGTCGCGCGGATTTGAAAGTCCAATGCCACGACCAGAATTCGTCGTGTTCGACGGCAAAAATTTGGTGGAGTGAGCGCAATAATTTTTCTCCCTCTCCCCGCCCAAGCGGGGAGAGGGTCGGGGTGAGGGGTTTGAAATTTATTTCCGTCGCAATCCATCCTTCAATATTTGAAACAAAATTTTTATCCGCGAGCCAATGCGCCGCCAGCGCGAGCCGTCGCTGCGGATGATTGGCCGGGCGCAATCCGTGAAATTTCCAAATGCTTCGCGGCAAAATGATTTCGGAAAATTCATCGCGCTCGCGCCACCATAAATCCCAAATCCGGCGCAAATAAGTGTCCGAACTTTTTTGCGCGCGCGTCAATTCCGACGGCAACAAACCGCCGACGCCGAGCAATCGGGTTTGAAGTTCAAATGCGGAATTCAAGCCGCGCGACCAAAGCGGTTTCATTTCCGCCAGATTTTGCATCGGCCAGACATTGTTTTTGTAGCCGAGCGCACGAAACAGATTTTCCCAAAGCGTTTGTTCCCAGCCAACGATTTTTGCCCGCGTCAGAAATTGTTTTGCCTTGTTTTCAAAGCGAACGCGCGCGGCTTGATGCAATAATTCCAGTAATTTGGTTTCGCTCAATTCACGCAATGGCGCGCAACATTTGCCGCGCAGAGTTTCCGGCAACGAGCGCAATGATTCATTTTCCAGCGATGAACTCAATTCGGCCAGCGGCGCGTCCAGAAAATTTTTCAACGGCAAAATTGTCGGGGAGTTTTGGACATTGGACTTTAGACTTTGGACTTCATTTTCCCAAATGACGTGGAGCAAAACGTTTTTGAAATTCGGATTTTTGTCGTGGTCGTGCGCGCGCCAGTTGCCCGCGCGCAAATCAATTTCCACGTCGCCGGAAACCGGCTTTTCATTTTCAAATTGCAGAACGGCATCACGAAAATCGGGTCCGCCCGCGGCGCTGACAAAGCCGGGATGCAAAACGCGGACGCTTTTTCCGCCGGACGTTTTCAAGCCGTCGCGGCGCAATCGTTGATGTTGCCAAATGGCCTGAAGCAGCCGTTCGGCGGGAAAATCATTTGCGTCGCGCAAAAGATTGGATTCAACAGATTGCGCGCGCCAATCGGCATAGAATTTTTTTGCGGACGGCGACACAGGAAGCTTTTTGCGATGATTTGAGCAGCAAAACGGCAAAACGACAAGACCGGGATAGCAGTTTTTGATTTGTTCAAAAATTTTGAATCAAACGGCGAACAGATTTGTTTAATTAAAAGGCTGAAATTTTATTGGCCGTGACACATTTTTTCCGGTTAAATTCCCCAGACTTCGATGGACGAAAACGCAATGATTGAAGTTTCAAATCTGACGAAACGCTACGCGGGACGAACGGCAGTGAACAACATTTCGTTCACGGTCGCGCGTGGTGAAATCGTCGGACTGCTTGGCCCCAACGGAGCGGGCAAAAGCACGACCATGCGGGTGTTGTCCTGTTTCATGCCAGCGACCAGCGGCACGGCGCACGTGGCGGGTTTCGATGTTTTTCATCAATCGGACGAAGTCCGGCGTCGCATCGGCTTCATGCCGGAAAACAATCCGTTGTATCCCGAAATGCGCGTGCGCGAATATCTGAAATTCCGCGCGCGATTGAAAGGACTTGGCTGGCGGCGTTCGCGCGAGCGCGTGAACACGGTGATGGAACAATGCAGTTTGACCGACGTAGGTCGCCGCATCATTGGTCAATTGTCAAAAGGCTATCGTCAGCGCGTCGGTCTGGCGGACGCATTGGTGCATGAGCCGGAATTGATTATTTTGGATGAACCGACCATCGGCCTTGACCCGCATCAAATCCGCGCCGTGCGGCAATTGATCAAAAGCCTCGCGGGCAAACACACGGTGCTGATTTCGACGCATATTTTGCCGGAAGCGGAAATGATGTGCAGCCGGATGCTCATCATGCTGGGCGGAAAAATTCTGGTGTCGGACACGCCGGATAACCTGCAACAATTAATGGCCGGCAGAAGTCAAGTCGTCGTTGAATTGGCCGCGCCGGCGAACACTTTGCATAATGTCTGGTCGCAAATGCCGGAGATTGAACACTTCGACATTTCGGCGGGCGGCGGCGAATATCAACGCTGCGTCTTGATGCCGCGCAACGGGCAGGATTTGCGGCCAATTATCTTCGCAACGGCGCTCCAAAATGGCTGGGTGTTGCGCGAGCTGACGCGCAGCCGTCATTCGCTGGAGGATATTTATGTCCAAATCACCCGGCCCAACGAGGAGGAAAATTGATGCGAGTTTTTTTGACGCTCACGCGCCGCGAACTGGCCACATTTTTCGTTTCGGTGACGGGCTACGTTATCATCGCGGCGGTGGCGTTTCTGATTGGATTGAGTTTCGTGGTGCTCATCACCAATCTCGGCAGTGATCCATCGTCCCTGCCGGTGACGGAGATTTTTTATCGCACTTACTTTTTTTGGTTGATTGTGCTTTTGGCCGCGCCGGTCATCACCATGCGGTTGTTTGCGCTGGAAAAAGCCACGGGCACGTTTGAAACCTTGATGACGACGCCGGTGGGTGATTTACAAGTGGTTGCCGCAAAATTCACGGCGGCTATCATCTTTTATACCGTCATGTGGCTGCCGATATTGGCGTGCCTGTTCATCATTCACCATTTCACTCATCAACGAATCGGAATGGATGCGGGAACGATTGGCGGAATGTATCTGGGAACGTTTCTGGTCGGCTGCCTGTTTTTGTCGCTGGGCTGTTTTGCGTCGTCCATCACGCGCAGTCAAATGGCGGCGGCAATGATTAGTTTTGTGCTGGGCGTCAGTTTATTTGCCCTGGGATTTCTGGCGACGGCGATTCCGGTGGCGGCGCAATGGCAATCGCAAATCATTTCCTATTTCGGCTTGTTCGACCAGATGAACGATTTCGCGCGCGGCGTGGTGGATACGCGCGCGGTAATTTTTTACGTGAGCGCGACTTTTTTCTTTTTGTTCCTGACTCTACGCGCGGTGGAAAGCCGTCGCTGGAAATAAAATGGCCAACGAACAAAAACCCCCCGCGAGTTTCTCGCCCCGCCGCCGCTGGAAAATCGGCTTCGACGTTTTCGCGCGCACCATTTTGGTTCTCGCGGTCATCGTCATGGTCAATTTTCTGGGCGCAAAATTTTTCGGGCGGTTTTACATGAGTTCGCAGACCCACGTCGAATTGTCCTCGCGCTCGGAAGAAATTGTCAAATCGGTGACCAACAACGTCGCCGTGACGCTTTATTACGACAAGAGCGACGATTTTTATCCGACCATCGTTGCTTTGCTGAACGAATACCGTTCGGCGAATCCGAAAATTTCCGTGAAAACGGTGGATTACACGCGCGACGCCGGCGAGGCCGAAAAAGTGAAAGAACAATACAAACTCAATTCGCCGACCGCCAAAAATCTGGTCATTTTTGATTGCGACGGTCACGTGAAAATTGCCAACGGTGACGCGCTGACCGACACAAAATTGGAGCCGGTGCCCAACAGCACCGATCACGAATACCGCCGCAAACCCGTCGCGTTCAAAGGCGAGATGCTGTTCACTTCGATGTTGCTGGCCATCACCAACCCAAAACCTTTCAAGGCGTATTTCCTGCAAGGCGACGGCGAGCCATCGCTCACCGATTCCGGCGAGCAAAGCTACATGAAATTCGCCGCCGTGCTTCAGCAGAATTACATAGACATCGAACCGGTTCAATTATTCGGCGATGACAAGATTCCAGACGATTGCAATCTGCTCATCATCGCCGGGCCGACTTCCATGTTGTCCAACACCGAACTTCAGAAAATTGACCAATATCTTTCTCAAGGCGGGCGGTTATTCGCGTTGTTCAATTATTTCAGCCGAGATAAACAGATTGGTTTGGAACCGATTTTGACGCGCTGGGGTGTCGCTGTGGGCGCCAATCAGGTGCAAGACCCGAACAATCACACGGCGGGCGGACAGGATGTCATCGTCTATAATTTCAGCCAGCATCCGGTCGTTGACCCCCTCACGGGATATGCGTTGCAATTGATTCTGCCGCGCACCATCAGCCGCATAGACTGGAAAAATCCGCCGGCCAATGCGCCAGAGGTCACTGAACTGGCTTTTTCAAGTTCCGCCTCGGTGCTGGCAGGACAATCCGCGCTCGCGCCGCGCAGTTATTCGCTCATGGCGGCGGTGGAGCAAAAACCAGCTGCGGGCGTCGCCAACGCGCGCGGGATGACGCGCATGATTATCGTCGGCGATTCATTTTTTCTCGGCAACCGGCAAATTGATTCCGGCGCCAACCGTGATTTTCTCGGTTACGCCGTCAATTGGCTGCTGGACCGGACGACGTTGCTCAAAGGCATCGGCCCGCAGCCCGTGACGGAATTTCGCTTGATTTTGTCCCAAACCCAGATGCAACACATTCGCTGGCTGCTGCTGGGCGCGTTGCCGGGCGCGGTGTTGCTGCTGGGCGGATTGGTGTGGCTGGTGCGGAGAAAATAATGAATTCAAAAACGACAGGAATCTGGTTGGTCATCGCCATTGTGTTGCTGGCGTTCATTTTCATTTATGAACGCCATTGGGATAAGCCGGCCAAAGTTTCGGAAAATATCCTGCCTGGCTTACAACCGGCGGACGTGACCGGCGTGCAAATCATTCCCGCCGGCGCGCTGGAAATCCGCGCCGATCGCGCCAACGGCCATTGGCTTTTATCCAAGCCCATCGTTTATCCGGCGCAAGCCACTGCCGTCGAAACGCTTCTGGACGCGCTCCAAAAACTCGCGCCCGCAAACAAAATCAGCGCGGCGGAATTGCGTCAGCACAAAGGCTCCGAAGCGGAATATGGTTTTGAAAACCCGCCGATTTCGCTGGTGATCAACGCCGGCGACCAAAGCTGGCAATTGAAGATCGGCAACAAGACCGCGCCCGGCGACCAGTTTTTTTTGCGCGTCGTCGGCGTGGACGGCGCGTTCATTGTTGACGCTGGCCTGTTGAAATTGATTCCGCTGGCGGTGAACGACTGGCGCGACACGTCCGTGGCGGACGCGAGTCAAATTGAGAATTGCGACTGGATTACGCTGACCAACAACGCCAAGGGATTTTCCATGGAATTCCAGCGAAATCCGACCAATCATTTCTGGCGAATGATTCGGCCGTTGCCGGCGCGCGCCGACAATGACCGCATCACGGAAGCGTTGCAACAATTGCAAAGCGCGCGGGTCGCGCAATTCGTCGCCGACAGTCCCCAAACCGATTTGTCGGCGTTCGGCTTGCAACCGGCGGATTTGGATTTATGGCTCGGTCACGGTACGAATGTTGACGCGGGCCTTCATCTGGGAAAAAATTTGACCAACGATTCCACACAGATTTACGCCAAACGGGAGCGTTGGAGTGCGGTCGTCGCGACGGCCAAAGAACCGTTTTCATCCTGGCGCGGTTCGGTGTATGATTTTCGTGATCCGCATCTTTTGGAATTATCCGCGCCGGTGGATGAGATTGACGTGCGCGGCGAAAATAATTTCACCTTGCAACGGGAAGGCACGAATGGTTGGAAAGTCGTCGGCGAAAAATTTCCGGCGGACGCCGAAAATGTGCAAGCCTTCGTCAAATTGTTGACGGATTTCCGCGTCGTTGAATTTGTCAAAGACGTCGTGACTACGCCCGATTTGCAGACTTACGGACTCGCAACACCGTCGCGCACCATCACGTTAAGTTCTGCATCAGGCAATACTAACGTCGTCATCGGCCAATTGCTTTTTGGCGCGACGCAAACCAATGAAGTGTTTGTCCGCCGCGCCGACGAGGATTTTGTTTATGCCATCTCGAAGGAAAATTACAACCAATTGCCGGAAGCGGGATGGGAATTCCGTGACCGGCATATTTGGAGCTTCACCGAACGCGATGTGACGCAAATCACGTTGCAGCAAAACGGCAAAACCCGCGTGTTGCTTCACAACGGTTATAACAAATGGTCGTTGGGACCGGGTTCGCAAGGCATGATTACTCCAGAGGCCATCGAAGAGACAACGCATCGGCTGGGCGAATTGACCGCTACTGCTTGGGCTGGTCGCAATGTGACCAATACCGCGCCTTACGGTTTCAAGCCGGACAATCTGCAAGTGACCGTTGAATTGAAAGATGGCGAAAAATTTTCCGTGAATTTTGGCGCGCCCATTTCCGACCAGACGGCGTTAGCGTCCGTCATGCTGGATGGCGAGCGTTGGGTGTTCATTTTTCCACCCGCGCTTTATCAGTTTGTCGTGACTTATTTGACGATTCCAGCGAACGTTCCATGATATGCGCGCGGGTTTCTGGCACAAATGTCGCACAGGGCTTCGTTGGTGCCGCATCAGCATTTTATTGCTGGTGTTGATCATTCTTTGCTGTCTGATTTGGTTCAACCGTGTTGGCTTGCCCGATTTCCTAAAGCGTTCGTTGATTCAAGATTTGCGCGAGCGCGGCATCGTCGTCGAATTTTCACGGTTGCGCTTGCATTGGGTGCGCGGATTGGTTGCGGAAGATGTCCGCGTCGGCGACACGAACATGTTTGACCAGCCGTCGCTCTCTCTCAACCAATTGCAATTACGGCTGGATTATCACGCGCTGCTGCGCCGGCAATTGGAAATCAAAGAAGTCGTTTTGCGGCAGGGCAAACTGGTCTGGCCGGTCACGGCGACCAATACACTGACGCTGGACAACATCCAGAGCGAATTGCGTTTTGGCGAAAACGATGTGTGGTCGCTCGACCGTTTTCAGGCCGATTTTGCCGGCGCAGCGTTCGCGCTTTCCGGCGACATCGTTCACGGCTCGGAAATCCGCAATTGGGACATTTTGCGCGGCGGCAAATCCGCGGGCGTCACCAACTGGCGCGAGCGTTTGAGCGTTCTTTACGATGTTCTGCAAGAAATTCATTTTCCGCACGCGCCGCAATTGAGCCTCGTCGTGAACGGCGACGCGCGCAATTTTCATTCCTTCATCGTCTGGCTGAACATCATGGCGCCCGCCGTGCAAACGCCGTGGTTCGATTCGCAGGATTTTCAATTCACTTCAACTCTCACCGCGCCCGCGAGCGCGCCGACCAATTTCGATTCGGCGTGGGGGTTTTGGACCAACGCCCAACCGTTCCGGCTGTCCTGGAACGCGCGATTTGCGGAATTGAGAACGAAAGGATTGGACGTGAATTCCTTCGTGTGCGGCGGATTTTGGCAGGCGCCGGAATTGACCGTCACCAATTTGTCCGCCGAACTGGGCGGCGGGCGCGACGAGGCGCGGGCGCGATTGAATGTTGCCACGCGCCAATTGACGTTCACAAATTCCGCCTGTTTTGATTTTCACGCGATTGCCGGATTACTCACGGAAAAAGCACAGGCTGCCGTCAGGAAAGCAACTTGGAGACAGTCGCCTTTGCTGCAAGTCGGCGGTTCGCTGATTTTGCCCGCCTGGACCGATCAGCGTCCAGATTGGCAGGGCGAGGTGCCGCCAAAACTTCAATTGAACGGTTCGCTGGCCGTCACCAACTTTGCGTTTGAAAAATTGGCGCTCGATTTGGCGCGCGCGGATTTTTCCTATTCCAATCGCGTCTGGCAATTGTCGGACTTTTGGCTCGCGCAGGCGAAAACCGTCCTTTGGCTGGACGGCGGAGTGGATGAACGCGCGAAAAATTACAATTGCCGCGTTCGCGGCGCTTTTGATCCCGCCGCCATCCGTCCGTTTTTGACGGCCAGCAACGAGGTTCACGGTCTGAACCAATTCAAAATCACAGAGCCAATCGCGCTGGACGTGACCGTGAACGGGCAATGGCCTGATTTCGACAGCATTGACGCGAGCGGGCGCGTGGCGTTGACCAATTTTGCCGTTCGCGGTCAATCCATTGACAACGTCGCCGGCACGCTGCATTACACCAATCGCGTCCTGAAGTTTTTCCATCCGCAATTGTGGCGCGAAAACGGAACACAGACGATGAAGGCCGATGAAATCACGTTGGATTTCCGCAAACTGGAGATTTTTTTCACGAACGGTTTCAGCACCGCCGACCCCGAAGCGGTCGCGCGCGCCATCGGGCCGAAGACCGGCGAATTGATGGAGCCGTATCGGTTTTTGCAGCCGCCGTCGGTGCGCGTGAACGGCTGCTCGCCGATGCGC
>DASZXH010000026.1:0-48275 GCA_035545995.1 Verrucomicrobiia bacterium
GCTGATACGTGCCGATTTCCTCGATGAACTTGCCATCGCGCGGACTGCGGCTGTCGGCCACCACGATGCGAAAAACCGGCGTGTTTTTCGTGCCGACCCGTTTCATGCGAATTTTTACTGACATAAATTTTTCAAAAGAGCGTGGAAAATAGCAGCCGCGCACAAATTTGCAAGTCTTGATTTTTGAAAAGCAAAGGACTACAACTTGCTAATCAATGCGGCGTAAAAACGTCCATTCATGTGAGCCATTGCTGCCAACGGCGTCTTTGTCAAAATTAACTACAAGCCATCCATCAAGCATTGACACATTACATTTGGTTGAGCTTGTCCAACGAACTTTGACAGATGAAGGAGCGTCGTCCCAACGAGTGGAGCAACTTTGAAGAAAACCTAGCGAATAAAATTCAAAACGATAGCAATGAGGGCTGTGGAATTCCATTTTATCGCTAACGTTCTTGGGTAAGAAAAGTTCGCGAACAAGAATTTTGTCGCCGGATTTGTTTGTTGCCTCGCCGAGAATCTTGCCATCCGGTTCTGCGGCAGAGACGTGCGATAACAATCCTAACAAGACAAAGCTAGTGGTTAGAAAAACATGGAAATGTTGTTTCATAAAATTGATTACCTGATTTCAAGTATCTTAACTTGCAACTTTCAAGCTTCAACTCGAAACTGAATCCGTGAGCCAGCCTTACGAGGAAATTCTGGAAGGCACTTCACTGTTGCGTTCCGCGCCGGGCAACCGGCATGAAATGATTTGCTCCCGTCTGCACACGGCCATGACCGCCAGCGTGGCCAATTTGGCCATCACCCGCCTGCTCGCGCCGCGCGCAAAAGTTCAGGTTTCCCACTCGACCTTGATTTGTCCCGACCTCGCGCTCGTGACCGCCGCCACCAACAAACTCTGGCTCGCGGTCGAAATCATCAACGTGGACGACCATCGCGCCGACACGGTCATCAAAAAACAGCTTTACGAGGAAATCCGCGTGCCGCGTTTGTGGATGATTGACCCGCGTTACGACAACGTGGAAATTTACCACGGCACGGGCATGGGCATTGCGCTCAAAGGAACTTTGGGCGCGAAAGAATTGCTGGAAGAAAAATTAGTCCCGAAATTCCAATTGCACGTCGCCGCGCTGTTTGCCGACCCGGGCAAAACTGCTTGAAATTTTATTTGCGGCTTTGATTGAATTTGACGCAATCTTCGTATTTCACGCCGTTGCCGCCAAAAATATCCAGCGCCGAGCCAATGGTCAGGTCAACTTTTCCTTGCCCCAATTCCGTGACCGTTTCCAAGTCAGCCAAAGAATTCGCGCCGGCCGCGTAAGTTGTCGGAATCGGCGTCCATTTGCCAAGTTTTTCCACAAGCTCGCGGTCAATGCCGCGACATAGCCCTTCCACGTCCACGGCGTGAACCAAAAATTCCGCGCAATAACCGGAAAATTTGCGAAGCGTTTCCGTATTCACTTCAATTTCCGTGAATTTCTGCCAGCGGTCGGTGACGACAAAATAAGCACCCCTCACCCCATCCCTCTCCCTGTTTGGCGGAGAGAGGGTGGCCGAAGGTCGGGTGAGGGGTTTGCGACGACAACTCAAATCAATCACGAGTTTGTCTTTGCCGACAATCTTGAGCAATTCATCCAATCGCGTCCAATCCACTTTGCCCTCGCGGAAAACCCAACTGGTGACGATGACGTGCGATGCGCCGGCATCGAGCCATTCGCACGCATTGGCGGAATTGATTCCGCCGCCGATGTGCATTCCGCCGGGAAACGTGGCCAGCGCTGAACACGCGGCGTTTTCATTTCCCGCGCCGAGCATGATGACGTGGCCACCGCGCAGATTATCGCGTTTGTAAAGTTCCGCGAACCACGCCGCCGGTTTTTCAGAAATAAAATTCGTCCGCAAATTTTCGGATGCGCCGAGCGTGCCGCCGACAATTTGCTTTACTTTGCCTTCATGCAGGTCAATGCAGGGACGAAACATGAATTGAGCCTAAATTCAAACGCGCGCCCGCGCGAACAATTTTCACATAAAAATTTGACGCCGCGCGCGCAACCGAGAATCTTGTGCGGGTTTTAATTTGCAAATGTTACTTTTGAAAAAAATTGGAGTGTCTTTAATTGGAGTATCGCTCATTTTGACGGTCTTTTCTGTCAGTGCAAAACCTTATGGCCTTAATTCCTTGCCGCGAACGGGCGCATTCCTGGACGGCAGATTGCCGGAAGTCGCGCCTTCCATTTCCGGCAATTGGTCGGCCATCGTCGCGTTTCCAAACTTGCTTTTCACCAACGCTGTCGGCCTCGCGCCCGTGCCGGATTCCAATGGCGGCACAAATTTGCTCTGCGTTTGGGAACGCGAAGGCCGGATTTGGACGTTTGAAAATTCGTCCAACACGACCGAAAAAAAACTCGTGCTCGACATTCACAATCAATGTCAGGGTTGGGACGATTCCGGCTTGCTCGGCGTCGCGTTTCATCCCGGATTTGCGACCAACCATTTCATATTCGTCTATTACACTTGGGTTGCGCCCGGCACAGTCGTCGGCGACCCAAACACGCGCCCGAATCCGGTCATTCCCAACAAATACCACGACCGGCTCGAACGCTACACGTTGGATTCAAACGGAATCGCCATTCCCGATTCGGTGAAAATTTTCGTGGACCTGACAAATCAAACTGTCTGGCATCACGGCGGCGGGATGTTTTTTCATCCGGCAAACGGATTGTTGTATTGGACAGACGGCGACAATTCCGTCGGCGACAACGACCAAATCATTACCAAAAGCCTTTACTCTGGCGTGTTTCGGATTGACGTGGATTGTCGCGGCGGGAATTTCAGCCACGCGCCGCCGCGACAGCCGACGAACGGATTTACGGCGAATTATTTTATTCCGAACGACAATCCATTTGTCGGCCAATCCAATGCGCTCGAAGAATTTTTCTGCCTCGGTTTGCGCAGTCCGCATCGTATGACGATTGATCCGCCAACCGGAAAAATTTTCATCGGCGACGTCGGCGAAAGTTCGCGCGAAGAAATTGACGAAATCGAACCCGGCGAATCCGGCCTGAATTTCCAATGGAATTATTGCGAGGGCAATCTGGGCAAAATGCCGACGAATTACATCGGCATCAGTCGCGGGCCGGTTTTGGATTATCCGCATACAGACGGCCGCGCGGTCATCGGCGGCTATATTTATCGCGGGAAAAAATTTGAGCATGATCTGGGCGGAAAATATATTTTTGGCGACAACGTCATGCGCGTCGTCTGGGCAATGGACGAAACTACAACGCCCGCGCAAAAAACTGTTTTGTGCGTGATGCCCAAAGGCGACGGCCCGAATTCCGGTTCAGATTACACCGGCCTGTCGTCGTTTGGCATAGATGCGGAGGGCGAAATTTATTTCTGCCAGATGAGCAGCATTGGCGGGCAAATCTTCAAATTGCAGCGCGGCGGGCCGCCGCCGCCGAAAAAAGTCATGCCGAAATTGCTGTCGCAAACCGGCGTGTTCACGGACATACAAAACCTGACGCCGGCAGATTTTCTGCTGCCTTACAACGTCAATTCGCCGCTGTGGTCGGACGGCGCGGTGAAACAACGTTGGATGGTTTTGCCCAGAAATTCCAAGATCAATTTTTCCGCGAACAGCGAATGGAAGTTTCCCGACGGCGCGGTTTTCGTGAAAAATTTCGATTTACCCGTTGACGACACCAATCCAAAAATTTTGCGACGGCTGGAAACGCGTTTGATCATTTGCGACACGAACGGCGGCGTTTATGGCGCGACTTACAAATGGCGCGCGGACAATTCCGACGCCGACCTCGTAACCACCGGCACAACCGAAATCATCACCATCAAAACCGCGACCGGCACGCGCGCGCAAAAATGGTTTTTCCCCGGACGCCAGGATTGTTTGACGTGTCACACGCCGGTTTCCGGCGGCGTGCTGGGCGTGAAAACGCGCCAGCTTAACGGCAATTTCACGTATCCAAACGGCGTCACCGACAATCAACTGCGCACGCTCGGCCATCTGGGAATTTTCGACGGCGGATTTTCCGCGCTCCAAATTTCCCGCTACCCCAAACTGGTCAATATCACGAACACTTCCGCCGCGCTGGAATTGCGCGCGCGTTCCTATCTGGACGCCAATTGCGCCATGTGTCATCGTCCCGGTGGCGTCGGCGCGTTTTTCGATGCGCGGTTCATCACGCCACTCAAAAAGCAAAATCTGCTCAACGGTCCCGTCGCCAATCTGCTTGGCATTCCCGGCGCGAAAGTGATTGTTCCCGGCGAAACGAACAAATCCATTTTGTTCCATCGCATCAGTATTCTCGGCGAAGGCCAAATGCCGCCAATCGCACGAAATGTCGTGGATGATCAAGCCGTGGCGGTGATTGGCCATTGGATTTCAAATTTGCCGGCAAAGACAATCACGTTGCCGCGCGGCTGGTCGGACACGGACATCGGCAATGTCGGCGCGAGCGGCGAGGCGAGTTTTCTCAACGGCAATTTCAATCTGCTCGCGTCCGGCGACGATATTTGGGAAAACGCCGACGCGTTTCATTTCGCCTTCAAAACGCTCAAAGGTGACGGCCAAATCGTCGCGCACATCAGTTCGTTGCAATACACCGACCCGTGGGCAAAAGCCGGCGTGATGTTCCGCGAAACCAATTCCGCCGATTCCAAATACGTGATGATGGCCGTCACCGCTCATAACAGTTCGGTTTATCAATGGCGTCCGACAAGCGGCCAAAGCAGTCGCAACACCGATGGCGCATCGGCCATCATCGCCAACTGGGTGCGATTGACGCGCAAAGGTGATGCGTTCACCGGCGAGATTTCCGTGGACGGCAAGAAATGGACGCGCGTGGACAACATCAGCGTGCCGATGAACAAAACCATTTATGTCGGCCTCGCCTTGAGCGCGCACAACAATTCCGAATTGAATTCGACGTTGTTTGACAACGTTTCTGTTTCGCCCTGATAGTTAATCCGTGACGAATTCCAGTTCCTGACGGTGCGGCAAAATGCCGCGTTCAAATCCCGCGTTCAAAAATCGCCGGATGGATTCCCTGCCCCGTTCGCCGTAATCCAATGTCCAATGATTCACATACATGCCGACGAATTTGTCCGCGAGGTCGCGTCCCATGTCACGCGCGAATTGCAGCGCGTGTTGCACGGCTTCAGGACGATGATCCAAACTGAATTGAATGCTCGCGGTCAGGATTTTTGAAATCTTCCGGCGCGTGGCCAAATCGAATTTTTTGTGGATGACATTTCCACCGAGCGGCAGCGGCAGGCCGTCATTTTGTTTGCCCCACCAAATGCCTAAATCTTCGCAGACGACCAATCCTTCGTTTTTGTAAGTGAGCTGGCCTTCGTGAATAATGAGTCCGACATCGGCCTTGCCTTCGCGGACGGTTTTGAAGATTTGGTCAAATGGCACGACGAGGTAATCAAATTCTTTCGCCGGTTTGCCGAGCCACAATTGCAACGCGAGAAACGCGCTGGTCATGGTTCCGGGCACGGCGATTTTTTTCTTTGCGATTTCTTCGCGTGAAAATTTTTGTTTGGCAACCAGCATTGGGCCATAGCCGTCGCCCATGCTCGCGCCGCTGGGCAACAAGGCGTATTTGTCGGAAACGTAGGCGTAGGCGTGAATGCTGACGGCGGAAATATCCAGTTCGCCGCGTGTGGCGCGTTCATTGAGCGTCTGGATGTCCTGCAAAATGTGTTGGAAATGAAAACCTTCGGCGGGAATCAATTCCTTCGCCAAACCGTAAAACATGAAAGCGTCATCGGGGTCGGGCGAATGTCCCAGCGTCAACGTCGTTTGTTGCATCAAAGAAAATTAACCAAGACGCAACCATCTGTCACGCGAAGTTGAAATGAAGAATGGAAATTGATTCTCCTCAACCGCCGCGCGCGCTTTCACCATGCGTCTCGCTACGCCCGACTTTCGATTCCTCCTTATTTCAATCGCAATCGGGCTGCGGACAAATTTCAGTGAAGCGCGCGCGTGTTCCCCACCCGTTTTGCGGCCTCAACCCACAACACATGAAAATTTAGCAACGCGCGTGCCGATTGTATAAATAATCGTAGAGATTTCGTATTCCCTTCCAAAACACGGGCAAATAAAATTTTGAGAGCTTCAAGTGTGAACTTATGGCTGTTTCTTTTTTTTCAGAGAATAAAAAACTCGCCATTGATTTATTGAATCAATCGGCAGTTGAAAATTGCGGGTTAAAATGAAAAACTTTGAGGAAGTCTATGAACAAATTCATCCGCATCTTGTTTTTTTGCCTGGCGCTCCATCAAGTCCAAGCCGAGCCGGCCAAACCGATGGTAAATCTGGCGGTCATTGGATTGGCGCACGATGCGGTCGGCGATTTCATCCAACGGGCGCGCAATCGCACGGATGTTCAACTGGTCGGCATTGTCGAGACCAACCAGGATTTGGTCGCCCGCTACACGCGGCTTTTGAATTTGAACGCTGATTTTTTCAGCAAAAGTCTGGAGGATTTGCTCGCCAAAACCAATGTGCAGGCGGCGGCGGTTTTCACCAGCACGCTTGAGCATCGCCACGCGGTGGAAGTTTGCGCGGCGCATAAGATTGACGTGATGCTGGAAAAACCTTTGGCCATCAATATGGAAGAAGCGCAGGCCATCGCGACGCTGGCAAAAAACAGCGGCATCCATGTCATCGTGGATTTTGAAACAGCATGGTTTCCGGCGAATCAGACCGCTTACACACTGGTTCATGATCAGCGGGCCATCGGCGATGTTCGGAAAATTATCGTTTATGCCGGAAATAACGGCCCAAAAGAATCGGGTTGTTCGGACATATTCCTGAACTGGCTGACAGACCCGGCACAAAACGGCGGCGGCGCGCTCACCGATTTTGGCTGTTACGGCGCGGATTTGATCACCTGGTTCATGAACGGCGAGCAACCGGTTTCCGTTTTGGCAGTGACCCAGCATTTCAAACCCGACGTGTATCCGAATGTTGAAGACGAAGCGACCATCATCGTGACTTACCCGCGCACGCAAGGCGTGATCCAAGCTTCGTGGAACTGGCCCTTTGACCGCCGGGATGTGGAAATTTATGGCCGCAACGGATACGTGACCGTGCCGCGCAAGGATTTGCTGCGGATGCGGCAAACCGGAACGGATGAAAGCGAACTCGAACTGCCCGCAGTTTCAACGGCCAATGCGTTGACTGATGACATTTCTTATTTGGCAGCCGTTGCGCGCGGAGAAATCCAGCCGTCGGGTTTGCCTTCGCTGGAAACAAATTTGATCGTCACCAAAATCCTCGACGCCGCGCGGGAATCGGCAAAAACCGGAAAACTGGTGGTGCTTCCCGACCATTCCTGACCGACGCGTCGTGACAAAGCGCGAATTTTATTTGAAGGTTTTAACCAAAGTTGAAATCCGCCGCACAATTTCAGTGATTCGGAGCAGCCTCCCCGACGGCTTTGATTTGTTGGCTGGCCGAAGGATTTGCCGGATCAAATTGCAAAACAGTGCGGAATTGGACAAGCGCCGGCTGCGGCTTGCCTTGCACGGCGAGCGATGTTATTGCACCAGTATTCGGATAAAGCCGCTCGTTCCTCCCGGCATGGTAACGGTATAAGTCGTGGTGCTTCCGCCAGAAGGGATATTGGTTTGCAAAGCATTCCATGTCGCAGACTTTAGAACCGGAGTTTCCTGCACGGTATAAGTGGCTCCCGGAGCGGATGTCCAAGTGAGAGTGAATTGCAACGTCGCCGGATTATAGTGAGATGACGTGATAATCGGCAAACTCGCCGCGCCGCCAACGACCGCAATGGACCCATTGACCAGCAAATTGTTGGTCCAACTTAATCCGTTGGAAAGGCTAGGAAGATTAACGAACGCATATTGACCGCCATAATTTGTATTCCCGATATTGTTAAAAAGTTGATACGAATTTCCAGAGACTGGTGGAGCGCCGGAGTTAATCACACTTAATGTCCCGTTCGTTGAATACCAAAACCAATTTGTCCCGGCGTTGAGAATAATTTGGTTGGTGTTGGCGAGGTCGAACACGATCGTTCCGTTAATAACCGGATAATTCGTAGTCAGCGTTATCGTATCGGCTATCTCATAATTCCCGTCAATGGTCATGGTGGGCATCGTAATCGCGTTGCTTCCGGCAATCACTCCCGTCCCCGTAAAATCAATGGAGCCGTAATTCGTGCCAAAACCCACAATCCCATTGTTTGTAAAATTTCCACCAACGGCCCACTCTTGAACGTCCCACACATACAGAGAACCTCCATATGTCCCATTATTCCCCGGCCCATAAACTCCGTTTGGCCCCAAATTTTCGACGTTCGTATTGCCCATTTTTAAAACCAAAGTATTGTTAAGATTCGTGAGTATCATGCTGCTCGGAAGAATGGTCAGCCCACCGGCAAAGTAGTTGGAACCATTATTGGCATCTTTGTCCCACAAGACGCCGGCACAAATCGTATTGCTCAAGACCGTGATGTTGCCCACAGAACAATCCCACGCGTTGCTCGCACCTATGTAGAAATTCCCATCAATTGTAAAATCGCCTCCACATTCCACATAGACACCGGTGTAAAGATTGGTTTGATCCGGCGGCACATTTGTTCCGTTGACAATAAAATTTCCATAGATGGTCATGGAAGTGATTGGGTAGCCATTTTGAGCTCCGTTGTAAAAATCACCCCAGCCGCTAAATATCAGATTCCAATAATCCGTGCGTTTGGCCCAGAAAGCGTTTCCCTGATAAATTACAGTGCAATTGGTAGCACTCGCGTCAAATTCTCCGACATTTTGAGTCCCATAACCTTCGAGCGCACCGCCGACAAGGAGTGTGGAACCCGGCGCCATCACCACAGTTCCATTACCGCCGTCTTCGCTGCTATCGAGAGCCATACAAGTCGCATTTGTCATGTCGTTGGTGATAACGATGCCGCTTAAAACTTCAACCAAGTCATTGGTCGTAGGCAAAATTCCATTGGGCCACGGGGCATTTGGAACGGTTGATGACCAGTTACCGCTGCTAACGGGAGTCAACAAATTGACCGCATGTCCGACGGAAGTGAAAAACAGAAAGGACAACAGAGTTAAAAAAATTGTAAAAATGCAATTGGTTTTCATTTTCGTTTCGTTTTGTTCAGCCTCAAAAACACCGCCCGCTTAAAAACAAGCGCAAAACTTTCATACAACACTTCATCGCTTGTGGACGATTGAAATTATTACAAACCGCCAATCAGTGGTAGTCGCATAAACCGGTGACACTGACAATTAAAAATCAATCAAGTGTCAGGCTTAAAATAAAAACTCCGCAAAGGCGCTAAACCAATGCGGAGTGAATTTTAAGTTAACCAACAATTAAACTTTACGACGACGCGCAATGACTAATCCGGCAATACCTAAACCGGCCAATGCCAGCGTGCCCGGTTCGGGAACCAATTCAATATAATTGAGTTGAACGCTATAACCATCCGGCAAAGTAGAGGTTGGATCGAAGCTGATTGTGAATTGAGATACGGTTCCTCCACCCAGCAAATCAGCTTCTTGAGCTGCACTAAGAGATGCGGTTAGAGTGACTGTTTGAGTAGCCGGGTCATATACATATCCCACGTCTTGATTCGCAATGTTTTGTCCATTTGGAAAACCATAACTAAGATTGTAGCCGTCATATCCATAATATCTCTGATTGACGCTCGTTGTTTGAATCAACGGTTGCAAACTATACCATGTCCACGCGGCTCCACCTGTGTAATCCGCCCCGGTTGTCCCCGGCGCCGGACTGAGAATTGTATAATTGAAAATAATAGTGTTGTCATACGGATTATAAACCTGTGCCGGAATATCCCATGAACCAAAATTATAACCGGGATTGGCTGGTTCAGTGAGCGTAAGTCCATTTGCCGTTGTCGTGGGCGATCCCGCAAAACTCCCGCCAGCATCCATGGTAATGCCGGCTGAAGAGCCATTTCCCAAGACATATTGCGCCTGCGACGAGTTGATAATCATCAAACTACCTGTCATTGCAACCACGACTGCCAAATATTTTGATTGTTGTTTCATAATTCTTTTTTTTATTTTAGCCGTTTAAGGTTCAGTCTAAAAATCAAGTTCTATAATTTTCTTTCAAGTTTTCTAAAACATGATCTTTGCCTGCGGTGATACAAGTGTATGTTAAATAGCCATTAATGGTAGTCGCATGAAGTGGTGACAAAGGTTATTTTGGGGTCATGTGGTCTGACAAACACCCAAAATCGCCAATGTTCTCAATGCAAAAAAACCATTGAAAGGGATGGACAAAGTTTAGCTCGGATAGTTTGGAGAGTAGTTCAAGCTGAACGCCATAGTCCTGCGGCTATTTAGATCTGATTTCATTAAAAACATAAAATGCGCACCCTGTCACCGCTTTATGCGACTATCGGTTTGAATTAAAGGTGTTAGTTTCACCGTGAAAAATCACCATCTTTGAAAGTGCGTCTTCACTTTCTTTCAAGGATTGATAAGAAAATTATAAATCGAAATCGTATCGAATCATAAAATGACCACAAAGATTCTGAAATATGCTGAAGGAGAAGATTCCTTCAAACATCGTTTTCAACCTTCTGGAAATGATGGTGAAGCGAAAGACGCGCAATCGGCTTTTACATTGATTGAATTGCTGGTCGTCATCGCGATCATCGCCATATTGGCGGCGATGCTGCTTCCGGCGCTTGCCAAGGCAAAACAAAAGGCGCAGGCCATAGCATGTTTGAATAACACCAAACAGATCGCGCTGGGCTTCACCATGTATGCAAGTGACAACGGAGATTATTTTCCGGCTCCCTCTCCTTGGTGGGTGTCAGGAGGTTACTTTAATTCTTTAGGCAATCTATGTGGAGGTGAATGGTATGCGGTTCACCCCGGCAAAGGCAAACAGCCAAATGATCCGGCGCCCATGATGACCAATTATCTACAGAACAATATCATCTGGGTGTGTCCAGCGCGAAAACGCGGCCTGACTTATGTTGTCAACGGCGCCGTATCCGGGGATTTAGACCCCAGCATTACTGGTTTTCTTTCGTATGGGTTTAACGATCTTGGCGTATTTGGCACAGTTGATCCGACCGACGGCAACATGGCCGATACCAAGCCATTCAAATCTTCTTCCGTTTCCCGGCCATCTGATATGGTTGCTCTGACCGATACCAGTGGTTCAAATGATCCGAATAGTAACAACAGCAGCGGTTCTGCGTGGCTGGATTCAATTTGGGCTGGATGTTCAGGCCCCAGCCAACCACCATTAGGTGCGAACTTGGGCAATGCACGCCTCCAATGTGCTTATGCCAAACATAACAATCGCGTCAATGTAATCTATGTAGATGGCCATGCAGCGCCTTCGTTGCCTAGCGCCTTGACTTGGGGTCAATTCTATGGAGTTTTTACACCGGGCGTTACCCTTAAAACATCACCATCTACTCCGGTATCAAGTGTTCAATCGGATGCTTCTATTAGCTCACCGGCGTATGACAGTGTGCAATGGTCAACTGCTCCAGAATAAATTGCGCATTAAAATTAAAAACTCTGTTATCCTTTTTGCGTATTGTATCGGACATTGCTTATTCTTTCAAAATGGCAACAGGATAAAATGCTTTCATCCGTAAAATCAGCAATCATTTATATGCCACGCTTGTTACCTCTTATTGTCGCTCTGACTCTGGGCGGTTCATTGACTTCCAACCGGACGGTTGCGGGGACGAGCATCCCCTGGACAACCTACGAAGCGGAGAACATGACGATCAGCGGCGGAACATTGATCGGCCCGCCACAACAAGTCACCGACATCAATGCCAGCGTTTCAAATACGATTGAAATGGAAGCGTCTGGCGGCAAGGCGGTCAAACTGACCGGCACGGGACAATATGTCGAGCTTACCGCACAGGCTGCGGCCAACAGCATAGTGGTGCGCTATTGTGTTCCTGACACCGCAAACGGAACGGGAACCAATTCAACCATCAGCCTTTATCAAAATGGCGTTTTCATCAAAAAATTGCCGGTGACTTCCCAATATTCATGGCGCTATGGCGCTTATCCTTTTTCCAACAATCCCGGCGATGGAAATCCAAGAAATTTCTATGATGAAGTCCGCCAAAATGGTTTAAGCATCCAGGCCGGAGACACCGTCCGTATTGAAAAAGACGCGGATGACACGGCGGCCTTTGACATCATTGATCTGGTTGATCTGGAGAATGTCACCGCGCCGTTGGCCGCGCCGGCCAATTCGTTATCGGTCGTCAGCTACAATGCCGACACCAATGGGATCACTGATTCCACCACCGCGCTTCAAAATTGTATCAACACAGCAGCTTCACAAGGGAAAGTTGCCTGGATTCCGGCGGGGACTTACTTGATAACGGCGACCATCAATTTGCCGTCCAATTCCAATGTGCAGGGCGCCGGCATGTGGTATACCACTTTTCTTGGAAGCCCTTCCTTGTATAATACAACCTCCTCAAGAAGAATTACATTTAACGGGTCTGGAAATAACATTCATCTGGCTGATTTCGCTATCGTCGGTTTTCTAAATTATAGAAATGATGGAGAGCCAAATGATGGATTAGGCGGCTCTTTTGGCACAGGATCAACCATTTCGCGAATTTGGGTAGAGCACACCAAGACCGGAGCATGGATCATCAATTCAAGCGGTCTGGTCATTGATAGCTGCCGATTTCGTGATACCATCGCAGATGGTTGCAATTTAGCTGTAGGGATGCGTGGTTGTACCGTCACAAATTGCGTCGCACGGGGAACCGGCGATGATTGTTTCGCCATTTGGCCGGCGACTTACACTTCCCAAACCTACACGCCCGGCTTAAATGTCATCACCCATTGCACCGGCCAAGTGCCCAGCCTTGCCAACGGCGGCGCGATTTATGGAGGCGTTAGCAACCGGATCGAAGATTGTGATTTCATGGATATGCCTTACGGCTGCGGTATTCTCATCTCCGGTACATTTCCGGTTGGAGCCAATGTTTTTTCCGGAACGACCGTTGTTCAAAGATGCAATCTGACGCGTTGCGGCGGCTACGATCCCGGCTGGCAATGGCGCGCCGCCGTTACCTTCTGTCCGCAATACATTAACATCACAAACGTCAACGTAAACCACTTGAACATCACGAACAGCCTGTCTTATGCGATGGAAATTGTTTCTCCCGGAAGCAGTTCGACCGTCGGCGTGCTTTCCAACGCCTCAATCAATCTCGTAAATATTTCCAACTACGGATTGCAAGTTCCCCCTTATCAAGTCAGTCCGTATATTAACGGGGTTTATGGCGCATGGGCTAGAAGCGATGCGATAGGCAGTCTTAATATTCAAGGTTTGACGGTTAACGACTCGCCCATAAAGTCAATTCCCACTTCTGGTTCAGCCATGAGTAACCAATCAAGTGGTTCACCAATTCAGAACTTTGCCTTTAATTTTATTCCATTGCCTGCCGTTGCCACAACGTTATCAGGAAACACTTTGACCCTCTCTTGGGAATCGAATTATATCGGCTGGACGCTTCAAACGCAGACCAACGCGTTTGGCGATGGGATCAACACCAATTGGAACGTTGTTCCGGGCTCAATGATTACCAATCAATTTTCTGTCCTTATGAATAATTTGGTTGGAAGCGCTTTTTTTCGCTTGGTTGATTTATAAAGATCAATCTTAGAATTAATGTCCCAAGTATTTCGCCACCGCTTCGGTGCGCGATTGCACGTGCAGTTTTTCGTAGATGCGTCGGATGTAGGTGCGAACGGTATCAATGCTGATGTTCATCTGGTCGGCGGTCAGTTTGTAGGTGAAGCCTTTGGCCAGACAGTCCAACACCATCTGTTCACGGGTTGAAAGGCGCGTGTCGTCCTTGTCCGCCGGCCCCGCCCGCTGAAATGACGCAACGACTTTGCGCGCAATGGAACTGGACATCGGCGAACCGCCATCCACCACTTCCTGAATCGCTTCCAACAATTTGCCCGGCGTCAATCGTTTCAACATATATCCGCTGGCGCCGGCGGCCAAGGCGTTGAAAATTTTTTCGGTGTCTTCATAAACGGTCAGCATGAGTATTTGTATTTGCGGCGTCGTTTCCTTCAACCGTTTGACGCACTCGATTCCATTCATGCCGCTCATGTGAATATCCATTAGCACCACATCTGGCTTTTCCTCCGGCAAATGTTTTAACGCGGCTTCGGCGCTGTTGTAGGTGCTCACACAGCGAAATCCCGGCGAGCCGTTCACAAAAGTGGCAATGGACTGACACAATTCTTTTTCGTCATCTACAATCGAAACTTTGATCATCGCGTTGCCTTTCTTTCAAGGATTTGTTGGAGCGGAAGCACAAAACGAATGGTCGTTCCGGTTTTTGGCTCCGATTTAATCAGACAATATCCTCCAATGTTGACCAATCGCTGGTGCATATTTCTCAGGCCATTGCCACTAACCGCTGTCGAACCATTAGAATCAGGTCTCATCGGCGGCGGTTCAAAACCTTTGCCATTGTCGGAAACAATAATTTCCAAAGTCACGCTATTGCAAGCAATGGAAATGCGGCAGCGTGTTGCACCAGAATGTTTCAGGATATTCGTGAACGCCTCATGCACGGCCAGAAACAAATGATGGCGCAATTGCGAAGAAAGCGGATATGCCGGCAAGTGTGCCGGAATGTCCAATTCGCATTCGACGCCAGTTTCCTGAAAATATTCCTGCGCGTAATGGCCGATATAAGACGCGACGTGTTCCAGCGCATCATTCTGCGGATTGACCGCCCAAACGATTTCGTCCAGCGAATAAAGCACTTCGCGCGACGTGTCTGAAATCGAAGTGATTTGCCGTTGCAATTCCTGCGGCGTGTCGTGATTGCGGCGCGCGTGCTCGCTCAAAAATGAAATCCGGCAGAGTTTGGCGCCCATTTCGTCGTGCAAATCCTGCGCGATACGCGCGCGTTCCCGTTCCAACGCGCGTTCCTGTTCGAGTTGCCGCAAACGACGCTGATGTTTTCTCTTTTCAGAAATGCGAACTGCGCCGCCGACCAGACCCAAAATTGCCAGCGCCATTCCCGCGATGAACCATTTTGTCTGCCAGAAATAGGGCGGCACATTCAGCGCGAGCGTTTGGCCGGCTTCGTTCCAGACGCCGTCGCTGTTGCAGGCAATGACCTGAAAGCGATATTTTCCCGGCGGCACGTAATTGTAAAATGCCGACCGGCGCGGGCCAGCCTCGACCCAATCAGAATCCAAACCTTCCAGCCGGTAACGAAAACGGATTTGCTCGGGCGCGTCAAAATTCAATCCGGTGTAGCGCAATTCGATGCGATGTTTTCCCGGCGACAGATTGAGCGTTTCGATTTCCGCGCCGGACTTTGATTTCTCATCGCCCGGAACAATTGATAAATCGGTCGTCTCAAAATTGGTGGCCACCACGCCGTCCACCAAAGCGTCTTCCAACAAAACTTCGGGAGCTGATGATTTTGCGCGTTGCAGTTGAGGGTCAACCACCACGATGCCTTTCAGCGTGGAAAACCAAAGCAAACCGGATTTGGTTTTCAAACCCGCCGGGCAAAATCCTCCGGTGCATTCTTCGGATAACATGCCTTCGGACCGGCCATAAACCTGCGGATAAATGGTGGTGATTTTTCCTTCGGCGAGCCGGTTCAATTCACTTTTTTCCACACAAGCGATGCCGCGATTGCTGCCCAGCCAAAGCCGTCCCGCATCATCTTCAAAAATTTGCGAAACGGTATTGTCGGACAATCCTTCCCGCGTGGTGAAAGTGATAATCTTGTCGTTGGAAAACCGACTCAATCCGCCGCCAGCCGTGCCAATCCAAAGCGTTCCTTGAGCGTCCAAATAAAGCGTGCGAATCAAATCGCTCAACAATCCATCCTGCGTATTGAAGTGAGTGCAATTCCCGTTTTTGAATTGATAGATACCACTGCCTTCAGTGCCCGCCCACACCACGCCGTCGGGACTTGTGATGATAGCGGTGATGGCGTGCGTCTGGGCGAAATTGGTTTGCTGCGTCCAATTTTTATTTTGCAATCGCCATAACTGACCGTCGCGCGTGCCGACCCAAATGGAATCATTTTTATCTTCAGCCAACGAAATGATGTTCAAACCGGGCAAGGTAAAAAGTTCAGCCTTGTTTGCCGCGGAATTTTTGAAATGCAACAATCCGTGCGGCCCGGCGACCCAGCAACTGCCGTCGCGCGCAACCAATAGAGAATTAATTTGTGTTCCGTTGATAGCCAAATCCGCCAGCAGCAAACGACTAAATCCTCTTCCATCCCAGCGATATAATCCATCACCCGGTTTGCTCGCCCAAATCACGCCCGGCGCAACTTCGGCCAATCCTTCAACCGCGCCGTAACCGAGTCCCTCGCTTTGGCCGAAGACGAAAAGATTTTTTTGCCGCAACAAATTCAATCCGTCGTCCGTGCCGACCCATAAATTGCCCTGCCGATCCACGAGCAAGGATTCAACGGAATTGTCCGTAAGTCCGCTGCTGGCGTTGAAAGTGATTAATTTATCGTCTTTGAATTGGAACAAACCTTCGCTGGCAGAAGCCGCCCAAACCGTTCCGTCTGATTCCTCGGCCAGAGCGTTGACATACGAACGCGCCATGTGACGCGGAATTCGATATGGCCGCCATTGCGCGCCATCGCGACACAGAACGAAATCATCGCCCGCGCCAATCCAAATCCGTCCCCGCTTGTCCACCAATAGCGAATGGACATCTTGTAGCAGGGCTTCCGTGGCCAAATCCGTCAATTGATGAAATTGATTTTGCCTGAACTCAAAAACGCCCAAACCCGACGCGCCAATCCACATATTCCCCTGCCCGTCCCGAAACAAGGTCGTGATGACGCGCTTCTTGAATTCATCCGTGTTCAACGCCGACAAATGACCGTTCTGCCAAATGACCAGCCCCGCGTCTGTGCCGACCCACAACCGACCTTTGTCGTCTTCAGCCAGCGCCGTGATGGAATCGGATGGCAGACCGTCTTTCATTGTGAAGGTTTGGAAGCGGTCATTTTGACGGCGAATCAAACCGCCGCCGACGCTGCCAATCCACAACGTTCCGTTGCTGTCGCCGAACAACGTGCGGACGGCGCCACTGTGCAATCCTTCAGGCAAACCAAAGGAGACAAATTTCACGCCGTCGAACCGTGCCACACCATCGTCTGTGCCAATCCACAAATAGCCATCCCGCGTTTGCGCAATAGCGCGGATAAAATCTTGCGGCAATCCCTGCTCTCTTTGCCACGAACGAAAAGTGAACGGCAATTTTCCGCGACTCAAATCAAAATTGGCATTGGAAGATTCATTGTTCGCCGCGGCAACGAAATCGTTGAACGAGGTGGCAATCGCCATGTCGCTGAAAATCCAACCGCCACCACCACCGCCATGCCGCAAATGAATTTCGTTGAAGGAGCAATTAGCTTTGAATTGTGTAATCAAACTTTCCGGCTGCGCCGCTTCGGACGCGCCCGGCCCCAAATCAGGATTCAGCCATACCGTCACCAAATCGTCATCACCGGCGACGTATTGCACTTTGAAAACGATGGTGCATTCGATTCCTCGGTGAGGATTTTCGTAATTGATGAGCGAGCCGGAACTGGACGGTTCCGGCCGCGAAGAACGCAAATCAATGTAATCCGAACCTTCACGGGATTCTCCAGTCACGTCGGCCTTGAAAGCGCTGTAAGCCCAGGCTTTCAACGCATTGCCGACACCAAACCGCTCCTTGTCGCCCTCGTATAATTCAAACGCGGCGAAATATTCTTCCGTGCTCGCGTCGGACAAAGGGTCAATTTGGAATTTGAAGTAAAGCGTATTGGTCGAGGAATCGTCTTCTTTTACCGCGCCACCCAAAATGTCACTGCCATCTCCCGTTTCGTGAACCAGCGTCGAACCCAAATCGCTCCACAAAATCGTCGCGCGCGCAAGCAACGCCCACGTCAGTAGCAACCAAATCAGCCCCAAGCGCATCCCCGAAACGATTGCTGATTTGCACATAAGTTTGCTTCACTTTATGGCTGAAACTTGCGCCGCAAGCAAACAATTTGCGGAAGACGATTCGCCTTTCGTCCATTCAGCGTTTTACGCGGATGGTCATTGCCTGCCACGCATCCGGCAATTTCACGGACAGCAAATGATTAGTGTAATTCCAACCACTCGAAGAAACATTTGCGTTCGACGCCGACAATTCCGACAATGAAATGGCATCGTTGCTGGTTTTCACTGAAATACTTTGCGGCGCGGCGTCCAGCCACGTTTCCAAAATCAAATCGCGTTTGGCCGGACGAAATGAACCTTGCGGCGCGGCAATTTCAATTGTGATTGTTTGCGCGTCGGAGATTTGATGAAAATCACGTCTCATAAAATCGCCTTTGCGATAATCGAGCGTTTTTCCGTCGTCTTCGTAAAATGAAGCTTCCGACTCGTTCGCCGGCGCGACGAGAACTTGCAACGTATTGCCCGGCATTTGCGCGGTGGATTGAACGACCGGCTGGCGGAAAATGAAACCGCCGCCGCGCACGAACATCGGAATCGAATTGATTGTGACCGGCATTTGAATGGTTTGGCCGCCCGTGAATTTTTGTCCGCTCCAATAATCGAACCAATCGCCGTCGGGCAGATAAACGTCGCGTTGTGTCGCTCCTTCAATCAGCACGGGAGCAATCAACAAATCCGAACCAAACATGAATTGGTTATCCAAGGCGGCGACATTTTTGTCGTCAGGAAATTCCAGAAATAACGGACGCAATGCAGGCAAGCCAGTTTCGCTCGATTGTTCCATGACGTTGTAAATATATGGCAATAATTCGTAGCGCAATTCAATCGCGCGCTTGTTGACGGCTTCGTAGTGGTAGCCAAACGACCATGGCTCCTTGTCGGGCGAATCAATCGAAGTGTGCGAGCGCATGAAGGGAAAGAACACGCCGGTTTGCAACCAGCGCGTGTAAAGTTCGCCATCCGGCGCGCCGACAAATCCGCTGATGTCGCAGCCGACAAAAGGAAATCCCGAAATGCCCAAACCCAGCAGCGTGTCAACGGATTGCCGCAACGACGACCAATCGGACGTGTTGTCGCCCGGCCAAACGGCGGCGTAACGCTGGCCGCCCGCAAAGCTCGCGCGCGTGAGCACAAATGCCCGTTCGTTCGGACGCAATCGGGAAAGTCCTTCAAAGGTCGAGCGGCTCATCAATTGGCCATAGACATTGTGGATTTCGCGTTGCGTCGTCGGCTGGCCTTCGTTGTCGAACACAACATCCAGCGGCATGGTGCCGGTCGGCGGGCTGAAAACCGCCGGTTCATCCATGTCGTTCCAGATTCCAGCCACGCCGATGTCCGTGAAACTTTTGTAGAGCGACCCCCACCATTCGCGCGTCTTCGGATTGCTGAAATCGGGAAACACGCTCGGTCCGGGATTTTGTTCGGCCAACGACGGCCAGACATCGCCTTCGTAAATCGAGCCGTCGGGATTTTTTGCGAAATAATCGCCTGCGACGCCTTCGTCGTAAGGCGCGTAGCCTTTTTCTTTTTTCGGATGCGCGTCCACGATGGTGACCAAATGAAAATTCTGCGCCGCCAAATCGGAAATCAATTTTTTCGGGTCGGGAAACCGTTCGTGATTCCACGTGAACGGCTTGTAATTGTCCTGATAGTGAATATCGAGCCAGATGACATCCGCCGGAATCTGTTTCACCCGAAACGTGTCGGCCAGCAACCGCACGCGCGCTTCTGGAAAATAACTGTAACGGCATTGATTGTAGCCCAGCGACCACAACGGCGGCAGCGGCATTTTTCCGGTCAACGCTGCGTAGCGTTCAATCACTTCCTTTGGCGACGGGCCGTTGATGAAATAATAATCCAAATCGCCGCCTTCCGCGCCGAACGCCAGCAAATCCCGCCGCTCGTGGCCGATGTCAAAAAAACTGCGCCAGGTGTTGTCCAGAAAAATGCCGTGCGCCTGCCTGTTGCGGACGGCGAGATAAAATGGAATATCAACGTAAAGCGGGTCGGTGCTGGAATCATAGGAGTAAGTGTCCGAATTCCACATGGCGTAACTGTAACCGCCCAATTGCCAGCCGCGTTTGTCCAGTTTGCCGTTCTTTTCGCCCAAACCGTAAACGTGTTCGTCGTCCCGCAATTGTTTGGTCACGCGAAACGCGCCGTCGCCGGTCAAAACCGTGCCGCGTGACGCATCGTCGGCGTCCAGAATTTCACCGGCGGCATTTGCGAATGAAATCCGCAACGGCGATTGCTGCACAATCACTTTGAGCGAAGCGGTCGCCAATGTCGTGACGTTAGAATGGTTTTCAATTTTCACCGTTGCTTGCCCCAAATCACGATTGACGACGGCGTAAGAATGGTCGCGTCCGAATGATTGTTGGCGGCTGAAACGAACACGAATCACATCATCCGACAACGGTGTAATCGCCAGTGTTCCCTGTTCGCCGTGAGAAACCAAACTTTTGCCGTCCCAAACCGGCGCACCAACGGAATTCAATTGCTGCCAGCCATCAGCGGCAATCACTGGCGTTGTGGCCGCCATTACTTCAATTGCCAACAATGCTAGGGCGATTGAGACGCGGCAGCGGAAAAAATTGAGATCACTTCGGTGCGGTAAAATATTCATTTGTTAGTCCTGTTTGCTTTGCTGCAAATTAACGGATGCGCTTTTCAAAAAAAGTCACATAAAACGACGACACAACCCTTTTCCCGAACGCGCGACTTGAACGTGTGGCGGCCAGTTTTAATAAACTTGAAAGCCAAAGTCCACTAGAGAACAGCCATAGTCGGTATGAGTCTTCGCATCAATCAGGCAATGCGTCGTCGTGCCGGACGCGCTTGGTTGGTCAACGTGCCGTCTCGGTTCGATTTAATTGTCAAAGAACCGCGCCGCTAACCGTCCCACAAAACGGATGGCCGCGAAAAAACTTTCTGCGTAAGTGTCATCTCTGAAAGCGCGATGTCAGAGATGACGCTTACGAGGCATAAACCGTTCTTAATAATTCACTCCTCTCACGTCAATGCAGGACTGACCCCTTTATGGTCAATTCATTCAGATTGTTGGTAGTGGGTCAGTTTGAATTTTAATTTCTCTTTTAGCCAATTCTGTGGCAATCATAGGACATGGCAAAGAAAAAGTCCAAAAGGAGAGCGCAGCCTGATTTTAGCCAGATTGCGCTCGCGGTGGTTGAAAAGGCGACTGGAGAAAATCTTTCAGGTCAAAAGTCAAAAACCAAGAAACGATCAGGTAAATAACGGTTTCGTTCTCTCGGCTTCTTGGCGCAAAATAAATCCCCCTAAAAGGGGGACGGCGAAGGCATATTTCCCATGTCTATTTTTGTAGATTAAGCCCGTATTGGTAAGATGCAAAAGCATTTGGTTCACTTGGCTGGAACCAAAAGGACTAGCCATTCTCTTTGCGGCGGTGACAATTTCCTGAACCGTAAATTCACCATCCGAATTATCAAGCGTGGCAATAATGGACAACAAATCTCTTTGTCTATCCGTAGCACGCGCCCATCGGCCTGAAAAAAAATCTTTGTCCAGTTTTTGAGTTATCTCTGCCATTGGAATTGGCTTTGCTTTTCCGTCAAGGGCTATGTGTTGCGCCCAAATATCAAAAAGCTCTTTGCATATAAACTGAATGAAATACGGGTAGCCGCCCGATGTCTCATAAATCAATTTGATTGATTTGTCATCAAACCCCAAATCTGATTTGCATTCTTTAATTGGTTTTAGAATGGCTTCACGACTGTCCACATCATTCAGTCGGTTGAGCATTAAAATATCAAACATTCGCTCTGAAAATGTTCGTGCTTCTACTAATTTTGGGAACAAGGTTGGCAATCCGACCAGCACCAACATGAATGGGATATTTTTCTTTTGGATGGACTGAAATACATCAAGCAACAACGATAAAGGATATTGCTCCTTTTTGTCATGGTTTGTCATGGTTTGTGCCTCGTCATATGCGAATACCACCCCTTTGACATTGTGTGGGGTCAGGCAATCCCACACAATTTGCAAAAGTGCCTTGAGTTTATCTGAAACAAGTCCCGGCGTGGATTTATAGATTTCTACCAGTGTGACAAAGTTCAAATTTCTTTCCTCGAAATTTCCCTGCGCTTGAAATCCGACGGGAGGGAGATTTTTTCTGATTTTGACCCCCGCAGTAACCACTGATAAATCTGCCAGCAATCTTTGTGCTGTGGCTTCTTCACTGACACTTGCGGACTCTGAAAGATCAGTGCCTACCCATAGCCATCCCTTTTGAAATGCGAGTGGCTTGAACGTATCTAACAAAACAGTTTTACCTACGCCTCTTAACCCTGTAAGAATCAGGTTGCATAAAACCGTTTTTTGATCCAGAAGTTTCAAAAACTCCTGCTTTTCTTTTTCCCGCCCGGCCAAATAAGGCGGCATATGACCAGCCCCGGGCTTAAACGGATTCAAAAGTGATTTGTTCGCGCTCATGAATTTATTTTTGTTTTCAGACTTGACTAAATTTATATTTTATACTAAATTTAGTCAAGTAAATAAATTAAGCTGTTTAGCATGAACCGACTAAATACTGACAAACGGGCGCAAGTGGTGAGTTGCCTTGTTGAAGGCAACAGCATCCGAGCCGCTGTCCGCATGACTGGCGCATCAAAAAACACTGTCACGAAATTGCTGGTAGATTTGGGTCTCGCCTGCTCCGCATATCAGGACAAAGTTTTTCGCAATCTGAAGTGCAAGCGGATTCAGTGTGACGAAATCTGGTCGTTTTGTGGCTCAAAGGAAAAGAATACGTCCCCTGAAAAGAAAGCCAAAGGTTGCGGCGATGTTTGGACATGGACTGCACTTTGTCCTGATACGAAATTGATTCCGTGTTGGTTCGTCGGCGACCGCAGCGCGGCCAGTGCCTACCATTTCATTCACGACTTGAAAGAACGCTTGGCAAATCGTGTGCAACTGACAACGGACGGCCACAAGGCATATTTGACGGCAGTTGAGGATGCGTTTGGTAGCGATGTTGACTACGCGATGCTGCAAAAAATTTATGGCATTGTGCCGGAAAAAGGTGAGGTGCGTTATTCGCCCGCGCAATGTATGGGCGCGCGCAAAGCCGTTATTTCCGGGATGCCTGATATTCGGCATATTTCGACCAGTTATACCGAACGGCAAAATCTATCAATGAGAATGGGGATGCGCCGCTTTACACGGCTGACAAACGCATTTTCCAAAAAATTGGAAAATCACGAACACGCCGTCGCCCTTTATTTCATGTATTACAATTTTGCTCGCGTTCACCAGACGTTGCGAGTGACACCAGCAATGGAAGCTGGAATTACAGGCCACGTTTGGGAAATCAACGAAATAGTTGATTTGATTGAAACAAACAAAATAGCTAACGCATAAATTATATGAGCGATAATCAAAATCCCCCCGTCCAACAACCAGCACCACAACCTCGTCCTCAAATACCACAGCCAATTGTATTTCCGCCGGGTATGGTGATGCAGGTTCCTGACACTTATTACGTTTCTTTTTCGGCAGAGATAAATCCAAACACCACGGAAAGCCTAATATCGGTCATGGCGAATTTAGTTAATCAGCGGGTTAAAACTGTCCATTTGCTGATTTCAACACCTGGCGGTAGCGTTATGAACGGAATGAATGTTTATAATATCTTGCGCGGACTGCCCGTTGAGCTAATTACCCACAACGTGGGGAATGTTGACTCCATCGGGAACGCCATTTTTTTGGCTGGATCAAAGCGTTATGCCGCACCTCAAAGCACATTTATGTTTCACGGTGTAGGCTTTGACATTGCCACCCGGATTAGAATGGAAGAAAAAAATGTAAGGGAACAATTACAATCAATCCTTAGTGACCAAAAACGGATTGGTGCGATCATTACCGAGAGGACTAAAATCAGCGAAGAAGATGCCAGCACGCTCTTCCGGGAGGCACAAACCAAAAACGCGGCAGACGCCATTAGCATGGGGATTATTCACGAGATCAGAGACGTTCAAATCCCGGCTGGCGGTCCCGTAATCTCTTTGGTATTCCAGCGCCAAAGCGTTTGAAGCATTTGAATCCATATCGTGTTATTTTTATTTGAGTGAGTTGAATGTCGCCAATTATGCCTATATTGTCAAGCAGTTTGTGAAAATTTTCACAAACGTAACCTCCGACGGAAGCTATATCAAAATTTTTCAAAGTCAAACTGACCCACTACCAGATTGTTCATGCAAAACTTTGAATCAGCGCGTGGTTCAAGGTGACACGCCGTTAATACTATTCGTTTTTGAATCTGAATCGCTTTTCAATGCGGCTTCCAGTGATAGACGAATCTTTTTTATTTCACCATCCGTGTCTTCGTCCGCAAAATAACCACAGCCGGAGATAATGTCTTTTTTAACAGCATCATTCTTCAATATCTCTTTTAGATTTTCTCCTTGAAGCGTTTGAAGGAAAATATCCTTCCGGTCAGTTTTTGCAGAATAAAGGAGTAATAGGCTAATCAAATGCTGTTTATTCTCTGTTAGTGTGTCTTTCGAGTTTTTTAAGGCCATCAATTCCGGGATGATTTCTTTGATCAAATCAATTCGTCCATACTTAAAGGCATTACCGGCAAAAACCTCATAACTATCTTTGTCCCCAAGTCTTATAGCGTTGCTGTAACTCATGAATGTTTCATTTGTATAGTTAATTGCACTATAACAATAACCTAGAATACTCCAGCCCAACCAGTCGTTTGAATAAACGTTGACATATTCTTTGGCAAGTTTGATAGCCTGCGGATACATTTCACCTGCCGCAAAAGTCCGACTGATAGGAATTTTTGCTTTGACCGGTATATCGTTACTATGTAGGTAATAATAGCCTATCAGTTCCCGACAACCTTCTTGCCCGGCATTTTCAGTTAAATCGGCCAAATGAATTTGTCCCTTTTCGTATGCGGCGAGTCGTTGTTCTATGAATGCAGCTTGATTGGTGGTAATTGCGAAATAAACAAAATTATCTGCCATACAAAGATTTTCCTCCATCGCTAGAACTACACAAACCATACACAACAAAACCTGTGATATAAAAAGTTTCATAAAGGGGTCAGTCCTGGTTTCATTCAAGGTTAAATTCATTTTGTGCATCAGGTTAGACTTTCAATTTTTCAACACGACCATCGCCAGCCCTTGCGCGCGCCTGTGCCAGCAATTCTTCACGAAATGTTTCACGCCCAAACACCAGCCGCGACGTATCGCTTGGTAATCCTGCTCCCGTCGCCGCGATTCATCACACGATAAATCGCTCCGGGATATTCAATCCGTAGCTGCCGGGGCATGAAAGCAATTTAGTCACCGGTCCGCCAGCGTCAAGATAGGACTGACCCTTTGATAACGCTTTAAGAAGCTATTTCATGAATGGTAGGGCGGCGCTGCTGCGCCGCCGTAATCGAGGCAAAGCAGCAGCTTTGCCCTGCCAAAAAAATTTATGGAATGATGTCGTTAACATAAGTTTCCTTCTCCCCGCTCAAGCGGGGAGAAGGTCAGGATGAGGGGTTTGTCCATTTCTTAATAAAAATCAAAGCTCCTCACCCCGACCCTCTCCTCGTTGGGCGAGGAGAGGGAGAAAATTTCCAGCCTCCCCACTTTTCTTCCGCCAAAGACATAATCCCAAAAATTTACAAAATGACTTCTACAAACCTTTCAGCTTGCGGTAGCGGCGGATCAAATTGTTCGTCGAACTGTCGTGTTTCAACTTCGACGGCGTGACGCTTTCCAATTCGGGAATGATGCGTTGCGCCAGAACTTTGCCAAGTTCCACGCCCCATTGGTCGAACGAATCAATGTTCCAAATCGCGCCCTGCGTGAAAACGCTGTGCTCGTAAAGCGCGACTAGTTTGCCGAGAACGGCGGGCGTCAATTTTTCCGCAAGAATCACGTTCGACGGACGATTACCTTCAAACACTTTGTGCGGCACGAGCGTGGCGGGCACGCCTTCGGCTTTCACTTCATCCGCCGTTTTGCCGAACGCCAACGCTTCCGCCTGCGCGAAAACATTCGCCAGCAGCATATCATGATGCCGACCGAGCGGCGTCAGCGCGCGACCGAAGCCGATGAAATCGCACGGAATCAATCGCGTGCCTTGATGAATGAGTTGATAAAATGAATGCTGCCCGTTCGTGCCCGGCTCGCCCCAAAAAATCGGACTGGTCTGGTAATTCACTTTCTTGCCGTCGAGCGTAACGTGTTTGCCATTGCTTTCCATCGTCAACTGTTGCAAATACGCCGGAAACCGCTTCAGATAATTTTCGTAAGGTAAAACAGCGACGGTTTCCGCGCCAAAAAATTCCGTGTTCCAAATTGTCAGCAAGCCAAGCAGCGCGGGCAGATTTCTTTCAAGCGGCGCAGTGCGGAAATGTTCGTCCATTTCGTGAAAACCGGCGAGCAGTTCGCGGAAATTTTCTGGGCCAATCGCAATCATCGTGGAAAGGCCGATCGCGGAATCCATCGAGTAACGTCCACCGACCCAATCCCAGAAAACGAACATATTTGCTGTGTCAATGCCGAACGCGGAAACTTTCTCGGCATTTGTCGAAACCGCGACAAAATGTTTCGCGACGGATTTGATGTCGCCGCCGAAGGTTTTCAGCGACCAGTCGCGCGCGCTTTGCGCGTTCGTCATCGTTTCGAGCGTCGTGAAGGTTTTGGACGAAATGATGAACAGCGTTTCCACCGGGTCTAAATCGCGTGTGGCTTCAACAAAATCAGCGCCGTCCACGTTGGAAACGAAACGAAACGTCAAATTGCGCGCGCTATAATGGCGCAACGCTTCGTAAGCCATGACCGGCCCCAAATCCGAGCCGCCGATACCGATGTTGATGATGTTTTTGATGGGCTTGCCGGTGAACCCTTTCCATTCGCCGCGACGAATTTTTTCCGCGAACGCGGCCATTTTATCCAGCACTTCGTGAACTTCCGGCACGACGTTTTTGCCATCCGTGAAAAATTTTTCCGCGCGCGGCGCGCGCAACGCGACGTGCAGCACGGCGCGGTTTTCCGTGACGTTGATTTTTTCGCCCGCGAACATCGCGTCCATTTTTCCGCGCAAACCGGATTCTTTCGCCAGTTGCAACAGCAGTTTCAGCGTTTTGTCCGTGATGCGATTTTTAGAATAGTCCAGAAACAAACCGGCGGCTTCGAGGGAAAATTTCTGGCCGCGCTTCGGGTCGGCGGCGAACAATTTTCGCAGGTGCGTTTTTTTGATTTGTTGGCTGTGCGCCGCGAGCGCTTTCCACGCGGTGCGGTGCGTCAAAGGTTTGAGGTCGGATTTCATTTTCAAATTTTAGCTGGCATCAAACAAACAAAAATTGACGCGCACTCGCGCCGTTGTCCATCCTTTTAATCACGCAAATGCTCCGTGCTGTTCCAAAATGAAACTGCCGGATGAGACAACTCGTGTTCATAGCTCAACGCACTCAAACTGGCGGTATTCAGGAGAAAAAAATTGCCGGTTTCCAACTTCGCGCCAACCCAGCGCGCCATCAACGAACGCAAAAAATGTCCGCTGGAAAACAACAACACATTGCCGGAAATTGCGCGGACACGCTGCGCCACGCGGTCGGCACGCGCAGCAACTTGTTCCGGCGATTCGCCGCCGGGACAACCGTCGCGAAACAACTGCCAGTCCGGACGTTTTGCCAGAATTTCCGCGCCGCGCAGTCCTTCATAATCGCCATAATTCCATTCCACCAAATCGGAATCAATTTGCGCGACATTCCCAAATCCGGCGAGTTCACAGGTTTCTTTTGCGCGTTGCAGCGGACTGGTGAACACTTTCGCGAACCTCAAGCCGCGCAATCTATCGCCAAGCTTTCGTGCATTTTCTTCGCCGTGCGGCGTTAATGGCAAATCCGTCAAACCGGTGTGTTGACCGGAAAGGCTCCAAGCCGTTTCGCCATGCCGCGCGAGATAAACAATTGGAAGCGGTTCAGCCATTGTTCAAGCGGTCTGCGCGGTTTTCATCTTGGCGGCGTGACTTGCTAAAAATTGGAATGTCTCATTCATGCGCAATTTCATTCAATACGACCCCATGACCCCATGGTGATTTTGAATTTTCGGCAAATTTCATATCCTCAAGTGGATTTTCACCCAGCCTTGCTTGTGGCGTCAATGTCTTGTTAATTATAGCTACAAATCGGCTGCTTGCTTCCGTCTTTGACTTCTGCGAACTTCAGGCTTTCAGTCGAATGAATGGTTTTCAATTGAGCCATTCGTTTTTGCGCCGGTGTGGCGAAATGGCAGACGCACAGGACTTAAAATCCTGGGACCGTAAAAAGTCGTGTGAGTTCGAGTCTCACCACCGGCACCAACAAACAGCTTGCCAGCCTGACGGCAAACGGGTAATTCAAGTTTTATTCGCCAGATTTGAACAAGAAAAATCAAAACGAATTTCCTGATATGAAAAACTTCGCTCTAACCATTTTACTCGCCGGGATTTTTTCGGCGACAAACAGCATTTCCCAGCCCGCGCTCACCATCTACAATCAAAATTTCGCCGTCGTGCGCGACACCGTGCCACTCGATTTGAAATCCGGTGTGAACGACGTGCGCTATGCCGACGCCACCGCGCAAGTCGAACCCGATTCCGTCATTCTGCGCGACCCGAACGGCAAACATTCGTTGCAAATCCTCGAACAAAATTATCGCAACGACCCCGTTTCGCAGGAACTGTTACTATCGTTGTTTGAAGGCAAAACGATTGACTTTGAAAATCTGCGGATGAAAGACAACACCGAGACGCGCGAAATCATTCCCGGCAAAATTATCCGCAGCGGCTACGTTCCCGGCGGCCAATCGCAGCAACCGATTATCGAAGTGAACGGCAAACTGCAATTCGGTCTGCCCGGCCAGCCGCTCTTTCCCGATTTGGGCGACGACACGGTTTTGAAGCCCACGCTCAACTGGCTGCTGCAATCCGACAAATCCGGCAAATTCGACGCCGAAGTCGGCTACGTCACCGAAGGTTTGGATTGGAGCGCGAGTTACAATTTGGTTTCGCCGGAAAAAGGCGATTTCGTGGATTTGGTCGGCTGGATTACGATGAACAATAATTCGGGAAAAACTTTTGAAAACGCCAAAATCAAATTGATGGCCGGCGACGTAAATAAAATTCAGCCGCGAGAAATGTATTTGCGAAATGCCGTTGCGGACCTTGCTGGCGTTATGCCGGAACCTCAAGCTCCTGCCGTCACCGAAAAAGCCTTTGACGAATTTCATTTGTATTCCATCGCGCGGCCAACGACATTGCATGACCGCGAAACCAAACAAGTCGAATTTGTTCACGCCGAAAAAGTTTTTGCGCCGACGATTTACGTTTATGACGGCGCGAGCGGTTACAATTTTTACGGATTGAATTACGACCAAAATTGGGGCGCGAACACCGGCAACAAAAAAGTTCTCGTCCAACGCGAATTTGTGAACGCGGAAACAAATCATTTGGGTATCGCCCTGCCCGCCGGCAAATTGCGGTTTTATCGCCGTGATGACGACGGCCAGTTGCAATTCGTCGGCGAAAATACGATTGGCCACACGCCGCACAACGAAACCATTCGCGTCACGACCGGCAATTCATTTGATTTGGTCGGCGAACGCAAGCAAACCAATTTCAAAGTGGACACCGGCGACAAATGGATAGATGAATCCTTTGAAATCAAATTGCGCAACCGCAAAAAAGACGCGCCGGTGGAAATCCGCGTCGTCGAGCATCTCTATCGCTGGAGCAATTGGGAAATCACCGCGAAATCCGACGACTTTGTGAAAAAAGACGCGCAGACCATCGAATTCCGTGTGCCCGTAAAACCGGACGAAGAACGCACCATCATTTACACGGTGCATTATTCGTGGTGATTAAAATTTAGTTCGCCACCGCCGCTTCCAAACTTTTCTCCGGCGAGGATTGTTCGTCTGCTCTATGGAATTTCACGCTGACAATCTTGCTCACGCCAGCTTCGGCCATCGTCACGCCGTAAAGCACGTCCGCCATCGCAATCGTTCGTTTGCTGTGCGAGATGATGACAAATTGCGATTGTGAGATGAACCGCTTGAGCAGCCGCACAAAACGGTCAATGTTCGCCTCGTCCAGCGCCGCGTCCAATTCGTCCAAAACACAAAACGGACTCGGCTTGACCTGATAAATCGAAAATAGCAGCGCGACGGCTACCATTGTCTGCTCGCCGCCGGACAAAAGTGAAATGGACGATTGCTGTTTGCCCTGAGGGCGCGCAACGATTTCGATGCCGCTTTCCAAAACGTCATTTTCGTCCTGCAAAATCAAATCCGCTTTGCCGCCGCCGAAAACTTCAACAAACACATTGCGGAAACTTTCGCGAACTTTTTCGAACGTCTCCAAAAACATCTGCCGCGTCTGCGTGTTGATGCGATTGATGACTTCAAGTAATTGCGCCTTGGCTGACACCAAATCGTCATGTTGCTTCGTCAAAAATTGATGGCGCTGCTCGGTTTCTTCATATTCCTCAATCGCGACCAAATTCACCGGACCGATTTCATCCAACCGCTTTTGCAACGCTTCGATTTGTTGCGCGACTGAATTCCAATCTGTCGCCGCGCCGTTCGCGGCCATTTCTTCCGGCGTGAGCGTTTGAATTTTCGCCGGACCTTCGTCGGCAAATGTAATCGTGATACACTCGCTGCGAACGTCATCCAGATTGACGTGATATTTCTGCTGAATTTTTTCGCGCAGATTTTGCACCGACATATTTTTCTGCGCCAATTCGATTTCAATTCCGCCGCGCTGATTTTGAATTTCCGTCAAACGATTGCGCTGCGAACGCAAATTTTCTTCGCGCGTTGAAACTTCCGTTTCCTGTAAATTTTTTTGGCCGAGCAATTCCGCCGCCTGCGCGTTGACTTGTTCGCGCTCGTGTGAAATTTTTTCGATTTGCGCGCGCGATTCAACCATTTCCAATTCCGCATTTTCTTTGCGCGCAACGACGGACGAAATTTCTCCGCGCCGCTGGGCGATGATTTGTTTCAATTCCTGAATCCGTTGCACGAGCGCGTTTTGTTGCTGGCGAAAAGACACAAGCAATTGCTCTTCCGCCGCGAGCGCAACTTTGCTTTCGGTCAACGCAGAATTTGACGAGTCACGTTGTTGCCGCAGATTTTCCAAATTGCTCGTGAGCAATGAAACTTTGTTTTGTTCGTCGCGCTCGCAATTTTCCGATTCGCTCAATTTTGCGGCCAGCGCGCAGCGTTTTTCCACACCTTCTTTTTCCTGCGCGGCCAAACTTTGAACTTCAAAAACAACCGTTTCGATTTTTTGATTCAAAATCCGCGAAGAATTTTGCAGCGCGTTGAATTCCCCCTCGCGCGTCGCAATCGCGACTTCCTGCTCGCGTAATTCCGTCTGCGCCTGCTGCAAACTCGCTTGTAATTCAGTCTGTTCGCCCAACAATGCGCCACGTTTGCGACTGACTTCCGCGATGCGATTTTGGACTTCCGCCAATTCGTTCTGCAAATCGGCGATCTGATTTTTGCGGCCAAGAATTGAAGCCGGCGCTTTGGGATTTCCGTGGCCGTTCAAATAACCACCGGTGTAAATTCCGTGCCGGCTCAACAAATCACCCTTCAACGTGACAAAATCGCAACCCGCGTGGCCGTTCTGGATTTGCACCGTCGCCGTCGGCAAGTCCGCCGCGATGAAAGTCCGGCCCAGCAACGATTTCAAAAGTCTTTCGACGGATGGTTCGGATTGAACTACGTCCAGCGCGCGAACAATTTGACCGGATTGTAAACCGTTTTGCGCGGCGGACTTATTTTCTTCTGCCGACAATTCGCCGCCGAACACAAGTTGTTTTTCGTCGGCCTTTTGCTGGATCGCCAAAGCCGCGACGCTCGCGCGGCCAACTTTGTTCGCGCTCAAATCGGCGATGATTTCCTGCGCGGATTCTGGTTGCTCGGTCAAAACCAATTGCAAGTGATGGCCGAGCGCGTTTTCCACAGCGACGACAAATTGTTCCGGCACGCGAATCCGGTCGGCGAGCGAGCCGATAACCGAACGCGATTGCCGCAATGCCGCAACCGCGCCCGCATCAAAACCTTCGCGCGAATGTTCCAACTGCTCAATCACGGTCAGACGCGAACGTTTTTCCGCCTGTTGTTGCAGTAATTCATCCTGCTCGGTCGAAGATTGCTGCAATTCTGTTTGCAATTCGCGCAAACGATTTTGCCGTTGCTCAACCGAGCCGCGTGTTGTCGCAACATTTAATTTTTCAACTTCGACGCTTGCGGTAAATTCCTGCAAGCGCGATTCCAGCCGCGTGCGTTCTTCTTCGAGTTGAACTTTTTCGGCGGAAAGTTTTTCAAGACGAATCGTGTTGCCCTGCTTCTGCAAATCGAGCGCGGTGATTTCGTTGCGAATGCGCGATAAATCCTGCGCGGCGGCAAACGCGGCGGATTGCGCCACGCGCAATTCCTCCTGCAAGCGTTTCAAATCATTTTCAACCTGCGCGAGCGCAAATTGTTTTTTTTCCAACGCCAATTTGTGTTCCGCCAACGAATCTTCGGACTTGAGCAAATTTTGATTCACGCTGTCCAATTCCACTTCCGCTGCGCGGCAACGCTCCTCGGATTGCGCGATGTCCGCGAGCGCTTTGGAATTTTGCGATTCGAGTTCACGCAAACGTTCTTCGTTGAATTGAATCCGGCTTTCGTGCCGCTCGATCTCGCCTTTCAATTCCATGCCGCGCTGTTGTTGCGCGGAAACTTCGTGTTCCAATTCAGTCAATCGTTCGCGCAATTGCTTGATTTCATCTTCGCAGCGCAAAATGTCTACCGAGCCGGTTTCAATTTCGTCGCGCAATTTTTCGGCGACAGAATTTTTTTCAGAAATTTCCGATTGCAAAACATCAAATTGATGCCTCGCGAGTTGCGTTTCCAAATGCTGAAGCTCCAACGAAATTTGTTTGTAACGTTTCGCCTTGCCCGCCTGCCGTTGCAGCGAGCCGATTTGCCGTTTCACTTCGCGAATCAAATCGGCGACGCGCAACAAATTTTGTTCCGTGTATTCCAATTTGCGGAGTGATTCTTTTTTCTGCGATTTGAATTTCGTGATGCCCGCGGCTTCCTCGAAAATCATCCGGCGGTCTTCGGGCTTGCTCGAAAGAATTTGCGTGATGTGGCCTTGCGCCAAAATGCTGTAACTCGTCCGCCCGACGCCCGTGCCCATGAACAGTTGCTGGATGTCTTTCAACCGGCACGGCGTTTTGTTCAAAAAATATTCACTGCCGCCGTCGCGAAAAATTCGGCGCGTCAACGTCACTTCGTCGTAAGCGACTTCGACACCCGCCGCGCGCAAACTTTCTTCGCCCACGCCGCCAAGCGTGAGCGAAACTTCGCCCATGCCCATCGGCTTGCGACCATCCGTGCCGTTGAAAATCACGTCCGCCATTTCGCCGCCGCGCAACGCCTTCGCCGATTGCTCGCCAAGCACCCAACGAATAGCGTCGGAAACATTGGATTTGCCGCAGCCGTTCGGGCCGACGATAGCCGTGACGCCGGGCTGAAAATTCAGCGCGGTTTTGTCCGCGAAAGACTTAAAGCCGAAAACCGTCAAATTTTTGAGATACATGATTTTGACTGCGGTTATGCAACCACAATTGACAAAACAAGTAAAGCAGAAACCACAATATGCAGCGGTTTCCGCCGTTGCGGGCACAACTAATTGGTGAGGAACCATGATTGGCGTGTGCCGACAACTTAATTACTCTTCAACTGCCAAATCGAAGATTTTATACGCCCGCGCGCGAATTTCGTCAACTGAATTTACTAGAAAAATCTCGACAGAAAATTTTGAAAGCATAGAACTCAAGTCGCAAAATGAATGGCAATAACATTTCTGCCGCCCAGAAACCGCTCCACAGAAAAATTTATCTGTTGGTCAACCGATTTATGTTTGCGATTTCTCGCAAACATAGTCGAGATGACATCGAAATCGCCATGCTCTTTGACAAAAATGGTTCTGCCGTTTCTTCCAAAATCAATCAAGCGCTCAATCTTATATCTGAATTTGATTCGCGGCGTTATCATCAAATCAAACGTGATGTGAAAAAAATTTGGGTTGCTGCCGCGCCCGGATATTGCGCTCAATGGATAGATGAACTTCAAACCTGCATTTTAGACACAAAATATTTTCGCAGAGCTGATGTTTTGGCTCCCGAAATGGCATTAACAATTGTCCATGAGGCCACACATGCTCGTTTGTTCAAACTTAAGATTGGATACACCGAGGATATACGAAAGCGCGTCGAGCGAATTTACATTAAATCCGAAATTGCCTTTGCTAAACGATTGCCGGGCGGTCAGAAGTTAGTGGAAATGGCCAAATCAAGATTACAGACTTCGGGAAATTATTGGACAAACGCTCAATTTCAAGAACGTGATCTCGATACACTGGCCGACATTAGTAAAAAGAATTGGGTGGTTCGCATCCTATATCCCATTGTCAAACGTAAGGTGGATAAGAGAAATGCGCACTTGCGGTCGCTCAAAAAAGATTAATTTTGCATCGAAAAATCCAGTTGACAGTTTTTCAGTTTAATATGAATTTATCCGCATCCGTTGATTTGACGGACTCATGACGAGTGGTCGAGGGACTGGCCCGATGACACCACGGCAACCGATTGAACTCGATTTCAATGTCAGGTGCCAATTCCAGCCCGGCATCATTAGCGCGGGGAAAATGAGAAGCAACAAACGCTTTGGGAAATTTGTCGCCCTTTCTCGTCATGAGAAAGGGTTTTTTGTTTTTACAAAAGGCCACAGAGACGCAGAGGCACAGAGGTGCTTGCGCACGGCCACCATTTGTTTTCTCTGTGTTCTCGGTGACTCTGTGGCAAAAATGAAATTTATTTATGAGTGAAAAACACGGTTACATGAAGGCGTTGAAATGCCGCGAATGCGGTCGCGAATACCCACTCGAAGCCACGCACGTTTGCGAATTCGACTTCGGCCCGCTGGAAGTCGCCTACGATTACGACAAAATCAAAAAAACGCTCACGCGCGAAATCATCGCGTCGCGCCCGAAATCCATGTGGCGTTATCGCGAATTGCTGCCCGTCGCAGGCGAACCGACCGTCGGCACGCAAGTCGGTTTCACGCCGCTCGTCAAAGCCGACCGGCTCGCCAAAAAACTCGGCATCCGCGAACTTTACATCAAGAACGACGCAGTGAATTATCCAACGTTGTCGTTCAAAGATCGCGTCGTCAGCGTCGCGTTGAGCCGCTCGAAGGAGCTTGGCTTTAACACCGTCGCCTGCGCGTCCACAGGAAATTTGGCCAATTCCGTCGCCGCCAACGCCGCAAGCGCAGGACTCAAAGCCTACGTTTTTATTCCGTCGGATTTGGAGCAGGGAAAAATTGTCAATTCGCTCATTTACGGCGCGAATGTCATCGGCATCAAAGGTCATTACGACGAGGTGAATCGTCTTTGCGCGGAAATCGCGGGCAAATTTGGCTGGGCATTTGTGAACGTGAATATGCGCCCCTACTACGCCGAAGGTTCAAAGAGCATGGCGTATGAAATCGCCGAGCAACTCGGCTGGCGCGCGCCGCAGCACACGATTGTGCCGATGGCGAGCGGCTCGCTGCTCACGAAAATTCACAAAGGCTATCAGGAGCTCGCGAAAATCGGACTCATCGCCGACAGCAAGCCGACGATTCACGGCGCGCAGGCGACGGGTTGTTCGCCGATTTCCACCGCGCAAAAGGCCGGACTCGATTTCTTCAAGCCGGTCAAGCCGGACACGATTGCCAAATCGCTCGCCATCGGCACGCCGGCGGACGGATTTTACGCGCTGCGCGTGATGCGCGACACCGGCGGCGCGGCGGAAGACGTGACGGACGACGAAATTCGCGACGCCATCAAATTGCTCGCGGAAACGGAAGGCATTTTTGCCGAAACCGCCGGCGGCGTGACCGTAGGCGTGGCGAAAAAGCTGATTGCCTCCGGCAAAATTCCGCGCGATTCTTCCGCCGTGATTTGCGTGACCGGAAATGGTCTCAAAACGCTCGACGCCGTGCAAAATCACGTCGGCAAACCGCGCGAAATCAAACCGAGCCTGCGCGAATTTGAAGCGTTGTTGACGCGCGAGGAAAAAGTAAGTGCGTAAAATTATGGCGAAGATTTGGACAGAAATCTACGATTCAGCAAAACATCACGACAGAATGCGTGATGTGAATCGCCTTTCTGACATTTCAGCCAAGAAATACTGCCAAGCCCCAACGCTGCAACAATATCCGGTATATTTTGCCCGAGTTTGTAATTTTACTTTTGAATTTCACAACCTTGAACAGCTAAAAACTTGCTTGGATTTTTTCTCTAAAAAAGTTCGGCCAAGCAGCATAATTCGATTTACAGAAGCTGACCGCAAAATTTATTGGTTACATTGGTTTGCACAGCGTTGGTTTGAGCGATTGCCAATGAAGTTGTTAGAAGAACGCAGACGAGTTAAAATTGTTCCTGCGCTCAAACAAGCATTAAAGCAGTTCACAAAAGAATCGAAGAAAAAATTTTGATTTGAATTTATGCCAAAAAAAGTCCGAATCCCAACTCCGTTGCGCAAGTTGACGAACAACGAGGAACTCGTCGAGGTCAGCGCGGCTACCATCGGCGAGGCCATCGCCGAATTGCAGTCGCGCTTCCCCGGCATCGCCGAGCGGCTCGTGGATGAAAAAGGCGAGGTGCGCCGTTTCGTCAACGTTTATGTCAACGAGGAAGACATCCGCTTCCTCAAAAACCGCGAGACGCCGCTCAAAGACGGCGACGAAATCAGCATCATCCCCGCTATCGCGGGGGGCTAAAAATGAAAGTGCGACTAACAATTGTCGTGGCTTTGCTCTTGGCGTTTTGCTGCATTGTTGCCAAATGTGAAACTCTTGAATTTGAGCATGTATTGCATTACAAGCTGGAACTTAATTCAGACACAAAAATTCCAGAGAAAATTTCTGAAGTTTGTGGAGCAAGTGCACTATGCGTTCAAAACGTGACAACCAAAACAAATGGAACAACTTTAGTCGTATTGGTTGAAATTGGGTTTTGCAAAAATGGTCAAACGGGCGGATTTTCATATCCGCTCAAAATAGGAAATGACATTAAAGAATTAAAATTTGGAACAAAGGAACACTTGCTTTGGAAACGTCCGTAACAAACCTTAATTAAGATTATGGCCACGAAGAAAAAAATTTCCGCGACGAAATCGAATTCGCCGACGCAACAACGGCTTTGGCTGATGTATCCGCCCAAGCTCATCAAAAAGCCGTTCATCTGGGAAGTCGGCCACAAATTCAAGGTCGTCACAAACATCCGGCAAGCGACGGTGACGGACGAAATCGGCATTGTCTGCCTCGAACTCGCCGGCGCGCGCAGCGAAATTGAAGCCGCCATCAAGTGGCTTGAGAAAAACAAGGTAAACGTCGAGCCGGTGGAAATCAGCGCGATTGAAGGCTGAAAACTCGCAATTGAAAAGCAAAACGGCGCGGAGAAAATTCTCCGCGCCGCTTTTGTTTTCGGAAAATTTATTTGTGCGTCCGGCGTTTGACCTTGAGTTGCGCGAGCGCGTTCACGAGCGAAGATTGAACCATTGCGGCATCTTCGTCGCTCAATTTCTGCGCGAGGCGTTCTTCGGCGCGTTTGCGGGCTTCCTCGGCTTTCACCTCGTCAATGTCGTTCGCTTTGATGGCCATGTCGGTTAAAATGGCGACGCGGTCGCCGGTGACTTGCACGAAACCTTCGCCGACGGCGAGAAAGATATTTTCGCCGCCTTTCTTGACGTGAATTTCGCCCGCGACAAGTTGCGTCATCAACGGCATGTGCTGTGGCAAAATTCCCATCTCGCCGTCAATGCCGGTGAGCGTGACCATTTCGACATCGTCGGAAAACGTTTTTGCTTCCGGCGTGACGATTTCTAATTTTAGCGTCGCAGCCATTATTCTTTAACTTCGTCAATGCCGCCCTTCATGTAGAAATTCTGTTCCGGCACGTCGTCGTATTTGCCTTCGAGAATTTCCTTGAAACCGCGGACGGTTTCGGCGACCGGCACTTGTTTGCCTTCGCGGCCGGTGAAGACTTGCGCGACGGTGAACGGCTGGCTCAAGAAACGTTGAATCTTGCGCGCGCGGAATACGGTGAGTTTGTCTTCGGGCGAAAGTTCGTCCATGCCGAGAATCGCGATGATGTCCTGCAAATCTTTATAGCGCTGCAACACTTTTTGCACGCCGCGCGCGACTTCGTAGTGCTCCTGCCCGACGATTTCCGGCGACAAGGCGCGGGAACTCGACGCGAGCGGATCCACAGCGGGGAAAATGCCGAGTTCCGCGATGGAACGCTCCAAGACGATGATTGCGTCCAAATGCGCGAACGTTGTCGCGGGCGCGGGGTCAGTCAAGTCGTCGGCGGGCACGTAAACGGCTTGGAAGCTCGTAATTGAACCTTTTTTCGTCGAAGTGATGCGTTCCTGCAAATCGCCCATTTCGGCGGCAAGCGTCGGTTGATAACCGACCGCGCTTGGCGTGCGGCCCAGCAACGCGGACACTTCCGAACCGGCTTGTGAAAACCGAAACACGTTGTCCACGAACAAAAGCACGTCCTGATTTTTTTCGTCGCGGAAATACTCGGTCACGGCAAGCGCGGATAGCGCCACGCGCAAACGCGCACCGGGCGGTTCGTTCATCTGGCCATAAACGAGACCGATACGCGAACCGGGTTCAATGATGGGCAAACCGTTTTCGCCGACTTTCGGATGACCTTTTTCGTCTTTCTCAACCTTGATGACGCCGGCCTCGATCATTTCGTTGTAAAGGTCATTGCCTTCGCGCGTGCGCTCGCCGACGCCAGCGAACATCGAAATGCCACCGTGCAGTTTTGCGATGTTGTTGATGAGTTCCATGATGACGACGGTCTTGCCGACGCCGGCGCCGCCGAACGCGCCGACTTTGCCGCCTTTGAGAAACGGACAAATCAAATCAATGACCTTGATGCCGGTCGTGAGAATTTGCGGCGACGTGGATTGATCCACGAGCGGCGGCGCGGCGCGATGAATTGGCAGATATTTGTCGGCCTTCACCGGACCTTGTTCGTCCACGGGATCGCCAGTGACGTTGAACACGCGGCCCATCACGCCTTCGCCCACGGGCATGGAAATCGGCGCGCCGGTGTCAATGACTTCGTAACCGCGCTTGAGACCTTCGGTGCTGCTCATGGCGACGGCGCGAACCCAGTTGTCGCCGAGGTGTTGTTGCACTTCGAGTGTCAGCTTGACGGGCTGGCCTTGCACGGTGAAATTCACCGTCAGCGCGTTGTAAATCGCGGGAAGCTGGCCGGGAAATTCCACGTCCACGACCGGGCCGATGATTTGAACGATTTTGCCTTTGTTCATATTACGATTTCAAATTTCAAATTTCAGATTTCAAATTGCGTCTAACCCACCGCCATTTGCGCGGTGGTAATTTCCAACAATTCTTTCGTGATGTTCGACTGACGCAGCTTGTTGTATTCGAGCGTCAAATCCTTGATGAGTTGTTTCGCGTTGTCCGTCGCGTTTTTCATCGCGACCATGCGCGCGCTGTGCTCGGACGCTTTGGCTTCGAGCAAAATTTGATAGACCTGAAAATTCAAACTGTGCGGCAGCAACGCGCTCAACACCGTTTCTTCATCCGGCTCAAATTCAAACAAATCCGTCTTGTCCGCCGGCTTCAATTCTTCCGCCTTTGCGCCGACGCCGGCTTTGACCGCCTCGATTTTTCCGACCGGCAAAAATGGGATCGTTTTCGGTTGCTGCACCAGCGTGGAAACATAATTGGTGTAAAGAATATCCACCGCATCCACTTCGCCTTTCAAAAACAAATCCTGCGCGAACTTTGAGATCGCGCGCGCCTCGGCAAATTGCGGCGTGTCTTTGTAAGTGAATTCCGCCGCGAGCTGACGTTTTGTGCGCGCGACGAATTGCGCGCCTTTTTTGCCCGCGCAGACGAAAACGGTCGTGTTTTTATCCGCTTTCGCCGCCTCGCGCAATAAATTGCCGTTCAAGCCACCGCACAAACCGCGATCCGTGCTGACCAAAATCACCGCGCGTTTTTTCACCGGACGCGCCTGCATCAACGGATGCTCGAACGCCGCCGTGCGCGCCGACGCCTGCGCGAGCACTCCATTCATTAACTCCGCATACGGACGACCGACCAACGCGGCCTGCTGCGCCTTGCGCATTTTCGCCGCCGCCACCATCTGCATCGCTTTGGTGATTTGGGCGGTGTTCTTGACCGACTTGATTCGCCGGCGTATGTCGCGCGTGCTGGGCATGAAAAATTATCGGTAGCTCTGCTTGAATTCCGTGACCGCCGCCTTCAACTCCGCCGCCAGCGCGTCGCTGATGGCTTTTTCGTTGCGAATTTTCGCGAGCAAATCCGTTTTGCGCGTCGCAAAGAAATCCGTGAGCTTCGTTTGAAAATCCTTCACCTTTTCGACCGGCACGTCGTCAAAGAAATTATTTTGCGCCGCCCACAAAATCGCGACCTGCACTTCGACCGGCAGCGGGCTGTATTGGTTTTGCTTGAACAATTCGACGATGCGTTTACCGCGTTCGAGCAATGCCTGCGTTTTCGCGTCCAAATCAGAACCGAATTGCGCGAACGCCGCGAGTTCGCGGAATTGCGCCAAATCGCCTTTGATACGACCGGCGACTTGTTTCATCGCCTTGATTTGCGCGGCAGAACCGACACGCGAAACGGACAAACCGACGGAAACGGCGGGGCGAACACCTTGATAGAACAAATCCGTTTCCAAATAAATTTGTCCGTCGGTGATGGAAATGACGTTCGTCGGAATATAAGCCGAAACGTCGCCCGCTTGTGTTTCAATGATTGGCAGCGCGGTTAGCGAACCGTTGCCGTATTTTTCGGAAACGCGCGCGCTGCGTTCGAGCAAGCGGCTGTGGAGATAAAACACGTCGCCCGGATACGCTTCGCGACCGGACGGACGTTTCAAAATGAGCGCGACCTGACGATACGCGACGGCGTGCTTCGACAAATCATCGTAAATGATCAGCGCGTCCATGCCGTTGTCCATGAACCATTCGCCGATGGCCGCGCCGGTGAACGGCGCGAGATATTGGTTCGACGCGGAATCGGAAGCCGACGCCACGACGACAATCGTGTAAGGCATCGCGCCGGCTTCTTCCAAAACGCCGATGACGCGCGCGATGCTGGACTGTTTCTGGCCGACCGCGACGTAAATGTTGTAGATCGGACGGAAATTTTTATCGCCCGCCGCTTCCGCCGCCTTGTTGATGCGCGCCTGATTGATCATCGCGTCCACGCCAATCGTGGTCTTGCCCGTGCCACGGTCGCCGATGATCAATTCGCGTTGGCCGCGGCCAATCGGAACCATCGCGTCAATCGCCATGATGCCGGTCTGCACCGGCTGGCTGACGGATTTGCGTTTGATGATACCGGGCGCGATTTTTTCCACGGGATAACTGGCTTCCGCTTTGATCGGACCTTTGCCGTCGAGCGGCTGGCCGAGCGTGTTGACCACGCGGCCAAGCAAACCTTTGCCGACGGGAACCTGCAACAGCTTGCCCGTCGTGCGGACTTCCTGACCTTCTTTGACACCGGTGTAATCGCCGAGAATGATCGCGCCGACTTCGGTTTCTTCGAGGTTGAGCGCGAGGCCGGTGACGCCGTTGCCGAAGTCCAGCATTTCGTTGAGCATCGTGTCGGTGAGGCCTTCAATCTTCGCCACGCCGTCGCCGATTTCGCGGACGATGCCGACGTTTTGCTTGGCCGTCGCGGTCTTCGCGCCGCTGATTTGCGCTTCAATTTCCTGCAATAAGTTGCTCATAAAAATCTGTTAAAAACTCTGTTCTAATTTTTCCAAACGCGTTTTCACGCTGCCGTCGAAAAGGTCGCTGCCGACTTGAATCCGCATTCCGCCAATGAGCGCTGGATTCTGGGCAAACGAAAAACTCACGCCGTTGCCGTATTTCTTTTTGATTTCGCCGGTCACTTCATTTTGCAATTCCGGCGTCAAAAGCGTCGCGCTTTCGACACGCGCGGCGTGCTGTTCCAAATCCAGTTTCACCAAACGGCACAAACGCGTCAAAATTTCGACGTAGCCGCGCGGTTTCTTTTCCACCAATAACGCGACCGCCTGCCGGACGCGATTTTCGTCCAGCAAATCGTTCACGAAGCAACTGCGGAACAGTTCGCGCGCTTCGCGTTGGGCTTGTTTGGAAATTTTCATTTCGTTTTGCGGCGCTGACCGGACGCCGCAGCGCGGCGTCCCTACCAATTTTACAAATTACGCCGCCAGTTGTTTTTCCGTTTCCTGCGCGAGACGCTGTTGATCTTCGTTCGTCAACACTTTGCCCGTGACGGTTGCCGTGGTTTGCACGACGAGTCGTCCGACTTCGCGTTTCAACTGCGCGAGCATCTGTGCGCGTTCCTGCGCCGCCGCTTCGCGCGCTTTGGCGACGATTTGTTCGGCGGAAGCAATCGCTTTTTGCGTTTCGTTGGCGCGCACGCGCGCGGCGGCCTGACGCGCCTCGTCAATCAGTTTGTTCGCCTGATCGCCGGCGTCGGCCAGAATTTTTTGGCGTTCGGCTTCCGTGCGCGCCACGTCGGCTTTGATTTTTTCCGCGTTGGCAAGGGCGGTGGCGATTTTTTCGCGGCGCGCCTGCAACATGGCAAAAATCGGTTTGTAGGCAAAATACCACAGCACCGCAAAGACGACGGAAAAACTAATCGTCTGCGCAATCAAGACGCGCCATTGGATTCCCAGTTCGCTCATACGCCAAACTTATTTGATGAGGAACCAGGCGAAAATCGCCCACGCTTCGGCGAGCGCCATGCCGATGAACATGAACACCAAAATTTTGCCGAACATTCCGGGATTGCGCGCCATCGCGGTCAAACCGCCGGCGGTCGCGACGCCGATGCCGATGGCCGCGCCGCCGAACGCGAGGCCGACGTGGATGTTGCCATGTAAGTTGTCAGTTAATTCTGCGAGCATCATAATTTTTCTTTTTATTATTTTTGGTTGTCACCCCGACGAATTCTTTTCGAGGCAAATCTAAAAATCCTTAATGGTCATGCGATTCATCCGTGTGCATACACAGCGTGCCGACAAAGGCCACGACCAGCAGCGCAAACACAAACGCCTGCACGAGACAGACGAACGTTTCGTAAAAATAAGTGCAAATCGAAAGCAGCAGCCCCAATGCAAAATTATGCGCGTGAAACGTCATGTCCAAAATGCTTTCACCGGCAAATATATTTCCGTAAAGCCGCATCGCCAATGAAACCGGCCGCGCGAACATGATGGAAACCACTTCCATGAAGCCGATAAAAATAAACAGCGCTGCAAACAACGGATAAATCCATTTGCTGGTTTCGATTTTCACGCCGAAAATGTGTTTAATCAGGCCGAAAAAACCGTTGTAGCGAATCGCCCAAAACAAACTCATAATCAAAAAAATCGCCGACATCGCAATGGTTAAATTAGCATCGGTTGTCGGCGGACGAAAATACGGCGTGAACGTTCCATCCGGCGCCGTTTTCCCAATGCTGCCGACGCCGGGAATCAAATCCATAAAATTTGAAACCACAATGAAAATAAAAAACGTCGTCGCAAATGGAAACACCCAGCGCGTCACGCGCTGGTCCAAAATATCACCAATCAAACCATCCCAAAGCTCCACGAGCGATTCCAAGATGTTCTGCATTCCGCTTGGAATTTCTTTGATGTTTTTCCGTGTCGTCGCCCGAACAATGATTAAAATGATGAGCGCCACAATCCACGTGCAAATCATCGAGTTCGTCACCGGCAAACCCAGCAGGTTGAAAACTTCCGGCGGAGCGGCAGGAACGACTTCATCCGCCGGTTCAGCCGCTTTCGCCGCCGCGACCGAATCAGAAACACCACCCGTTGAAGCCGACGGTTCGGCGTTCATTTTCACCGCAAAAAGCAGAGTGAAAATGGCGCAGGCAAAAACGATTTTACCGAATTGCTTCACAAAAAAGTTCATTTCAGAGGACACCGCTGGCCGTTAGACAAGCCAATTGTGCTTCCGAGAAAATGAAGTTTGCCTCATCGTGAAAAATTTCACAAGCACTTTTTCAAAAATTTTCGGTTGATTCAGCGCAAGAATTCCGGCGTTTTGCCTTGAGCACGTAAATTCCTCAAACTTAACGCGTCATGCCGTTTGGCAAGTCTTTGGCCATAGCCGTCCAAAACCAATTGGCAGTGAAAAAATTTCGGCGGCGTTAAATCAAGCGCGCGATAAAGCAAAAGCTGCCGCGCCGTGCTTACCAACAAATCCGCGCCGCGCACGACTTCAGTGATTTGCATGGCGGAATCGTCCACGATACAGGCCAATTGATACGCCGGAACATCGTCATGCCGCCAAACAACGAAATCGCCAAAATCTTTTCCGGCGACAAATTTTTGCTCACCGAAATTTCCGTCGTGAAATGAAATCGTTTCATCGTCCGGCACGCGAAAACGCCAACTGAATTTTTTATTTTGAATTTCGGCCTCACGATTCAACCGGCATTTGCCGGAGTAAATCGGCTCTTCGTCTTCCAAATGTGGCGCGCTGGCGGATTGCAGAATATCTTTGCGCGAGCAGGTGCAGGGATAAATAAAATTGCCCGCGCGCAATTTTTCCAGCGCGACGCGATAAAAGTTCATCCGCTCACTTTGATTGTAAGGCGCAAATTTGCCGCCAATATCCGGCCCTTCGTTCCATTCAAAGCCAAACCAACGCAAATCTTCCAGCATCGCGGAAACAAATTCCGGTTTGCAACGCGAAGTGTCCAAATTGTCATTGCGCAAAATCAATTCGCCGCCGTTTTGTTTCGCGTGTTGTTGCGCCATCCAAAAGGTTTTCGCGTGACCGAGATGCAAATAGCCAGTCGGCGACGGTGCGAGGCGACCGCGATATTTTTCAAATCGGCTCATTTGGATTTTCGGCGAGCCATTGACTAAAACCCGGCAGCGGTTTCTCCAAAATGTTTTGCACTTTGGAAATATCCAGCGACGCGTCCAACGCGCGCGGCGGTCCGGCAAAATCCTTGGCCGAACCGGATTTGATTTCTGTTTTGATTTCCGGCCAGCGTTGCACGAGTAATTGGCCGATTTGAAACCGCGACAATTTTTCCGCGCCGGCGACGTGAAAAATTCCGGCGGATTTTTTCTCCGCGAGTTCCCAAACCGCGCGCGCGGTTTCGCCGGCAAAAATCGGCGAACGAAATTCGTCCGTGAACAATTTCATGCCGCCGGAATTTTGCAGCGACCCTTTCAATTGTTCGTTGAAACTACGGTCGCCCGCGCGCGAAATGCCCCCGTTGATGGATGTGCGGACGACCAAATGTTTTGGATTGCGCAGAACCACTTCTTCCGCTGCGGCTTTGGTTTCGCCGTAAAAATGCAATGGATTCGGCGAATCGGCTTCGTGGTAATTTCCCTTGCGTCCGTCAAAAATCAAATCGGTGGAAAAGAAAACAAATTGAATTTCCGTTGTGAGTTCCGCGAGAAATTTTGCGGCTTCAACATTTACTTTTTTTGCGAGCGCCGGATTTTTTTGCGCTGCAGCAACCGAAGTGATTGCTGCGCAATGAATGACGAGTTGCGGTTTGTCTTTTTGAAATTCGTGTTCGACAGCCTTGAAATCCAACAAATCAAATTGTTCGCGTGTCAACGCGCGGATTTTCCGGCGCGGCGCAAATCGCGGCGCGGTTTGAATAAAATAATTTCCAATCAAACCGTTCGCGCCGGTAATCCAAATCGGATTCATAAAATTATTTTGGTTCGACGGAGGATTTTTTGCGGCGACCTTCGATATTCGGCAGAAATCCGGTCAGCAATCCAATCAAAGGCAGATACGCACACACTTTGAAAACGAAAATGATGCTCGTGTAATCAGCCAGTTTTCCCAGAACCGCCGAGCCGATACCGGCCATGCCGAAGGCGAGGCCGAAAAATAACCCGGCAATCAAACCGACCTTGCCGGGCACGAGTTCCTGCGCATAGACCAGAATGGCGGAAAATGCGGACGCCAAAATCGTGCCGATGAAAACGGTCAAAACCGCCGTCCAAAATAAATTGGCGTGCGGCAGTAATAGCGTAAATGGCGCGACGCCGAGAATGGAAACCCAAATGACGTATTTGCGTCCGAAATGGTCGCCCAACGGTCCGCCAGCGAACGTACCTGCCGCCACGGAAAATAAAAAGATGAACAGATAAATCTGCGAACCAGCGACGGAAACGTGAAATTTATCAATCAGGTAAAACGTGTAGTAACTCGACAGGCTGACGAGGTAAAAGTATTTGGAAAAAATTAGCGCGACCAAAATGCCGAGCGAAAACAGAACAGTTTTTTTAGGCAAAGGCTTTTGATTAGCACGCCGTGGAAGCGGTTTGCTTTTAATTTGAAAGAGGTGATTTTTATACCAGCCGCCGACTTTGAACAGAATGATTATCGCCACCAGCGCGATAAGCGAAAACCAAAGGATGTGCGATTGGCCATTGCGTGTGACGACAAGTGCGGCGAGCAATGGGCCGAAGGAACTGCCCGCGTTACCACCGACTTGAAAAAGTGATTGTGCGAATCCATGGCGTCCACCGGAAGCCAGATGCGCCAGCCGCGAAGATTCAGGATGAAAAATGGCCGAACCCATTCCCACGAGGCCGACCGAAACGAGCAACAATGAAAACCGGTCGGCAAAGGACAACAAAATCAGCCCAACCAAAGTTAAAATCATGCCAGCCGCGAGTGAATAGGGTTTTGGCCTGCGGTCGGTGTAAAAGCCGACGGCAGGCTGCAGTAACGACGCGGTGACTTGAAACGTGAACGTGATCAAACCGATTTGCGTAAAGCTCAAATGAAATGATTCCTTGACCAGCGGATAAATCGCCGGAATCAACGATTGAATTGTGTCGTTGAGCAGGTGCGAAAGGCTAATGGCCAGCAAAACTGACATCACAGTTTTTTCTGCGACGTCACGATGCGATTCGGTTGAAGCAAGATTTCGTTCCTTATTCACGATGTAAATTCCGGCGCGTTTTGAAAATACCGGCCGAAAAGAATGGCAGAAAAATTCTAATCCACCAGACGTTTGGTGAGATTTTCGTAGGCGTCAATCCGTCGGTCGCGCAGAAATGGCCAGTGCGTGCGGGTCACATCCACTTTGGCCAAATCCACGGGCACAATGAGAATTTCTTCCTTGTTCGTCGAGGCTTTCGCCAGAATTTCACCGGACGTTCCAGCCACAAAACTTTGTCCCCAAAACTCGATGCCGCCGCCACGCACACCGGAAATTTTTTCGTGGCCGATGCGATTGGGCACGGCGACAAAACAGCCATTGGCGACGGCGTGCGAACGTTGGATTATTTCCCACGCATTGTGCTGGCGTTCGCCGTATTCTCTTTTTTCCGATGGATGCCAGCCGATGGCGGTCGGATAAAAAAGGATTTGTGCGCCTTGCATCGCGGTCAAGCGCGCGGCTTCGGGATACCATTGATCCCAGCAAATCAGCACGCCGATTTTGCCGAATTTTGTCTGCCACGTTTTGAAGCCCAAATCGCCGGGCGTAAAATAAAATTTTTCGTAGAACAACGGGTCGTCGGGAATGTGCATTTTCCGATAAGTGCCGAGCAACGAACCGTCAGCGTCTATAATCGCGGCGGTGTTGTGATAAACGCCGGCGGCGCGTTTTTCAAACAACGAAGCGACGATGACGACTTTGTGTTTCTTCGCCAATTTTTGAAACGCGTCCGTGCTCGGCCCGGGAATTTTCTCGGCCAGTTTGAAATTTTCGTGGTCTTCGCTCTGGCAAAAGTATTGCGAGCGAAACAATTCCTGCGTGCAAATGATTTGTGCGCCCTTTTTCGCCGCGCGTTCGGCAAGCGCGAGCGTTTTTCTCAAGTTCGCGTCGGGATTCGTGGAGGCGGTGGATTGAATCAATCCCAATTTTACGATCTGGGAAGCGGCACGTTTCATTTCTTTTTGCTCCGTTCACGAAGCCGCGCCGTTTCTTCCAGCATGACGGTTTTGGCTTCAACGTCTTCCTTTTGTTTTGCCAGCGCGGGCGGAATGAATTGTTGCTGGCCGAACAATTCGCGGATGAATTTGCCGAGCGTCTCGTTGGTCGGGCCGTAGC
>DASZXH010000027.1:0-47252 GCA_035545995.1 Verrucomicrobiia bacterium
AATGGCCGTTCTTTGCCTCTCAAATCCCAAACACATCATGGTAACATCCTCAATTCCGGGAGTAATATGCGCGCTGCCTTGACAATTCACACTGACCGGCTGTTCACCGATGATTGATAAAATGATGGAAATGTCATGAGGTGCCAAATCCCAAGCAACATTGATGTCTTTCTGAAACAAGCCCAAATTCAAACGTCGGGCACAAATATATCGGATTTCCCCGATGTCTCCAGAATCAACAATCTCCTTTATTTTTCGCACCGCCGGGGAATACAAAAACGTATGTCCGGTCATCAGGACCAAACCTTTTTTCCGTGCGATCTGAATCAATTCTTCGCACTCCTCAGAAGAACTGGCCATTGGTTTTTCGATAAAAGTATGCTTGCCAGCCAACAGGCTCGCCTTGGCCATTGGATAATGAGACCGCACTGCCGTGGCGATGATTACAGCATCAAGACCGACGCCGTTAAGCATGTGATTGTAATTGGTTTCGCCTTCAACTTCCGGGTACAAAGTTTTCAAGTGTGTCAGACGTTGTTCACTGACATCGCACATCATTTTCAAATCACAATCCGCGAGCGATCTGAAATTACGGATTAAATTCGGCCCCCAATATCCACACCCAACCACTCCGACTTTTATTTGTTTGTTCATATATCTATTTCCATTTCCTGTTTGCTTCTAATTATCGCTATAAATTATACCTTGGCCGTCCATCCCAACGGTCTTTGCGAAACTTGCTCCTGTAAATTTTCGTGGTTGTTAGAAAAGTCCGCAAATGCATTAGGCGTGGCTTCCAGTTTCGATTGCTTTTTCTTTTTTCGTGAAATTGCCACTTGAGCAAGTAATGCTGGAATCGTCAGCAGGATGATTTTCAAATCCAGCCATATCGTTTTGGTTTTTGCGTATTTGATGTCCAACTGAATCATCTCATTAAAAGTGGTCTTGTTTTTTCCGCTGACCTGCCAAAGACCTGTGAGGCCGGGCAATGTGTTGAAGCGTTCCTTTTGCCACGGCAGATATTTCTCAAACTCATAAGGCAAGCAAGGGCGCGGGCCGACCAAACTCATTTCGCCCCGAAGCACGTTGATTATTTGAGGCAACTCATCCAATCCCGAAGCGCGAATCCATAAACCAAATGGGATTATCCTTGGGTCGCCGGTTACATCCATTTTTGTCATCGGCGTGTTTGAATTCATCAATTGGCAAAGATGCCCCTGATGTGTCGAGGTATCAGCATCAACAAACATGGTCCTAAATTTGAAGCACATGAAACGCTTGCCTCGATATCCGACGCGTTCCTGCCTGAATAATATAGGCCCTGTTGAAACCGAGTGAATCGCCAAACCCAGCAGAAAAGATAAAGGAATAATTATTGGTAACGCCGACAATACAATCGCGACGTCCAGTATTCTTTTCCAACGAGGGATTTCAATCTGGATTGTTTTATTCAGAATGTCTTTTTGTTCCATCTTTTTTATTAAAAAACTGGCAAATTAAATATAAATAACCAAGTAATTAAATTTTTACAAAGCCAAAGCTCCGCACTTGTTGGCAAAAGCTTATTTTGCCAAAAATTAACAGAACCATTTCTCTGAAAACAAACAGAGACAATTACCCTAATTTGTTCGTGCGAATTCAACTTACACCGAAACCAACACGGCCTTCGCACTAGGACGTGCGGCTAAAACCGGAACCAAATCCACTACGCTATTTCTTTCAACTATTGCCGAACTTTCATCAACTTCGGCGGGTGTCGGACGGCCCAAAAAATCTAACAAAATCTGAATCCGTCTTTTTGCGGGCATCACACGCAAAACAAAAGCCCGCATTCCAGCAAATGCCCCATCGGCCAGCAACACTTCATCACCCGGCGAAATCCGGTTCTCCACGGCCATTGCTTCTTCTCCAGCAAAACATTCAACCAATTCATCAATTATGGCGTCTTCTATTATGGGAATTCTTTGCGCAAAATGGACAACCGTAGTCACCCCGCCTGTTCTTTTAATTTGATTTATTTTCTCATCAATTACACAACGGACGAAAATATAACAAGGGAAAAGAGATTCGTTCGTCCGCACCAAGCCGCGTTTCGTGACGCGCTCTACCCGCAAACGCGGATGAAAAACCTGAAGATTTAAATTTTTCCGCAGATTGGCCGCAGCAATATGCTCATGCTTTGGCTTGGTACGAACACAATACCAAGCGTCAGATTGAATTGAAGTTGTGAAAGTGGATAGCATGAATCTCCAATCATTAAAAATATTTGCATTAAAACCCGCTTAACCAAGCGAAAGAATTATCAGCGGGTAAAAACATAATATCGAACGATGTCTCCAAAATTTGTTTTATTTCAATTCACATTCGAGCCAGTCACGAACGTATTTTAACACATTCCGACCAGCTATCTACAAGGTTTTACCTTATTTTATTGTAGTGATTTTAACTACTTTTGACCTTGTAGGCTTAAACAGGCGTTGACGACAATTGAAGACATCAATTAGCCATTGTATCTTTTGGCAACATTTGAAAGCGGATTGCGTATTGAATCAATTCGCGTCTGTTTTTTAGATTCAATTTCTCCTTAATTCTTGAACTATAAGTATCTACCGTGCTGGCATCTATATGTAAAATACCTGCAATTTGCCGCGTGCTTTGCCCTTGTCCCATCAGTTCAAATACCTGCAACTCGCGGTCTGTCAAAAATTCCAACGAAAAACCGTTGGAAGATCGAGGGCGCATAGCGATTTTTGAAGCAATTTGTGCCGCTGTTTTTTCACTCCAATATATTTCACCTTTCAAAACCTGACGTATCGCCGTGAGAATTTTCGCCGGGTTTTCTTGTTTGGTCAGATAGCCACGCGCTCCGGCTCGAATCACTCTTTCAGCGAGCATTGATTCTTCATGCATTGAAAAAACCAAACTTAACACGTTGGGATGGTGTTCTCTTAAATCTTTAATCAGTTCCAACCCGTGTGAATCCCTTAAAGTCAGGTCAAGAATAACCAATTGCGGGCGGATTTCACTCACCAGCATCAGCGCTTGCTTGCAATCCTCGGCTTCGCCACAAACTTTCAAATTGGGGTCACGTTGAATAATCAGCTTCAAAGATTCCCGAACAACTGGATGATCTTCGACCAGAAGAATTCGAACTGCCTCATCGTTTTGGCAACAACCATTTTCCTTCATAATTTTCAAACCAAATTGCTTTTGCTCTCCCCGTCAAAAGCATTTAGCAATCCAATTTCTTGGACTGAAATTTCACCGGCCATCATTTTAAGTTTAGAACGCCGGTTTAATGAAATGAAGCTTAAAAATCCGTGCGTTCACCACGAGTCCTCGAATTCAATTGTAGCAAGAAAAACGAAAGCGAAAAGGAAGAACAGGAAGAGCAAAATCGGCAAACCTTGAATTGCCGGATGAAAACAAAAGAGAAGACGCAAGACAGAACTTCGTTGAATGCATCATCATCAACGATTGCTGACTGCCTTCGCTTATTTGTTGGCGGCTTGTTTCACACCAAAATGAAATCCCTTTTCATCCTCGTAACCAAGCGGCACCTGGCTTTCAACCGCAGCGCGCAACTTGGCGACAAGGCTGACAAACAATAAGCTGGCCAAGCTAATCTGCACCCATAATTTGGTCATACACTGTGTTTTCAGCATTAAAAATGCCAACACAAAATCAACTCAAACTCTCAACTTACACACGTTTTCAAGCCTAATTGTCTAAAAATCGTGTATGATTTGTGTATAATTTCAAGTCACTAATGCTTTCAAGCCCTTTTACTAACAGGATTTCGCACGCGTTTCGGGCAATTTGCAAATGGCAACTTGCTTTTAGCAACAAGCGGCTTTCAGTTTTCTGAATTCGGCAAGATCAGCTAAACAAAATGGCTTGCTGTAGTTCAGCTTCAAAGGATAATCATCCCTCGCTGCCTATTTGCTCCCGTAGCTCAAATGGATAGAGCAGCGGTTTCCTAAACCGCGTATCCCAGTTCAATTCCGGGCGGGAGCACCAATTCCGTTGAATGATTTTTTCCATAACTTGTCAAAAAAAGTGACGTATTGTATTAATGTAACGCATTACCTAATTCAAAATGAAAATTCCTGTTTCTCTCAAATTTTGTCCGAGCATTCTATTTTCACTTGTTGTCTCGCTGTGCCTTTGTGCGATTCAAAATTCCCGCGCGCAAAATGAATCAGCCATGACAGAGTCAAATACGCCCGCCGCAACGGATAATTCCATCACCCCGGGCGAATTGCCTTCATATATTCCGTCCGACAGTCCGGTTGGTCAGGTGGTGAATATGGCGCAATCCGGCGTTGACGAAAGCGTCATCATGAGTTTTGTCAAAAATTTCGGCAGCGTATTTGATTTGGATTCGACCACAGTTATTTATCTGAAGGATATCGGCCTGCCAAACGATGTCATCAACGCGATGATTCAACGAAATCAGGAATTGGGGGTTGCCGTCAACAATCAACCGACCACGCCTACAGATACGCCGACAAACAACCCGCCGGCAGTTGTCACGGAAAATTATTTTTACAGCACGCTTGCGCCTTATGGCGGCTGGGTAAACATAGACGGTTACGGACTTTGCTGGCGGCCAACTACTGTCATTTATGATGCCGGTTGGCAACCGTATTGTGATCATGGGCGCTGGGTTTATACCGATTATGGCTGGTATTGGGTTTCGGATTATTCGTGGGGCGCAACAACTTTTCATTATGGGCGTTGGTTTCACCACCCGCGTTGGGGCTGGTGTTGGTGGCCGGAAACAACTTGGGCACCGTCTTGGGTTTGCTGGCGCTATTCAAATGATTATTGCGGCTGGGCGCCGTTGCCGCCGCATACCATTTATCAAGCTGGCGTCGGCTTTATTTACAATGGCGCGGCGGTAAAGGTTGGTTTTGATTTTGGATTGACCGCAGCGAGCTTCACTTTCGTCGCGACGAAAAATTTTTACGATTCGCACCCAAATCATTATCGCGTCGCCGCCGACCAGGTAACAAAAATTTATAATCACACAACCATCATAAATAATTTCAATTTCAACAATCATAATCAAACCATCGTCAACGACGGTATTCCACCACAACACATTACGGCTGTGAGCGGAGTCCAAATTCATCCGGTCACAATTCAAACGGTGAACACACGAAATGTAACTCGTGAACGATTCAATCAAAATAATCGCACGTTGTTGGTGAATCGTCCCCACTTCACGCAAAACAATGCGACTTCACTGAATCAAGGCATTCGGCCACATCCGGTTGCTCCGGCTCAAGATAATCCTTCTCATCCAACTCAATATCACGGCACGCAAGTAAATCAACCGGGAACTCCATACGTTGCCCCAAATCCGCAATCACCGGCACACAATTACAACCATAATTGGTATACATCTCCACGACAGCAGGAACAACAGATTCAGCATCCGATGCCGCATCCCAGTCAGGAGCCAGCGCAACACGATTCATCGCCGGGTAATTTCCGGCAGGCTCCTTCCGGTTCAAGGTCGAACAATCAGCAAAATCCATCTGGACATTGATTCAAATTCATTCAACCGGTAAACAACGACAGTCGTTTTTGCTTTAGTAACTTCCCGCTTGCTGGCAAAGTGATGGCGTGGGCATCACGTTACGGCAATTCGAGCAGATGCAGGCGCGCGCCGACGGCAAAACGTTGCACGAAGCTTTTTTGCCACCCGTTGTCGAACGCGCATCGTCTTCAAATCCCAAAATCATTCTTGGCATTGACCCTTCGCTGCGCGGCACCGGTTATGGACTTATCCAATTGGCAAAACCATTCCCGCAAACGCTGGCGCACGGCACAATTTCCTGCCCGAAAGATTGGGAACGTTCCCGCTGCCTCGCTAAAATTTCGCAAACCCTTCGCGATATCCTAAAACAAAATCAGCCGACGATTTGCATCATTGAAGGGCTTTTTTTCGCGCAAAATTTGAAAACGGCCATCGTCATGGGCGAAGCGCGCGGCGCAGCGCTGGCGACGGTCGCTGAATTTGGAATCGAGATTTTTGAAATCGCGCCGCGCAAAGTGAAACAGGCGATTGTCGGCTATGGCGCGGCGCAAAAATCCGCCGTCGCCAAAATGGTGCAGCGCATGTTGAATTTATCCGCGCCACCTGCGCCCGATGCCGCCGACGCGCTGGCGATTGCGCTCACCCACGCGCAGGAAAATTCGCGCTACAATTTTTCGCCGCCCCCAAAAATCTGATGATCACTTTCCTTCACGGCAAACTCATCGAAGCGCTGCCCACGCAACTTGTCGTGGACGTGAACGGCGTCGGCTACGAAGTTTTGATTCCGCTCTCGTCGTTCGACAAATTGCCATCGCCGGGCAATGAAATAAAACTGCTCACGCAATTGGTCGTGCGCGAAGACGCGCACACGCTTTATGGTTTCATGTCGGCGGCGGAACGCGATTTATTTCGCCTGCTCGTCAATACCGTTTCTGGCATTGGTCCGAAAATCGCGCTGAACATTTTGAGCGGTGTTTCCGTGACGACATTTCGCGGTGCGGTTGCCAGCGGCGACGTGAAATCGCTTTCGCAGATTTCCGGTGTCGGCAAGAAAACCGCCGAGCGCATCATCGTGGAATTGCGCGACAAAATCGGCGCAGCCGGCGCGTGGGAAGCCGCGAGCGCGAAACATTCACTCTCGCCCGACGACCAAAAAGTTAATGACGCGGTGCTCGCGCTCATGGCGCTTGGCTTCAAACAGATTGAAGCGCATGACGGTGTTCGCGCCGCGCAAAATTCGCTCGGCACGAAAGCGACCGTTGAAGATTTGGTGCGCGCGTGCCTGAAAAAGGGAAATGGATGACCAGCGAAAAGACCAGACGCAAAATTTACGAACGCAAATCCGGTGTGGTCGTGCCCGAACAGCCGAAACTGCGCCAACGCATCGGCGCGTGGATTGTCGTAAGCATCGCGCGTTTGTTGACCCTGACGCTGCGTTACAAATGGAATGACAATTCCGGATTTTGGGAAAATCCGCCGGATTCACCGTTGATTTTCGCCTTCTGGCACAACCGGATTTTGCTTTGCCCGAATGCCTATCGGATTTATTCGCGACGACGGAAACGTAGCAAAGTCGCCGCCATCGCCAGCACCAGTCGCGACGGCGCGTTTCTCTCGGCCATTCTCGAACGTTTTGGCATCCAGCCTGTGCGCGGTTCGTCGCACATGCGCGGCCCGCAGGCGTTGCTTGAACTCACCAGTTGGGCGCAGCAGGGTTATGACATCGCCATGGCCCCCGATGGCCCGCGCGGCCCGTGTTATCATTGTTATGACGGCGTGATTTCGCTCGCACAATTGACCGGCCATCCCATCATTCCATTCGGATTTCATGCGCCCAAAAAATTTGTCATCAAAAGCTGGGACCGCTTTCAAATTCCCAGGCCGTTCTCCGTTTGCGAAATGAATTCGGACAAACCGATTTACGTTCCACGCGAAATTTCCGATGCTGGACGCGAAGCCCTGCGCAAGCAACTGGAAGACACGCTCAATAAAATCTCGCGCGACTAGCCATGATCGCCCGCGTCAGTCTCGAAATCGCGCTGCGCAAGGAATTCGATTACGCCATCCCGCCCGGACTCGTTGGACAAATTGAAGTCGGCACACGCGTGCAAGTGCCGTTTGGCTCGCGCAAAATTTACGGAACTGTCACCGCGCTCGCCGAAGAATCTGCGCACGCAAATCTCAAACCAATTCTTAAAATCATCGGTACGCAAACTTTGGTCACGCCAAAAGTTTTGCAACTTGCGCGCTGGATTGCGGATTATTACTGCTGCGCGCCAGAAATCGCATTGAAATCCGTTTTGCCCGAAGCCATTCGCAAAAAAGAAGAAGGCTGGAAAAAACAATTGTTCGTCCGCGCGCTGGATTTTCATGGCGAGTTTCCAAAATTGCCGAAACGTCAGCAGGAGGTTTGGAACATCATCGAAGAACGCCGCGAAATTTCTTTGACGGAATTGCTCGAACTGGCGGGAACCACTACCGCGACTGTTCGTAAATTGGAAGACGCCGGACTCGTCGAAATTTCCGCAAAAATTTCCGAGCGCGACCCTTACGCACGCGAACATATTTTGCCGACGCAGCCGCTGTCATTAAATCCAGCGCAAGCGAACGCATTGAATGAAATCATGAAAGCGATGGACGTTAAAAATCCAGCGCGAACTTTCTTGCTTCATGGCGTGACTGGTTCGGGAAAAACTGAAATTTATCTGCAAGCCATCGCGCACGCGCTCGAACAAGGCAAAGGCGCGATCGTGCTTGTGCCGGAAATTTCGCTCACGCCGCAAACCGTCGAGCGATTCAAAGCGCGGTTCAGTTCCGGCAAATTGCAAACGCTCGTCGCGGTTTTGCATTCGCACTTGAGCGCGGGCGAACGGCATGATGAATGGCACAAAATCCGTCAAGGCCGCGCGCGGATTGTGATTGGCGCGCGCTCGGCGATTTTTGCGCCGGTTGACCCGCTCGGTCTCATCATTGTGGACGAGGAGCACGAGACGAGTTACAAGCAGGAAGAAGCGCCGCGTTATCACGCGCGCGACGTGGCCATCATGCGCGGGCAAATGGAAAACGCCGTCGTCGTGCTCGGCTCGGCCACGCCATCACTCGAAAGTTTTTACAACGCCAAACGCGGCAAATACACGCTGCTCGAATTGCCGGAGCGCGTGGACGACCAAAAAATGCCGCGCGTCCGTGTCGTGGACATGCGACAAGCTGCAGCGAAAGAAAAAGGTGCGCCGATTTTTTCGCCGCAGTTGAAAGAAGCCATCACGCAACGTTTGGAACGCGGCGAGCAAACAATTTTATTTCTCAACCGTCGCGGTTATTCGACTTCGCTGCAATGCGAGAAATGCGGTTACGTCGCTAATTGCCCGAATTGCAGCATTTCACTAACATATCATCGCGTTGAACAAAAACTCGCGTGTCACATTTGCGGGCACAGTGAAAAAGTTCCGGCAATTTGTCCGAACGAAAAATGTCGCAATCCGGCGATTCGTTTTTCCGGCACGGGCACGCAGCGCGTCGAGGATGCGCTGACAAAATTATTTCCGCAGGCGCGCGTGCGGCGCATGGACGCGGACACGATGCGGCGCAAGGATGATTACCGCAAAACGCTCGGCGATTTTCGCGCGGGCAAAATTGACATCCTCGTCGGCACACAGATGATCGCAAAAGGTTTACATTTTCCGAACGTCACGCTCGTCGGCATCATTCACGCGGATTCCGCGCTGCACTTCCCGGATTTTCGCGCGGGCGAACGCACCTTCCAACTGCTCACGCAAGTCGCCGGTCGCGCCGGTCGCGGCGACGTGACGGGCGAAGTGTTTGTGCAGGCGTTCACGCCGTTTCACCCGGCGATTCAATACGCGCGTCGACACGACTACGCCGGCTTTTACGAACAGGAAATTGAATTTCGCGAACAACTGAAATATCCGCCCATCAGCCGCGTCGCGCTGCTCACGCTCAAAGGCCGCAACGAGGAAAAAGTGAAATTCTCCGCCGAACATTTGAAACGCGAGTTGGAAAAAGATCTGAAAGAATTCAAAGATTTGATTCTCGCCGGACCTGCTGCCGCGCCACTTGCACGCGCGGAAACTTTTTACCGCTACCAAATCATGTTGCGCACTCGCGCGATGAGCAAATTAAGTCAAACGCTGGCGAAAATTGTTTCGACGATTATTTTGCCCGATGACGTTACGCTGGCCGTGGATATTGATCCAGTGAATTTGGGATAATCTTAATTTCGTTAGTTAATAGCTTCCAAACATTGCTTGTGCCAGATTCCCGGAATTTCTTTGAGCTTATACAATTCATCGCCACCGTGATAAAAGCCAACTGATTCCACTTCAGCAATTTGGTCTGCGTAATTCAATTGTTCCGGTTTCAGTTTGGTGTGAAGTGTCCATGTTTTGAGAAAATTTTCCAGAAAAGAACGATTCGCAATTTTTACCTTTGAACCTTTCGGAAATGTTTCACTATAAATATATTTTTCCATAATCAAGATGTAGGCACATTTTTAATTCCCCTTTGCCACAAATCGAAATGATATAGCGCGACGACGACGAGTGGATGGCCGATTTTTCCGTCGGCAACCAGTTTCGGAATTTCTGAAATGGGCAACAGGCGCGTTTCCAAATCTTCGCCGCCGTCGAATTCCACGCCGTGCTTCAATCGGCAATTTTCAATCAGCACGGTGTAAGTGACGTTGTTCATCATCGCGGGATTGGAATGAACTTGTCCGAGCAGGCGCGCGTTTTCGCCTTCGTAGCCGGTTTCCTCGCGCAATTCGCGCACGGCGGTTTTCACCGGGTCGGTTTCGCCCGCGTCCATCATGCCGCCGGGAATTTCGAGTTCGACGGTGTTCGAGCCGTGACGATATTGCTCGACCATCACGAGTTGTTGGTCGGGCGTGACGGCGATGACGTTGACCCAATTGACGGAATCAAGCACGAAGAAATCGTGTTCCTTGCCCGTGCGCGGACTGATGGCGACGTCCGAACGCAATTTGAAAATGCGAAAATCGCCGATGAGTTTTGAACCAACTTTTTTCCACGGTTTTATCACGCGGAAATTTTAACGCAGAGACGTGGCGGCGCGGAGAAAAATTTATTTCGGCGCGGCCCAGCCTTGTTTCATCAACGCGAGCAAATGCGCGAGCGCTTCGTCGTGGGTTTTTCCTTTTTGCTCGGCCAGTTGCTTCGCACGCTTGTCCAGTTGCGCGGCCATTTCCAAGGATTTTTCCGCCGGACAACCGAGCGCGACCAAAACTTTTGCGAGTTCGGAAATTTCCACAGTGGAATTTAGACAGGATTAACAGGATTTTGCAGGATTAAAATCCAAGAATCTTGTCAATCCTGTAAATCCTGTCTGAAAACTATTTCACCGAATCCGCCGGAACAATTTTGACGCTGATGAGCGTTTGTTTTGTCTTAGGTCTATCGCCGGGATGCGTGGGCGTGGTGGCGATTTTTTCCAACACGTCGTCGCCGCGAATCAATTTTCCGAACGCAGTGTATTGCCGGTCAAGAAAGCGCGGGTCGCCGTGGCAGATGAAAAATTGCGAGCCGGCGGAATTCGGATTTTGCGAGCGCGCCATGGAAAGCACGCCGCGCACGTGCGGCTTGTCGTTGAATTCGGCCTTGATTTGGTAGCCGGGGCCGCCCGTGCCCCACAAATCTTCCTTGCTCGCGTCTTTGGTCAACGGGTCGCCGCCTTGAATCATAAAATCCTTGATGACGCGATGAAACGCGGTGCCGTCGTAAAAACCTTTTTTCGCAAGGTCTATAAAATTTTTGACGTGTCCGGGCGCGACATCCGGCCAGAATTCGAGAATCATTTCACCGGCGTTGGTGGTAAGAATTGCGACTTCGTTCATAAATCTTTATTTAAGCATTATATCGTTTTTTGCGGGTAATTCCGTCGAGATAATCGTCGCGAATTTGATGTAATCAAGCTTCGGAAAATCTTTTTTCAAATAGGCGTTGCCTTCCATTTGAATTTGGCCTTGTTCGGGACCGTGACCGCCAAATTCAGGAGCGTCGCCGTATTCGCCGTTGATTTTGTCCACGACATCCATACCTTCAATCACTTTACCGAATGGGGAAAAACCTTGACCGTCGAGGCTGGTATTGTCCGCGAAGTTGATGAATAACTGCGTGGTGCGCGTGTTGGGACCAGCGGTGGCAAAAGTGATTGTGCCGCGCGTGTTGCTGCCTTTGACCGGGTCATCGGGAATATTTGCGCCGCGCCATTTCGCGGAAATGGCGGGATCGCCGTGAACTCCGAATTGGCACATGAAACCGGGAACCACGCGGAAAAATTCGACACCCGTGAAGTAACCGGAACGCACAAGATTGTAAAAACGATCGGCACCATTGGGTGAAAGCGCGCGAGTGATTTCGATAACGAATTTACCTTTCGTCGTGTCAAATTGCACCTTGAACGTTTCAGGCGCTTTGGCGGTAAGTTTGGCGGGGTCGGTAAAATCCGGCGACGCAGAAATTTTGTTGGTGTCTTCGGCTCTCAACGCAGCGGCGGCAAACAGGCCGAGCGCGCAAATCAGATTCAACGCTTTCATGCGGACAATTTTTTCACGCGCGCCGGCAAAAGTCACGCCGGAATTATTTTTTGTCCATCGAGCGGGTGATGAGACTTTCGCCGGATTTACCGCCGCGACGAATTAGCAAAATCACCAGCACGATTGCAACGGCAAACAATGCGACACCAATTTTCAACGCTTTGCTATCGTTGCCGGATTTTTGAGGCGGCGGTGGCGGAGTGGTTGGCGCAATCGCCGGAACCGGATTAGTCGGTTCCGTTTTTTCAACAACCGGCGGCGGGTTGGTTTCAATTTTTGGCGGCGGATTGGTCGGCGCGACTTCCGGCGGCGGAGAATTGGTTTCCACCAATTTCGGCGGTTCTTCCGGCGGTAGATTGGTGCCGACGTGTGTGCCCACAATAATCAACGGCGGCGCGATGATTTTGGGTTGCGCCGGAGCGGTTTCCGGCGGCGGATTGGTCGGCGCGATTGGCGGCGGAGCAGCTATGGGAACCGGGCGTGGCGGAAATTCAGGAAAATCCACGCGCTGCGGCGAATTGACCGTGTATCCGACATAAACGCCTGCCTGACTGCGCAAAACGATAATGAACGGCTGGTGATCCTTTTGCATCTGCTTTCGGTTTTTCTCGAAAGCGGCGTTGATGGCATCGTCAAATCCCGCGTGATGAATCTCGCCGTCGCCGTCGCAAAAAATCAAAACCGTCAGCCGGTCGGAATTAAGCACGACATCGCTCAACATCAACGTCGTCGCCTCGAAATCGGTGGTTTTTCGGTAGCGCTGCTTTTCAACGAAGGCCATGATGTTTGACGCGATGTCCCCGGCATTTTCTGGCTTCCATTGTTGCAGTGGAAATCGTCCCGCGCCAACCTCGCTGGCAAACGTCCAGACGCCAATGGTATCGCCCGCTTGCAATTGGCCGTGCATCAGCGAAAGAAGCAAATTGTTCACCGCGCCTTGCGTGGCCGGCAGATTTTTTTTCATGGTCGAAGACGTGTCGAAAATCAGCAGATAACGATTTTCTTCCGCCGACGTCTGCGCCGACGCCGCGAACGCGCGGAACAAAAACAGCGCCGTCACCAGCGCCAGAACAAATCGCGCCGCTCGAATGTATTTTCTTGAATCGTTCATTTTTTATTTTTGAACCGGTTGCGTTCCGCGCGGTTGTAAGTCCTCAATTCATCCTGCAATTCCGTCAGCGCGTTTTCCACCATGCAGATGAAATTCGCGCAACTGGCCACCGACCCGCCGAATCCGCTCACTATGTCGCGCTCCGCAAAATCGTCCGTCACCACCAGTACTTCGCCGAATTGCTGAAACCGGTGCGTGACGCGTTCAATCAGGTCATCCGCCGTTTGGCCGGCGCGCGAAAATAAAACTTCCACGTCGCTGCTTGATTCGTTCTTCGGCGCGCCCGGCGGTGAACCCGCACCGTCGAAAAAAATCGTGACCGGTTCGCCCGTCACATCGTGGTAGCGCGTCAGGATTTGGACCAGCTCGTCGCGGGCGCGTTCGGAATGACGTGGCGCGCCCGCCGCCAGTTCCGGCCAATTGTGCAGCAGCGAATAGCCATCCACAAGGATTCGCACCAACGCCATGAGGAAAGCCTACAACCACAAATGCTCCTCGTCCATCAAAACGCAAGGTCAAAAAATCTGGTTTTGATTTCAGGAAATGCTTTTGCGAATGAGAGGCGCGACTTTTGTTCCCAAAAGTTCGATGCCGTGCAGGAAATTTGGTTGCGCCAATTCCGCGACGTCCATTTGAAACGTCAGGCGGTCAATGCCGCCGAGCGCTTCGCCGTGGCGCAAAATTTTTTCCGCGACTTCTTCAGGACTGCCCACGAGCATCGCGCCGTCGCGACTCCGCGCGGCGTCAAAATGCGCGCGCGTGATTGGCGGCCAACCGCGTTCGCGTCCGATTTTGCTGAACGTTTTCGCGTAACCGGGAAAGAAATCGTCAATCGCCTTCTGTGTCGTTTCCGCAACGTAACCGACGGCATGAACGCCGACTTTCAATTTATCCGGCGAATGTCCGGCGCGGCGGCCGTATTCGCGATACAAATCCACGAGCGGACGGAATTGCCGTGTTTCGCCGCCGATAATCGCAATCATCAATGGCAATCCCAAAATGCCCGCGCGCGCGAAGGATTCCGGCGTGCCACCGACGCCAATCCACAGCGGCAACGGATTTTGCAACGGGCGCGGATAAACGCCTTGTCCCGTCAACGCGGGACGAAATTTGCCCGACCAGTTGACAAATTCGTTTTCGCGCAGCTTTAGCAGCAAGTCCAATTTCTCCGCGAAAATGTCGTCGTAGTCTTCCAGTTTCAAGCCGAACAACGGAAACGATTCGGTGAACGAGCCACGTCCAACGACCAATTCCGCACGGCCTTGTGAAAGCAAATCTAGTGTGGCGAAATTTTGAAACACGCGCACCGGGTCGGCGGCGCTCAAGACGACGATGGCGCTGGCGAGACGAATTTTTTTCGTCTGCGTTGCTGCCGCCGCGAGAATCATGTGCGGCGCGGAATCGAGGTATTCCTTGCGATGATGCTCACCAACGCCGAAAACGTCCAAGCCCACTTGGTCGGCGATTTCGATGCGCTGCACCAGATTGCGGACGCTGTCGGACACGCTGACTTTTTCGTCAGCGGATTTGGCGGCGAAACTGTCCACGCCAAGTTGCATCGCTTTGTTTTGAGTTTCAGTCTGTTCTTTCGTTTCCAATGTTTTTCCCATGCTTTCAATTTACCCTGTTTCCGCCGCGTCCAAAATACCATGTTTCTTGTCTGACCATAACTTTAATACATAACAGCCGCCGGGATTTTGGCCCGTCGCGGAAATCCGCGCCAAAACAAATTGTCTTTTTCCGCCGTGCACGCTTAAATGAACAGCGTAAATGTCCGCCGCCAAATCCATTTTCCAGAAATCCAACCGCCGCATCGTCGCGCTGGCGCTCGTGGTGTTCGCGTTCGACCAAATCACCAAATGGCTCATCCTGAAAACGCTGCCGTCGGGCGACGAAAAAATCATCGTTGAAGGCTTCTTCAAATTTGTCCACTGGGGCAACACCGGCGCGGCATGGAGTTTGTTCCGCAACAACAACAGCACCCTGATTTTTGTCATGGTGCTGGCGTTCGTCGCGCTGTTTCTCACGCGCCATCATTTTGACGTGGACCGGATTTCCGGCCAGATTGCGTTCGGCCTGCTCTTCGGCGGCATCGCCGGAAATCTCGCCGACCGTTTGATTCGCCATGAAGTCGTGGACTTTCTCCGTTTTTATTTGCAGCAACGCGGCGGTGGCGAAATCGGCTTTCCCGCGTTCAACATCGCCGATTCCGCCATCTGCACCGGCGTCGGCCTGATTTTTCTCATCACGTGGAAAAACGAGCACAAACCCAAACCGTTGGAATCTCAATGAATTTTTTCTTCCGCAGATTTCGCCGATAAACGCGGATCAAAAATGAAAATCAGAATTTTATCTGCGAAAATCTGCGCCATCTGCGGATGAATTCCCGAATCGAAAATTTCATCGTCGAAAAATCGCTGCCGAGTGAGCGGCTCGATGCTTTTCTGCGGACAAAATTTCCAGCCATTTCGCGCGGCGCGTTCCAGCGATTGATTGAAGCCGGCCACGTTCGCGTCAACGGCAAAATTGTCAAACCGACCCATTCGCCGCGCGCCGGAGAAAAAATTGAGATTCATTTTCCCGAACCAAAATCCGCCGAAGCGCAGCCGGAAAAAATTCCGCTCGACATTTTGTTCGAGGACAAATCGCTGCTCGTCGTCAACAAACCCGCCGGGCTCGTCGTGCATCCCGCCGCCGGACACGCGGAACACACGCTCGTCAATGCGCTGCTGCATCATTGCAAAAATTCCTTGAGCGGCATCGGCGGCGTGGCGCGACCGGGAATTGTCCATCGGCTCGACAAGGAAACCAGCGGCTGCCTCGTCGTCGCCAAAAATGACGAAACGCATCTCGCGCTTTCCAAACAATTCGCCGAACGCAACGTAAAAAAAATTTACAATGCGATTGTCTGCGGCGAATTGAAAAAGGAATCCGGCGAAATCCGCGCGGCGATTGCGCGGCATCCGAATCATCGCAAACGCATGGCCGTGACCGACGATAATGAAGGCCGCGTGGCACACACGAAATATCGCGTGCTGGAAAAATTGAACGCCGCGACGCTCGTGGAAACGCAGATTTTCACCGGACGCACGCATCAAATCCGCGTACATTTTCAATTTCTCGGCCATCCGCTGCTTGGCGACGAAACTTACGGCGCGAAGCAAAATAAAAAATTCACGGAATTGACCGGCTACACCGTGCCGCGCGTGATGCTACACGCGCACGAGCTTTCGTTCGTCCATCCGCGCACGAAAAAGGAAATGAATTTCAAAGCACCACTGCCGGAAGATTTTTTGAAAGCGTTGAAATTTCTTCGCATCAAAATTTTGGCTTAAATTGAAATTACTGATTGGACGATTTTGCCGCTTTAGAGAAAAATAAAATTCCTGCGCCTCCAACGAAACTAGCTGAAACATCGCCGTAAAATGGAAACGGTGACAAATGCAATCGCAGTCCGTGAGCAAGAAGTATTACGCCTTCAATTAACATCAAAATGCCAAACCACGGAATTGCAGCGCAAAATTTTTTGGGCCAAATAGCCATCATCAGATACTAGACATCAACGAGCGTGAACACGCCCGAAGCCATTCTTAACCAGTAGTCAAGCATCTGGTCATAAGTAATTGGCTTCGCGCCGAGTCCTCGCAAAAGAGTTTCAGCTTCCGACCAACTGACAAAAACTCCAACCGATGAAACTCCCCAACCAAGTGCTGTGAAGCCTAGAAATAATCTCAAGAGCCGGAGTTGCATTTTTTCAGTCTATCTCTTGCGGTCTTGTTTATAACTGCTGATAGCTACAATAATAAGCGGCCAAACCCAACCACCAACCAATGCTGCCATCGCAATCGTGCCGTCAGGAAATGCCTTTGCACGCAAATCTGGACTCATTATCCGACTAAATAAAATCGGTAAAAGAATAGCCCAAAATAACGCCCAAACAAAAACTACTGCCCAACCATAAACAACAGCGCGAACGCGCCATCCCAGCCATTTGCTTACTCGCCAAATCAAAATCAACAATCCGATTAAGCTGGCACCCTCAAAAATCTGTAATGCGATAGAAATCATTTATAGCGTAACTTGTTTTATCTTGAATCACCACACGCTAAACCTTCACTTTTCCTGCGTCCAGATTGATTTGATTCCAGTTGCCGAAAATTGATTCGCCTGACACAGGAAATTTTCGCATATTGCGCGCGATGAAATCCATGACGGGTTACGGTCGCGGCGAGTGCGCGCGGGACGGTTTCAAAATCACTGTCGAGCTGGGCGCGGTCAACCGCCGCCAGTCGGAAATCTCCGTGAACCTGCCGCGCGAGTTGGAAATGCTCGAAGCGCAAGTGCGCGACGCCATCAACGCGCAGGTCGCGCGCGGTCGCGTCACGGCGCGCATCGGCATCCACGCGGCAAACGGCAAATCATCGGCGCGCGCGCACATCAACGCGTCGCTCGCAAAGGCTTACGCGATGGAACTCGGCAAACTGGCAAAGCAATTGAAACTTTCCGGCGGCGTTTCGCTGGACCAAATAGTTCGCGCGCCGGGAGTTTTTCAAAGCGACGAAGAATTGGTCGAGGCGGAAAGCATCTGGCCGGCGGTGGAAAAAGCGTTGAAGCAGGCTTTGGCGTCGCTCGTGAAAATGCGCGAACGCGAAGGCGCGCATTTGGCGGACGATTTGGCCGCGCGAATCGGCGTGATGCAAAAAGCCGTCGAAAAAATTCAGAAGCAGGCGCCGTTGACGGCGGAAAATTATCGCAGACAATTATTGGAACGAATCAAATCTGCGGGAATTGAAAATGTCGCGCCGGACGACGAGCGTTTGTTGAAAGAAATCGTTTTGTTCGCCGACCGCTCGGACATTGCGGAGGAATTGACGCGGTTGCAAAGTCATTTCAAACAGTTCGAGGATTGCCGCAAATCGCGCGAGCCGGTCGGGCGCACGCTGGATTTTTTGGCGCAGGAAATGAACCGCGAAATCAACACGATTGGCTCGAAGGCAAATGACGCGGCGATTTCGCGCGAGGTCGTGACGTTGAAGGCGGAATTGGAACGGTTTCGCGAACAGGTGCAAAATGTCGAATAATCCAAAGTCAAAAAGTCTTTACAGACGGCCACCAAGTCCAAAGCCGGCGCAAAAAAAATCCGCGCCGTTGCTGGTTTTGATTTCCGCGCCGTCGGGCGGCGGCAAGACGACGCTCGTGCGGCAATTGTTGCGCGCGCGCCCGAACATGACGCGCGCCGTCACCTGCACGACGCGCGCGCCGCGCAAGGGCGAGCATCATGGCAGGGATTATTATTTCCTCAAGGCCGAGGATTTTTTGAAACGGTTGCAGGCGGGCAATTTCATCGAACACGCGACGGTTTACGGCAACAGCTACGGGATTTTGAAATCCGAATTGCTCGGCAAATTACGTTCGGGCAAGGATGTTTTGCTGAACGTGGACGTGCAGGGCGCGGCGACGATTCGCGAGCAGGCGGAAACCGAACCGGAATTGAACCGCGCGCTGGTGACGATTTTTTTGACGCCGACTTCGCTCGCGGAAATCGAAACACGATTGAAACGGCGCAACGCGGATTCGCCGGAAGTGATTCAAAAGCGGGTGGCGGTGGCCAAACAGGAAATCGCGCAGTGGAAAAATTTCGATTATCTTTTGGTCAGCGCGAGTAAACAGGAAGATTTGCGGCGGGCGTTGGCGATTGTGGAAGCGGAAAAAATGCGCGTGGCGCGCTCGCCGTCGCCAGAGTTTTAGGCTAAATTGTGGTGGCATGAGCGTTTCAAAAAAAATTGTTCTCGGTGTGACCGGCTCGATTGCCGCGCACAAGGCGGCGGATTTGGCGTCGCTACTAACGAAGGCCAAAGCCGACGTGCGCGTAGTGATGACCGCCGACGCGCAGCAGTTCATCACGCCGCTGCCGTTCAAGACGCTTACGCACAATCCGGTCGTCACCAATCTTTACGACGAGGAGGAAGGCTGGAAACCGGCGCACGTGCGATTGGCCGACGAAGCGGATTTACTTTTGATTGCGCCGGCGACGGCCAACGTGATTGCGAAACTGGCAAATGGTTTTGCGGATGACGCGCTAACGTGCATTGCATTGGCGTTAAATCCAAAGGCAAAAATTTTAATTGCGCCCGCGATGAATGGAAATATGTGGCTGCACGCGGCGACGCAGGCGAATGTAAAAATTCTGAAGTCGCGCGGCGCGGAATTTATCGGGCCGGACGAGGGAATGTTGTCGTGCGGCTACGAAGGCATTGGCCGTTTGTGGCCGGTGGAAAAAATCGCAGAGCGCGCATTGAAGCTGGCGCGTTAATTTTTAATCTTTCTTCGCGCAGTGAATTTATGAAATCAAGCCATGCGCAGTGGCTGAAACGGTTTTTCACGTCGCTGGAAATCCCGGCGCCCGACCCTTCGCGCTCGCTCCGGCGTTTTGAAATCATGGAGCGCGACATCATCCTGCCAGTCAAGGCGGTCTTCATCGCCATGATTTTATATTCCTTCAAAGCGACACCGTGGTTCGGGATGACGACGAACACGCTCGAAGTGGCGGTGGAAACTGTGCAATACATTTTTTGGTTTTACATTCTTGCCAACGCAATTTTTGCCGTCGTCTTTCTAGCCATGAAAAAACTGCCGGCAGCGATTGTGCAATGGACGATGGTCACGAGCAGTTTGGTGGACGCGCTGTTCATCGCGGGCATGGCGCTGTTGACCGGTGGCCTTGACAGTATTTTGTTCTGGCTGTTTGTGACTCTGATTATCCGCAATGCCGTAAGCCTGCCGCCAGGATTTTCGCAATTCTTCCTGAATATCGCCGTCAGCCTTTGCTATGTTTTAATCGGTGTGCTGGATATTTCGGTCATCAATAATCTTGACGATAACACATTGCGCACGCTGGATTTGGGGCCGCACGACGATTTAGGACAACCTTTTGCCCTACGTTTGGTTTTGTTGTTATTGACGACCGCTTGTGGTTACGGCGCAGGAGTTTTGCTAGAACGACAACGGCTCGCCGTCGAAGAAAGCCGTGAATTCGCCGCGCGCGAAAACCAATTGCGCTCCGCCGGACGGCTCGCCGCCGAGGTCGCGCATCAAATCAAAAATCCGCTGGCCATCATCAACAACGCCGCGTTCTCATTACAACGCGCGCTGCGCGATGGCAAAAACTCCTCCGTGCAGCAAATCGAAATCATTCAGGAGGAAGTCGTGCGCGCCGACCGCGTCATCACGCAAATCATGGGCTACGCGCAATTGAGCGAAGGCCGCGTGGAAAAATTGAATCTCATCGAGGAATTAAATTACGCCGTCGCGCAGGTCTTTCCCTTTGCCGTGCCGACGCAGATTCAGGTGCATCACAATTACGGTTACAATTTTCCGCCGCTGTTGATGCAACGCGGCCATCTATCGGAAATTTTTGTGAACCTTCTGCAAAACGCGCGTGACGCGCTCGGCGAAAAGGGAAGCATTCACATCGCCATGAATTGCCGCTCGGATTATACGATTGAAGTTTCCATCCGCGACGACGGCCCCGGCATTCCTCCGGACAAAATCACGCGCGTATTCGAGCCTTATTTCACGACCAAGGAAAAAGGCAGCGGTCTCGGCCTTGCCATCGTCAAACACAACGTCGAACTTTACGGTGGCACGATTCGCATCGAATCGAAATTTGGACAAGGCGCGGATTTCATCTTAACTTTTCCGGGCAAGACATTGATGAAATTGAAAAAATGAGCGCGCCATTGCCAGCCATTCTCGTTGTGGACGACGAAAAAAACATGCGTCTGTCATTGCAAAGCATGTTAAAAGACGACGGCTACACAACGCGCGTCCTCGAATCCGCCGAACAGGCGTTGAGCCTGATTGAACGCGAGGAATTCTTCATGGTCATCACCGACGCGCGGCTCGGCGGTATGAGCGGTTACGATTTCCTCAAAAAACTTCAGTCGCAAAAACCCGATTTGCCCGCGCTCATGTTCACCGCTTACGCGACGCCCAAGCTCGCCGTCGAAGCCATCAAGGCCGGCGCGATTGATTATTTGGCAAAACCGTTCGCGCCCGAAGAATTGCTTCACGCCGTCGCGCGTTGCGCCGAGCGTTACCGGCTCTTGCGCGAAAACGCCGCCTTGCGTTCGCGTGCCGGTGATAGAATTGGTCTTGAGCAAATCGTCGGTGAATCGCTAAAAATCCGCGAACTGAAAAAATTGATCCAAACCATCGCGCCAACCGAAGCGCGTACTTTGATTTTGGGCGAAAGCGGCACAGGCAAGGAATTAGTCGCTGGCGCGTTGCACCATTTGAGCGAACGGCGCGACGCCAACTATGTCCGCATCAATTGCGCGGCCATTCCTGAAACCCTTTTGGAAAGCGAATTGTTCGGTCACGAACGCGGCGCGTTCACTGGCGCATTGAAGCAAAAATCCGGGCGCGTCGAAGAAGCCAATGGCGGCACGATTTTTCTCGATGAAATTGCCGACATGAGCAAACCGCTTCAGGCGAAGTTGTTGCGCTTTCTCGAAGACGGCACGTTCACGCGCGTCGGCGGCACGTCGGAATTGCGCGTCAACGTCCGCCTCATCGCCGCGACCAATCGCGACATCGTTCAAGCCATTGCCGCTGGCGATTTCCGCGAAGACTTGTTTCACCGCCTCAACGTCGTGCAATTCAATCTGCCACCGTTGCGCGAACGCGGTGAAGATGTTTTGCTGCTCGCGGAACATTTTCTGAACGTATTCCGCGTGGCGATGAACAAAAACGTGGAACGTTTCACGTCCACCACGCGACAAAAACTACTCGCGCATCATTGGCCCGGCAACGTGCGTGAACTGCGCAACGCCGTCGAACGCGCGCTGATTTTGGAAACGACACGCGAGGTTCAATCTTCCAGTCTTCCAGACTTTCAGGTCGAATCGCGCCTGCAAAAAAATGCCGCCGCGCCATCGGTTGGAGATGAATCCCTGGATGAAGCGCTTGCCCGGATCGAACGCGAATTGATTTCCAACGCGCTGGAAAAAAATACCGCCAATCTGACCCGCGCCGCCGAACAACTCCGGCTCACCCGCCATTCCCTGCGTTACCGGATGCAACGGTTAAAAATGAGTGACGGCGAGGCAAACGATTCGAGCGCCGCGACCAATCTGTGATGCAACATACCCACGCCATCACCCGCAAAAGCGCTTCCAATCTCGCGCTCGCGTTCATTCTGCTGCCGCGCGAAAAACGTGACGCCATGTCCGCGCTCTACGCCTTTTGCCGCGAAGTGGACGATGTAGCCGACGAAGATTCTATTCCGACGGACACCCGCCGCGCGCAACTGGCCGATTGGCGCGCCGACGTGAAACGCGCCTGCGAAAATCAACCGACGCAATTTCCGACAAATCGAGAATTGCAACCGGTTATCCAAAAATTTTCGCTGCCGTTTCAACTGTTTGATGAACTCATCAAAGGTTGTGAAATGGATTTGGACACGATGCGTTACGAAAATTTCGAGCAACTGGAACTTTATTGCTATCGCGTCGCGTCCGTCGTCGGATTGTTGAGCATCGAAATTTTCGGCTACCAAAATCCTGCGACACGCGATTACGCGATTTATCTCGGCAAGGCGTTGCAACTGACGAATATCTTGCGCGACGTGAAAAACGACGCCGCGCGCGGGCGCATTTATTTGCCGCAATTGGAGCTGAAAAAATTCAATGTTGGCGAAGACGAGATTTTGAATTCAAAATACTCTGAAAATTTTCACGCATTGGCGGAGAATGTCGCCAATCGCGCAAAAAATTTCTATTCGCTCGCGCGCAAAACCCTACCGCCGGAAGATCGCAAAACGATGGTTGCCGCCGAATTGATGGGCGCGGTTTATTGGCGATTGCTAGAAAAACTGGAACGCAACCAGTTCAACATTTTCGGCGCGCAAGCCGTTAAATTGAACAAACCGCAAAAACTCGCGCTGATTTTGCGCGCCGGGTTGCGACTCGTTGTTGGCTCGACTTCACCCAATTACGGCAAGATTTAAGAAGAAACAATTTTCTCCAAAACCGCCGCGAGTTGTTGCGCCGCAAATTTGGTTTGTTTTTGCAACTTCATTAACGCCGGAATTTTTCCGGGAGATTTGGCAATGGCTAGAAATAATTTTCCAAAGTCCAGATTTTTGTCCGGCCTGGCCAGCGCGTTGAAATCCAAAGGCAAATCTTCGTGCGCCGTGTCGGAAATCACGCGGACGGTGGCGCAGGGAATTTTTTTCTCCGCGCAAACGGCGTGAATCGTTGCCGATTCCATTTCCACGGCGTCCGCGCCGGTTTGCTCGCGCAATTGTTTTTTTTCGGCGACGGTCGTGGCAATGCGGTCGGCGCAGAAAAACGTCGCGGGTTTTGCTCCGGCAGCGAGTAACCGACTTTGGACTCTGGACTCTTGACTTTGGACTTCAAATACCACGTCGCCGATTTTTAAATCGGGATTCAATCCGCCCGCCAAACCGCAGGTGAGAACCAAATTTGGTTGGTAGGAGACGACGTGAGGAGTCTTTAACTTTTCTTTAATTTGAGTCTCGTCAGCTCGACTCCTACAAGAATCTAAAAATCCGCGCACCGATTTTTCGGCATTTTGTCGTCCAATGCCGACGATGAGAACGGAAATGCCTGGCTTGCCCGCTGCGATTTTCCGAAATGGCGCGGCTTCTTCTTTCAGTGCGAAGCAAATGAATTTCAAATCCACTCCTTCTGCTCGACTTGCGGGCAAAGTTTATTCAATCTGGCGTTGAGTTTTTGGTAATTCAAAATCTTTTGGAAAATCTGGGAAAAACGTGTCCAAAATATCCGAGGTAACTTTATCACCGTTGACAAATTGCCATTCAGAACCATCGTTCTTTATACCAAGCTGAAACCCGCTCATTCTCACTTTTTGGCCAGACATGGTCATTTCACTGACATAAGGAATCACGGCATACCAGCGTCCATTTCCTTTGAGATAGGTGTAAGGTTTCTGGGATTCCCAAGAAATCATACTGATTTGTAACTGACTCATCTGCTCTTTCAAAGCTGGCACCATTGCAAGTAATTTTTCCTTACCACCCATACTTTCTATGATGGGCGTATACATGACCTCAAAGGCGTAGGAGTAATCGTTGGCCATAAAACCTTTTGTCAACTTGTCCATAACCGCATCAATTACCTTATCGTCATCGGCATGTAACTGGTTGGTTGATAAAATGGAATTTGTTGCTGTCGTAGTTTCAGAAGTGAGTTCCACAACATTTTGTTTGGTAATCTTGAAAATGCGATAAGGAGGACCAACCCAACCTTGGCTGTAACCTAACCGTGCGGAATTGGCTGTGTGCAAGGAATACATTTCCAGAATAAAATTTCTGACACTAGTATCATCAACTGGTTCGGTTGAGATCAATTGCTGGGCGGTGTCTGTAAATTTATCCGAAAGCAGATTCAATAGTTCTGGTTTGTCGCCACTGAGTAACGTTTGCAAAAATTTAGCTTCTCCTTGGCAAGTGATTGGTGTGGGATCAGTTGGACCACGATATTCTTTTACCAAATTAATTTGAATGGCGTTAGTTCTGTCGAGTTCGCACGAATTTACAAAGAAGCAGTTTTTTTCAGCATTATAGCCGACAAATTGTAACAGTGCTCCTTCTGGATTCTCCGCATTTCCAGTCCATTTCCTTGTCTGGTCATAATATCTGGTAAATGCTTGATTCACATAAGTCGCTATCAATTCCATTTTTTTATCCAGAGAAACGGAGTTGGTTAGTTGTTGTGCGCAAGCCACTCCCAGTGCTTCGGGAAGACTCATCGAAAAACCTGTTTCGCCTGCCGAGTTGGTCAGGTCATAGCCGGCAAAACCTGTAATAGAAGCGCAGCAATTGTCTGCAAACGGATAAACTTTTTGAACCGTATGTTTCCGCTCTCCGGTATTATACATGGTGCCAGCAGAATCACCAGCGATATACATCGTTTCATTGTGGTAAATCATGATTACCAAACTTGCCAACGAAGATTGTCTAATTGTGCACAAAATGAGAAAACCGCCGATTAGCCAGCAATTTCTAAACTTACATAAGAAGATTTTGGATTTAGTCGCTTGCATAAATTTATAACGATTTAAAATAAAGCTGCTGCATTGTTCGCGATTGGGTTTAGCAATTTTGGATTCGTGGCACGAGAAGTATTTCACTTAATTCCCGCCAGTCTTTCCTTCCAGATTTTGTAAAGCTCCACGGTGGCTTTCACGTCGCGCAGGCAGTATTCGGCGATGTCGCGGAACTTTTTTTCGGCCATCAGCGTCGTCACGTCCATGCCGGTCACGCCGTGGCTTTTGGGTGATTCGATGCCGAACGCCTTGCAGTAAAAATCCAGATTGAACCGCCGCGCCGCGCCGTCGCGCCCGCTCACGCTGTAAAACGTGAATTGCTCCGCGAGGTCGCAATGCGGCTCGGTAGCGTAACGGTAGCCGAGCCAGTTTTTCTTGCTGATGGGAACATTGAGCACCGCCGAGCGCAGATAGATAAATGGCACATCGAAACCACGACCGTTGAAGGTGACGACGCTGTCGAATTTTGCCGCCGCGTCCCAGAATTGCGCGAGCAGTTCGGCCTCGTCCGCACAGGGAATGAATTTCACTTCGGCTTTGTCATCATTCGTTTCTTCAAAATCTTCCGCGACGAAAAGTGATTGGCCACGCAAGGTTTCGGGATTGAGCATGGCGATGCAGACGACTTGCGACGTGAACGGCCAGAGCGACATAAACCGGGTGATTTCTTCGCGCTTGGCGGACTTTTCAGTTCCGTCGGCGATTTTTTCGCATTCGCGGAAAAGATATTCCTGCTGCGCTTCGTCAAAATTTTCAATCGGTTGCGCGGAGGTTTCGATGTCGAAAACGAGTGTGGCCATTGCGAAATTTTAACCGCTAATTTTCGCTAATCCACGCTAATTATTTTTCATCAGCGCAAATTGGCGCAAATTAGCGGTTCAAATCGGTTCGGCAATCAAATCGTAATCCGTGTGACCGATGATTTTAACGCGCGCAAATTCGCCGCCGGGCAATTTGCCGCGCATATAAACGCGACCGTCAATGTCCGGTGCATCCGCTTCGCCGCGACCGACGAAATAATGGCCTTTTATTTGGCTCGCATGTTTGTCGGTTTCGCGGATCAAACCATGTTCCCATGAACTGACGTTCGCGTTTTGCAGTTGTTTCGCATTCGCTTCGCATTCGACGAGGACTTTGATTTCGCGACCGACAAAACTTTCGGAAACCGCCGTGGCGACTTTGTGCTGCGCGTGCATGGCGAGTTCGCGGCGTTTTTGTTTGAGCTTGTCGGAGATTTGACCGGCCATCGCGCCGGCGCGCGTGCCGTCTTCTTTGGAGTAAGTGAAAATGCCGAGCCGTTCAAATTTGGTTTCGCGAATGAAATCCAAAAGCGTTTCAAAACTCGCTTCCGTTTCGCCGGGAAATCCAACGATGAAGGTCGTGCGTAGCGCGATTCCGGGAATGCCCGCGCGGATTTTCTTGACCAAATCCACAATGTATTGCTGCGAAGTTTCGCGGCGCATCCGTTCGAGCATATTTTCGTGGATGTGCTGGAGCGGCATATCCACGTAGCGCGCGACTTTTTTGCAGTCGGCAATCGTTTGAATCAATTCATCCGTCCAATGCGCGGGATGCGTGTAGAGCAGGCGAATCCAAAAATCGCCTTTGAGCGAATTGAGTTCGCGCAGCAATGTGCAAATCGTCGTGGCGTCTGCCGAGAGCGATTTAGTTGCGGCGGAAAAATTTTCCGGCGAGGAAATGGCGCGTGAATGGTTTGGGCGCAAATCGAGTCCGTAATATGTCGAGTCTTGCGAAATCAGATTGATTTCCTTCACGCCATCGGCAATCAATGTTTTGGCTTCGGCGACAATATCTTTTTGCGTGCGGCTGCGATGCGAACCGCGCATCCGCGGAATGATGCAAAAGCTGCACGGATGGTTGCAGCCTTCGGCGATTTTCAGATACGCAAAATGTCTGGGCGTCAGGCGAAAGCGCGGCGTTTGAAAATCGGGAATGAAAACCGGACGTTGCGTCACGTCAAAAACCAGCCCGTCAGTTTTTAATTTTGAATTTTGAGCTTTAAATTCAACGGGCGAAACGATGGTTTTGGTCTTTCCAAATTTTTCCGTGCCGCGGATAGATTCTTCTTTTTCGTGATTTGAAAGGTCGCGATTTTTTTCCAATTCGTTCAAACGCGCGGAAATTTTTGACTTTGGATTTTGGGCTTTGGACTTTGAGTTGACGGCAATTTTTTCGGAACGTTTGGCCAGCGCGTCGTTGACGATTTCTCCAACTTTGGCGACCTGGTCAATGCCCATGAACGCGTCCACTTCGGGCATGAGCTTGGGCAATTCCTCGCGAAAGCGTTGCGGCAGGCAACCGGAAACGATAACGGCTTGACCGCGCTGATTCGCGTCGCGCAATTCGATGGATTCGAGAATTGTGTCCACGCTTTCTTCCTGCGCGGAATCAATGAACGAACAGGTGTTCACGATGACGGCGTCGGCGTTCGCGGCGTCGTTGGTGATTTGAACTCCGGATTTGAGCAACGAGCCAAGCATGATTTCGGCGTCCACCAAATTTTTGGCGCAGCCGAGGGAAACCATGCCGACGCGGAGCGGCTTCTTTTTGCTGGAATCTTTCTTTATCACGGACGGGAAAGATTAGCAGAGTTTGGCTGTGAAGCAATTTTACAAATCAGCTCGCATCAACAATCGTCCCCCAAAGGAATCATTTCGTAACTGAATTGGTCGCCGGCGAATTAGTGGCTGAAATCGAAGGCGCCAGCGTATTTGTCAAAATGGTCTGCGTCACGGCATTGGTTTCTGGAAGCAAATGAAGTTGTGTTCGTAAAACAGCGCGCGCGGCATAAGGCATTCCTCCTTGCGGGTCGAGCATGTGATCCAACACGTTCTGATTGATATCTTTAAATGGCGCAAGTCCGATGCGCTTTTGATTACTCACGCCTTTGTTGATGTTTTTTTCATAATTCTGATAGACCTTTTGCGCGAGCAATTTGAAGCCGGCGGCGCGGTCGTCCTGCCCGATCACCAGTTCATAATACGAGCGCGAAAGCAAACCTTGAATGGCGGACGTGACACGTTCCTGCGACGTTTCACCGATGTCTTCCTGCACGACTGCAATGGCATATTCGTCGAGCGTCAGTTTGGAGGGCAAAGAATTCGGGTCGTTCACCAACAACGGTTTATCGGGATATTTCTGGCCGAGATAGCGATACCATTTGGCGGCTTCGGTGATGCGATTATTTTCGTAGAGGAAATAAACCGCATCTTTCAGAAAATTTTTGTGGAAGGTGGCGATGTTGTCGCGATTCTTTGAATCTTCCTGCATCATTTCCTCAGATACCGCGTTCAATCGAGGAATGATGTCGAGATTCGGATAAAGCTCATACGATTGGTCAAATGGATTGAACACCAGTTCGCCGTGATGAAACGCCTGCAACATGGACTGATAAATCCCGCGGCGTAGCGTAATCATGTCATCCGTTTTCACCTTGGTCGGATTTCGTTTCGCCTGTTCCAAACCGCGCGCATACCAGTAAATCGCCTGCGCTTCGGGCAATCGCCAATCCAGCGGGCCGTAATCGTTGTTCACTTGAGCCACGAATTGCGGATCCATCTTGAATTTATCGCGCAACACCAAAGCGTTTGATCTGGTTTCGGCAGTTTGCGACTGGAGCAAATCGGCGAGGTTCGTTCCGTTCGGTCCGAAAAACGGCATCATCTCCAAAGCCCATTGCTGCTTGAAATACTGGTTCGCGTCGTCAAGGTTCTGGCCGATTTTGTGTTGAAAAATCCAGCCGAGCTGTTGATACATCGAAATTTCGTCGGGATTGTAAACTAGTCCCTTGTCGCGCAAGAGTTCAAAGCCGTTTTCGACCCAGCGCCAGCGTTCAGGGAAATCCTTGAACTTGATGGAAATGTTGTAAGCCATGTTCCACGCCTCAAAAATCCAGACCTGCGGGAAATGCGGCTCCAAATCAGTGATCCAGCTCGCGAGTTGCACCGCTTCAAAAAATTTGTCGTCCTGCTGCAAATCGTTCGCGCGAATCCAGAGAAAATTGGAGATCAATCCGCGAAAACCGCCGAGCGCGACGGTCGTGAACGCGAGCATCGGCGGCGCGTTTTCCAACGGCTCGACGCGGGTCAGGCCGAGTTGCGCGCGGTCACGGTTCAACGATTTTTGCAGTTGGCCAGAACCGAACAGCAGCGCGGCGATGACCACCAGTAGGATTATTTTTTTGGCGCGCGCGCTCATTGGGTTCCCTGCGCGGTCGCAAGTTCGCGCCGGTGAAATAGAAAAATTCCGGCGACGGCAAGAATGCCGCCCAGTAACAAAACAATTTGCGCGAACGCCAATCCCAGTTCGCTCCACGGAATGCTGCGCCCGCTGCTCAATGCGTCAATCGGCGAAAATTGGTTCACCAGTTTGACCGTCGCCAAAATGCCTTTGAAGAACGGAATCAAGACGCCGTCCGCCACGAAATGTCCCACCGCGCCGGTCTCCTCGTTCGCGCCGGTGACGGAACCGGAGGACACCGCGTCCACCAATGTGCCGGAGGACAAAACCACCACGAGCAATGCCAAAGAAAAAAAAGCGGCGACCGGAAACGACAGAAAACTCGCTGCCGCCAAACCCAATGCCGACATCAACGCCAGCCAACAGAAAATGATTCCCAGCCCGCGCACGAAATTCAGCGCGAACCCGCCTTGCGGATACAAAACCTCCATGCCGTCTTCGAGCGGGAATAATAATGACGTACTGTTGGGATTAACGAAATCAATCGTCAACACGCCATTCTTGTCATACAGGTTGGGTGGAATCGCAAATTCATGGAATGTGTCCGGTGCCAGACTCATTGGCTCGCTGCGCCAGAAGTTGGTTGAATCTGGCGCACCTACCTGAAATAAACCAACGAACGTGCCGGAAGCGCTTTTGTTCGCTGAATTGAATTTGACCCGCAATTGCAACGGCTGGTTGTGCAGAAAATTTTTGGCGAATCCGAGGTCAATCTTCCATTCGCGCGAATAGCCCGGCGGCACCAGTTGAAAATCCGCCTTCACCTGCTCGCGGATTTGTCTACGCACCTCCGGCAAATCCACGGTCGTCACCGGACTGGATTTCAAGCGATTCTGCAAAATCCGCTCGGTTTCGGTGTCAATCTCCGCATTGTAATCCTGTTCTTTTGCCGAACCACGCGCGACCAAAATCTGTTCGTGCAACGTTTTTTGCACGATTGCCGGCAGTTTTGTCGCGCGCCATTGCAGTAAACCGAAAACGCACGCGCCGGAAATCGCCAGTAACGCCGCGTTCAGCGTCACGATGCCCAGCCATTTGCCGAGCCAGATTTGCCAGCGCGCAATCGGTTTCGTCGCGACGACTTGGATTTGACACTCCTCGATGTCCCGCGCCAGCGTGCCGCACGAAAGCCACAACGTCGAAAATCCGAGCAACGCCGTGATGGCGCTCAACGTGTAAGTGATGATGATTTGCGTGAAACCCTGCGCCGTGCCGTCGTCCTTGATGACCAGCGGCAAACCGACGACGGCCAAAATTAGCAACGCCGCGATGACGAGGAACAATTTGAACCGCAGCGCGGCTTTCCACGTCAACCAGCAAATGGCGATAATTTTTTGCATCTCAAAAATTTGACACGGATTAACACAGATTTACACGAATTTGAATCTGTGAAAATCCGTGCGATCCGTGTCTATTTTTTGTTTCCCAGCAATGACGACAATTTATCATCCGCCGCCGACAAATCTGTCGGTTTCGGTTGCGGCGCGGATGGTTTTGGTTCCGGTGTTTTGACTTCCGGTTTTGCCAGCGTTTCTAATTTTTTCTCGTCCAATTTGACTTCGGCAACCGGCGCGGAAACTTTTGGTTCCGGAATTTTTGGCGCAACGGTCGGCAAAGATAATTTTTCCAAAACTTTTTCCGTTGCGGGCTGCGTTTCTACGCCCGCGCGTAAATACGCCGCAACGCGCGCGCCGGATTGTGCTCCGCTCGTTTCGTTCGCTGCGCGCGCTTTGGCCACGACATCGAGAAAATAACTTTCCAGATTTTGCGTCGGATTATCCACGCGCACTTCGCCGCTCGACAAATCTTTACGAATGATTTCCAAAACTTTTTCCAAAGTTGGACGTGGTAAAATTGGCGTCGTGATTTGCAAAGTGTCGGGCGTCGCCAACAATTCCTTCAACGTGCCCGCCGCCTGAATTTTGCCGCCGTAATAAATCACCACGCGGTCGCAAACGTCTTCCACATCAGATAAAAGGTGGCTGCTCAAAATCACCGTTTTGCCGCGGCGCGCGAGCGCGATAATCAAATCCTTCACTTCGCGGCAGCCAATCGGGTCGAGACCGGCGGTCGGTTCGTCGAGAATCACCAAATCGGGATCGTTGATGAGCGCCTGCGCGAGACCGATGCGGCGCTGCATTCCTTTGGAAAATTCGCCGACGGCGCGCGTCTGCGTTTTGCCAAGGCCGACCATTTCCAAAAGTTGTTCCGCACGATTGCCGCGTTCGCCTTTGCTCAATTGAAAAAGATTTCCAAAAAAATCCAGCGTCTCGCGCGAATTGAGGTAGCGATACAAATACGATTCCTCCGGCAGATAACCGATGCGGGATTTTGTCTGGACGTGGCGCGGTGAATGGCCGAAAACTTCGATGTGCCCGCGCGTCGGATTCAGCAAGCCGAGCAGCAATTTGACTGTCGTGGATTTGCCGGAACCGTTCGGGCCGAGCAGACCAAAAACTTCGCCGCGCCGGACTTCAAAATCCACGCCGTCCACCGCGCGCGCCTTCGGACGATTCCAAAAATCTTTGAAAACTTTGGTCAGGCCGCGAACGGAAACGACCACTTCATCTGATTTCCGATTTGCGATTTCCGATTTTGGATTTAATTCGGCAACGGGCATAAATTATTTTGCAGCAGCTTTGCGTTCTGACTTGGGTGCTTATTTTTTTCCGGAATAATTTTTTATCATCGAGCCGTAGAAAAATGCGACAATTAGCGCAGCCACAGCTATTGGAATTAAGCCGAAGCCATTTCTTCCGCTTTGCCACAAAAGCAAACTTGTCGCAAAGGCTGCCAAACTAATGAGAATCCAAATGACAGTGATTTTTTTATAGTAATTGCCAGCAACATTTTTGCGTTTTATTCCCAGCTGAATCATTTGATTAACCGCTTGAACTTCCGCTTCACATTTCCCTTTGCAAGCAACTCCATTTCCAACATCGGAAACACAATCCAAACAAATTCCTTTGTTACAATTTTTACAAATCGCAACGGCATCAATTTGCGGATGGTAAAAACATTTCATTGAAATTACGCCAGCTTCGGCGTCAGTTGGCCGGAAGCTTTGCGCGGCGGTTCGACGATTTCCGGCGCGAAATGTTCCAGTTCTTCGCCTTTGCGGACGAGGCGCGCGCTGTTGAAAATCACAATCAACGTGCCGGCGACGTGCAGCATGGACGCGACAATCGGCCCGATGAAGCCAAATGCCGACGCCGACAAGCCGACGATGATGAACACGATGCCGAAAAGGAAATTTTGATTGATGACGGCGCGCGTGCTGCGCGAAAGTTTCACCAAAAACGGCAAGCGGCGTAGGTCGTTGTTCATCAGCGCAATCGTCGCGCTGTGAATTGCCACTTCGCTGCCCGCCGCGCCCATCGCGATGCCGATGTCGCCCGCCGCGAGCGCGGGCGCGTCGTTCACGCCGTCGCCGATGACCGCGACTTTATAGCCCTTCGCTTTCACGGCGTGGACAAATTCGACTTTGTTCTGCGGCAGACAATCGCCCTTCGCTTCTTCGCAACCGATTTCGGCGGCGACACGCGTGGCGACGGGCTGGCGGTCGCCAGAAATCATCGCAATGCGACGGACGCCGGATTCTTTCAATTCGGCCAATGCTTCCTTCGCCTCGGTGCGCGTCTTGTCCTGCAAACCGACCCAGCCGACGCACTTTCCATTTTGCGCGACAAAAATCAAACTCCAGCCTTCGGCGTCGTTCACGTCCACGGATTTTTCAAATGACGAATCCACGCCGTTGTCCTTGAGCCATTGCGCGCGGCCAACGAGAATTTTCGCGCCGTTGATTTCTGCGCTCACGCCGCGCCCGGCGGTTTCGGCAAAATCTTTCGGCTCGGTCAACGGCACGCCGGCTTCGCCCGCCAAATTTGCCAGCGCTTTCGCCGTCGGATGGTTGCTGTATTTTTCGGCGGACGCGGCGAGCAAGAGCAATTCGGCAGGTTTCGTTTCGCCAATCGGCGCGAGACGGCTGACGGCAAGTTGGCCGGTCGTGAGCGTTCCGGTTTTGTCGAAAATGAAGGCGTTGATTTTCGCGGCAAGCTCGATGTCGGCGACGTTTTTAATCAAAATGCCCAAGCGCGCGGCGGCGGACAGCGCGGCGACCATCGCGGTTGGTGTGGCCAAAATGAATGCGCAAGGGCACGACACGACGAGCACAGCGATGACGCGGTTCAAATCGTGCGTGAACGCCCAAACGAGCGCGCCGATGACGAGCACGAGCGGCGTGTAAAAGCCCATGTATTGGTCAACGATTTTTTGAATCGGTAGTTTCGTTTGCTCGGCAGCGATGATGAGTTCGCGCACACGGCCAATCGTCGTGTCTTCGCCGGCGCGGCTGACTTTGATTTCCAAAACGCCGGTCAAATTTTGTGTGCCGGCAAAAACTTCGTCACCCACCTTTTTGTCGGCGGGCAACGATTCGCCAGTGATGGTGGCCTGATTGAACGAGCCTTGTCCGCTCAAAATAATTCCGTCCGCCGCGACGTTGTCGCCGGGACGAATGCGAATCACATCGCCGACTTTCAATTCGCTGGCAGCAACTTCTTCCTCGTCGCCGTCGGCTTTGATGCGCCGAGCTTTAGTCGGCGTGAGTTTGATGAGCGACTCAATGGAATCGCGCGCGCCTTCGGCGGTGCGTGATTCGATCAATTCGCCAAGCAACATTAAAAACGCGACCAGCCCGGCAGTTTTGTAACCCGCGCTGGCTTGATTGCTGAAAAGTTCCGCGCTTTGATTATTAACGATTCCAAGCGCGCCGGAAATAAAGGCGAAAACCACTGCGACAGCAACCAACTCATTCATACTGATCCGTCCGACACGCAAATCTTTGATAGCGGTGACGATGATGGGGTAAATCAAAATGATTGCCCCAATGAACGCGCTGACGCCAGCGGCAGTATCACCCTCCTCGAAAAACCAGCCAATCAAGTAGGCGTTTATGATGAAGACCGCGCCGAGAAACGCCTGCCACAAATGCACCGTGGAATGTTCGTGGTCATGGTCATGGCCGTGGTGATGTTCGTGGTCATGGTCGTGCTCGTGCTGGCTCAAAAGCGATGTGACTTGCATAAAAATTAAGGGCTTTGCGCCGCGCCGTTGGGCGCGGGCGGTTCGCGATTCAACAATAGCCTAAGTTCGCGCGGTTTACCATCGGCGCGCTGCGGCAGATAAATTTTGTCCTGCACGTTCGTCAAAATGCCGCCCATCGCGGCAATCAACGCCTGCTGCTCGAACAAACTGGGATTGCTTTCGTATTTCGGCAGCAAATTGCTGAAACGCTTAGCGTCGGCGGTGAGCAATTCCACGTAGCGTGCGCGACCGGATTGCGCCTGCGCGATGATGGTCGCAGCCTGACCAGCGGCGGCGTTGGTGACTTGATTTTCGTAACTGTGCGCGTCGTTGAGCAGTTTGCCGCGATTTTCGCGCGCGGTCGTGACCTGATCGAAAATACTTTTCAATTGGCGCGGCGGAATGCTTTCGGCTTGGACCTGGTCCACCGTCACGCCGAGTTGCTCTTTTTCAATCAAATCCTCGACGCGCTCCCGGACGGCGTCTTGAAAACCAGATTGATTGCTGTAAATCGCATCGTCCACGTTGAAATGCGCAGCGGTGTAAAGAATCGCGTTGTTCAGCGCGTTCTGGACGGCGTTCGACGCGTTCACGAAATCAAACACGTAATGAATCGGGTCTTCGATGCGGTAATACAACGTCGCGCGGGTGTGGATGATATTGTTGTCGGCAGTAATGGCATAGCCGTCCACGCCGGGCGTCAAGGACGGGCCGGCGGGAATTTCCTCGCCGCTCAATTCTTGTTCGGGCGTTGTCGCATACCAGCCGACAGTCGAGGACACGTGCTGGATTTCCGTGATGGGAATCCGCACTACTTCGTCAATCGGATATGGAAACGACCAGTGCAAGCCGGGATTGAGCAACGCTTTCTGCCCTTCGCCCACCGGCTTGCCGAAACGGAGAATGACGGCTTTTTCCTGCGGCCCGACGGTGAAAAGTCCACGGAAAAAGAAAAGCGCGACCAACAGAACCATCACGATTTTGACAATGGCGAAACTGCTGCGCAGCGCTTCAGCCAGCGCCTGCGAACCGGCATCGTCCGCAGCGAGCGGCTCGTGTTCGTGCTCGTGCGAATGATGATGATGTTCGTGTTCGTCGCTCATGGCGCGTTCGTGGGGATGCTTTGGAACAAATCAAACGGCGGCGTGCGCTCGTCGAAAATCAACGTGGCTTTCTGATTCAACGATTGTTGGAGCGCGGCCACGCGCAACAGATAATTCGCCAGTTGGGGATTTTGCTGGAAAACCGGCAGCGTCTTTGCCGCTTCCGCTTCGCCTTCGCCGCGAATGCGCGTGGCGTCGGCTTGCGCGTTGGCAATCGTCTCGGCGGCCTGACGGTCGGCGGCAGCGCGGATTTTTTGTGCCTCGGCCTCGCCTTCATATTGCGAGCGGCTGATTAAAATCTGGCGCTCGCTGGTCATGCGCTCGAACACCGTTTGCGTCACGCTTTCGGGCAAACCGATTTTCTTGATGCCGAGAAACGTGATTTCGATGCCGCAATTGTTCGTCTGCAATTGCGATCTCACTGCCTGCTCGATTTCATTTTCAATCGAATCAAACGCCAATTGTTTTGAATTGGCGTTCACAAAATCCGAAAGCTGGTGTTTGCCGACCACGCCCAATTTCGCGCTGCGCAGCGTTTCTTCGAGCAATCGTTGCGCGGCGTCCACCGAACCGCCGGCGAATTTGGGAAAGAACACTTCCGCGTCGGAAATTTTCCAGCCGATATAGACCTGCACGAGCAGCGTGACGCTGTCCGCCGTGTGCGTTTCGCTGAATTTGTCTTCAAAATTCTGCACGCGGTTGTCGAATTTATAGACTTTTTGAATCGGCCACGGCCATTTGAAATACGCGCCGGGGTCGGGCAGATTTTTCGTCGGCTTGCCGAACGTCGTCACGACGGCGACTTCGGATTTGCGCACTTGAAAGACAAACAGCAGCAGCGCGAAGATGACAACCAGCACTGCGCCGATGACGAGGGTGAGGAGATTTCGTTTCATGGTGAATTGGTCACGTTCAAATTCAAAAGGTCTTCGCGGATTTTATCCTGCAAATCGAAAATAAGGACGTCGGTGGTATTGGTCACAAGCAGGACGTATTTGCGCGCGTTGGCAGTCGCTTCGGGAAACATCTGGAAATACGCGCGCTGTTTATAGACGGACGGCGCGGCGTTGAACGCGGCGAGTTGGTTGGTGAACATCGCGGCGCGCGCGTCGGCGTCAGTCACCAATCGCAGCCGCGTCGCGTCGGCGACGTTCGTGGTCGTGAATGCGTTGGCGTCGGCCAGCGCGTTGGTGCGGATGGCGTCAGCCTTCGCCGCGAGGATTCTCGCCAGCTTGGTTTGCGTCGCGCCCACGACTTTTTCGTAATCGCCCGCGACTTTCACCGGCGGATGAATGTCCTGCAAACCGACAAAAAGAATTTTCGCGCCGAGATGATGCTCGTTGGCGTCTGCTTGAATCCGGCTTTGCAAATCCCGCGAGGCTTCCAGCCGGGCGTGCGAGAGAAGTCCCGCCAAATCTTCGCCCGCCAGAAAACGCACCACGTCGCGCGTGGCGATGTCCTCCAAAAGCCCGTGCGCGTCCGTGTTGTTGTAAGCCCAATCCAGCACGTTGGTGATTTGAAATTGAACGGGAATGCTGACGGTAATCAGACTGACCGGCGGCGCTTTGATTTCATCGTTGGTGTCGGCGTTATCGCTTTGAACCGTCGCCGGTTCGCTGCTGCCGACCAAAAAATTCTGCTCCTGATTGTGCGCGACCGTCCACAAAATCGTGTTCGACTCGTTCGTGCCCGGCGTGTAGCCGACATAAAGCGATTGTATCTGCTCGGTCGCGAAACGATAAACCCGGTCAATCGGCCACGGCCATTTGAAATGCGCGCCCGGCGCGAGCACGGCACGTCCGGCGACCGGCTTGCCGAAACGCTCCAACACGCCCAGTTGCCCGGCGTCAATGAAGACAACGCTCGTGAACAGAAACAACGCGGCCAATTGCGCGAGCAACAGCGCGGGCAAACTTTTTTGCATCGCCTGAAAAAACCACGTTTCGGAAACCTTGAACCCGAATTGATAATCCAGCGTTTGCGCGGCGGTGGTGAACAGACTTTCCGGCTGCGCGAGCAATCCGACGAGACGGCTGTCGTAAAGCGGACGCGACACTTTGCCCTTGATGCGCGGACGATAGATTTCCAGCAGCAACGTCACGAGGATTTCCGCCGCCAGCAAGCCGAGCAAAATGGCCAGCGCGCGCGCGACGTAAAAGTCGGTTTTGGGAAATTCCGCCTTCACGCCGGCGATCCCCAGCGCGGCGATGAAACACAGATACGCGCCGAGCAACAGGAAACTTGCGCCCGGACGCAGCAAGCGGCGGTCTTCGAGCCGCGCGATGGTCACGGAAAATCGTCCGAGCAAAAACAGCAGCAACGCGTAAATACCGAACAACGCGATGGCGGGCATGGCGCGGTCGGGCGCAATCACCGTCGTGGAGCGCGCAATCCAGCGCCAGAGCAGCCACGCGCCGCCGGCTTCCAAAATGAACAGCAGCACGCAAAAGCCGGGGATGAAAAATTTCTCGAACAATTCGCGGGCATGGCGGGCCGGAAACACTTCCGTTTCGCCGGATTCAAACAGCGTGGAATCGCCTTTGCTGCGCGCCAATTCCTCGACTTCGAGTTTTTCCAGTTGTTCGTTCAGTTCCAGCCGCGATTGAAACCAACTGATGAACGCGACGAGCGCGCCCAGTCCGAGCAAAATGGTCACGGCTTGGCCGGCCAGCGTGCCGGAATAAACCGTCGCGGCCAGCGCGGCGATGAAAATCATCACCGCTACGAACAAATTTATGATTCCGTTTTTTTGCGTGTTGCGATCCATTTATTTTTGGGTCGTTTCAACTCAATTCGCGTTCTTCAAACAAAGCCGCGCCCGCGGCCAGCGCCGCACCCGCGTAACAAACCGCGTAGGCGAACGCCTTGCCGACGTAACCCCATTGAAACGTGCTTTTGCCGCTTTCAATCGCGTCGGCGAGCCAGAAAATCTGCCAGTTCGGGATGATGCTGTAAAGCGTTGAAGCCCACCATTCACCGGCTTCCGCGCGGCGGCCAAAGAAATAATCCGACATCAAGCCGACCAAAAAAATCGCCGAACAAATCGCCAGCGTCGCAATTGTGTCGAACCGCGTCGAACACGCCAGCGCGACGGCGGCGAGAATCCACAATGCGAACAAAATCAAAATGCCGGCGGGCAAGAGATTCCAATTGACCTTGCCCATCGCGCCGAGACTTTCCTTTTGCGTCGTGAATTGAAAAATAAGAAACACCGCGAGCGTCGCAAAAATGACCGTCGCAAACACCGCGTCGCTCACAAACGGACGGCGCAAAAAGAAATTGCTGAAACCCGCGAGCGCGTATGCCGAAATGATTCCCGCCGAAAAAATTCCGATGGCCGGCAAATCAGTCGAACCGTAAGCGTCGAACGCCATGCGGCTCGCCAGCAAAACGCCAATCATGTTCACATACGTCAAAACGGCCAGCGCCACCGCCAGGCCGGTGAATTTGGCCAGCAAAAATTGCACACGCCCGACCGGCTTGGACAAAACCGCCAGCGCCGTGCCTGTGCGAATTTCCCGCGCGAGCGATGATGACGCGCTCAACACCGCGCCAAACAAACCGGAAAGCAACATTACCGCCAGCGCGCTGTTCTCGACCAGTTTCGGCTCGTCGCCGAACGCGAAGTAATACGGCACAGCCAGAAAAATTTCAAATGCCACCGAGCCGGTCATCAACAGTAAAAAAACCGGCTGCCGGATCAACTCCATGAACGCATTGACGGCGATGGTTAAAAATTGTCTCACGATTGAACGCGAAGATTACCGTAATTTTGCGTCTGAAATCAAATGGTTAAATCCGGTCGCGTAAAAATTGGAAAGAAAATTGCGCATTTCGTTCAAACGAAGTCACGCCATCGCGCGAGCAATGGCATTCCACCAGGCGTCGTGAAGCTCCGCAACCGGCGCGGAAAATTCAGCGGACGCGATTTTGACCGTCAATTGATCGCCGCCGACTTTCCCGATTTGCATTGCTGGAACGCCCATCAATTTGGCGCGTTCGACAATTTTTACCGCATCGAGCGGTTTGCAGGAAATAACAACGCGCGATTGCGTTTCGCTGAAAAGCAAGGCGTCGAGGCGAATTTGCGGGAGGGACGGCGTGCCGCCGTCCCCATTTTTTTGATTTGGGTCAGCGACACGCTGACCCTCCCAATTTGTCAGGTCAATTTGCGCGCCAATCAAACGCGGCGTTTCGCGGGCGATGAGTTGCGAAATACAGCTTTCTGCAATCGCAACGGCAAGGCCGCCTTCGCTGCAATCGTGCGTGCTTTTGACGAGGCCGGATTGAATCAAGCCAATCAACGTCGTGTGCAGTGTTTTCGCCGTTTCCAAATCGCAACGCGGCGGCGAACCGTTTTTCTGGCCGTGAATCACTTGTAAATATGCCGAACCACCAAGACCAAAAATCGGGTCAGCTTTGTCCACAATTTCACCGAGCAAAATAATTGCGTCGCCTTCATCTTTGAACCATTGCGTCGTGACGTATTCCAGTTTTTCGATGAGGCCGACGACGGAAATTGTCGGCGTTGGGTCAATCGGGCCAGCGGGACTTTGATTGTAAAGCGAGCAGTTGCCGCCGGTGACGGGTGCATTGAACGCCTTGCAACCGTCGGCCAAACCGCGCACGGATTCCCTGATTTGCCAGAACAATTCCGGTTTCAGCGGACTCGGCATATTCAAATTGTCCGTCGCGCCGAGCGGAATCGCGCCGCTGCACGCGAGATTACGACACGCTTCGGCGACGGCAATTTTCGCGCCTTCGTATGGGTCGAGATAAACGTAACCGCCGTTGCAATCCACCGTCATCGCAATCAATTTGTCGGAAACTTTCGCATCGCCAACTTTTGCTGCGAGTTCCACGCTCATCACGGGCAACGAATCCGCTTTGATGCGAATCACCGCCGCGTCGCTGCCGGGCAAAACGACCGAACCGTCGCGCACTTGATGGTCGTATTGGCGATACACCCAATTTTTCGACGCAATGCTCGGAAACGCCAAAAGTTTTTTCAAATCGTCCGCCGGATTTTGCGTGTCGGCAATTCCATCCAAACGAAATGCGCGAACGGCTTTCAAGTATTCCGGTTCAACCGCATCGCGAAAATAAATCGGCGATTCGTCCGCAATTTTTTTCGCCGGAATGTCCGCGACAATTTTTCCGCCGTGACGCACGACCATTTTTCCCGTATCCGTGATGATGCCAATTTCCGCCCACGGCAAATCCCATTTGTCGAAAATCCGTTTCACTTCTTCCTCACGACCTTTGTGGACGACGATGAGCATCCGCTCCTGCGATTCCGACAACATGATTTCGTAACTGCTCATGTTCGGCGCGCGTTGCGGCACTTTGTCCAATTCGATTTCAATGCCCGTTCCCGCGCGCGCGGCCATTTCGCAAGTGGAACAAGTCAAACCCGCCGCACCCATGTCTTGCATTCCCGCGACCGCGCCGGTGGCGAGCAATTCGAGACACGCTTCGCACACGAGTTTTTCCATGAACGGATCGCCCACCTGCACCGCGCCGCGCTGTTGCTCGGCGGATTCCTCGGTCAAATCCTGCGACGCAAACGCCGCGCCCGCCAGACCGTCGCGCCCTGTCGCCGGGCCGACGTAAAACACCGGATTGCCCACGCCCTTCGCCGCGCCGCGCGTGATTTGTTCGTGCCGCAACACGCCGAGACAAAACGCGTTCACGAGCGGATTGCCCGCGTAAGTTTTGTCAAAATACACTTCGCCCGCGACCGTCGGGATGCCGAAACAATTTCCGTAATGCGCGATGCCGCTGACGACGCCGGAAAAAAGCCGGCGCACCGTCGGGTCGGAAAGTTCGCCGAAACGCAACGAATTCACCGCGCAAACCGGACGCGCGCCCATCGTAAAAATGTCGCGCACGATGCCGCCGACGCCCGTCGTCGCGCCTTGAAACGGCTCGACCGCGCTCGGATGATTGTGCGACTCGATCTTGAACGCGATGGCCAAACCGTCCCCGATGTCAATGATGCCCGCGTTTTCCTCGCCCGCGCCGACGAGAATTTTCGGCGATTTCGTCGGAAACGTTTTGAGCAGCGGACGCGTGTTTTTGTAACTGCAATGCTCGCTCCACATCACGGAAAAAATGCCGAGTTCCGTGTAAGACGGCGTGCGGCCAAGAATTTCCTTGGCGGCGGCAAATTCGTCCGGCGTGAGGTTGTGCTTGGCAACCAATTCTGGGGTAATGGCGGGTTCGGTCATGTAGAAAATTTAATCAATGTGTTTGCGAATAATTCTGTCGGCCAGCGAAGGCCAAGATTCTTCTGCGTTCACGTCAAAGACAAATGGATTCAGTGCTGTGCCCGGCATATCATCAATTATGATGTCTGGTTTTGCGGAATAACCTTCAAACAAATCTGTGAGTTTGTGCAGTTCGGCAATTTTGTTTGCGTATTCCGCGCCGTTCGTTGACCAAAGAAAAAGATGGCAGCCCTTGTCTTGTAATTTCGTCAACGCCTCGACTGCGCCCGCCAACAAATTCTTGTTCGCGTCAACCAATGTCAGGTCAACATCTACAAATATGTTGGCGTTTTTCATTCAAAAAATTTGCACCCAAAAATAAATTGTTTTGAAGCATAATAATTCCAAACCAATCGTTCAAGAAAACCCGCCGCAGTCCAGCACCGTAGGCGCGACATCTTTGTAGAAAACCGCCAAAAAAAAGAATTTTTTAGCTCCGTAGGAGCGGCATATCGTTTTCGTTTGGATTATGTTGCTCCTACGGAGCTAGAATTTTCCAACGGCAACCATCTACAAATATGCCGCGCCTACGGCGCTGAAAATTATTCCTCACCGAATTTGAATATGTATCGCTTGTCAAATTCCACGCCGAACTTTTCCAACAAATCAACGTATTCGTCGCAAAATGATTGTTTGGTATGGTGTTTTTGCTGGTTCTGAATGTAACGAATCACCGCGTCGAGTTGTGAACGGGAATACGAAAACGCTCCGAAACCTTCTTGCCATGAAAATCTACCGATCACCCAACGCTTCTCGTTGATGAATTTTGAAGAATTGGCCTTGATGTCGCGCACTAAATCTGAAAGCGATGAATCTGGACGCAAGCCAACCAATATGTGCAAATGGTCTGGCATATTATTTATCGCAATCAACTTTTGCTTCTGCGCGGTGACGATGCCCGTAATGTATTTCTGCAATTCGTCGTTATGTTCCGGCGCGATGAGGTTTTGACGGCCTTCAACAGCAAAAACCACTTGAATATAGATTTGCGCGTAGGTGTTGGCCATGCGCGAAAGATGCCGCTCCTGACGGAGCTTGGAAACATTTTTATTCCGTAACTACAAAGATGTCACGCCTACGGCGCTTACACCAAAGCCACGACGGTTTTATTTTTCAACGCGGCGAAAAGGCTTTCAAAAATAAATTTGCCGTCGTCGCTGCCGAGGAGCGGTTCGCAGGCACGTTCGGGATGCGGCATCAGACCGGCGATGTTGCGTTTTTCATTGCAAATTCCGGCGATGTTCAGCAATGCGCCGTTCGGATTTGCGGAATCGGTCAAATTTCCGTTCGCGTCGCAGTATTGCCAGAGGATTTGGTTATTCGCCTTGAGCTTTGCTAAAGTTTCTTCGTCGGCGAAGTAGCAGCCTTCGCCGTGGGCGATGGGCACGCGCAGAATTTTGTCCGCCGGAATTTGATTCGTGAACGGCGAATCGGTCGTGACGGTTTTCAGATGGACAAATTCGCAGTGGAATTGCAAATCGCGGTTGCGGATGAGTGCGCCGGGCAGCAATTCGGCTTCGGTCAAAACTTGAAATCCGTTGCAGATGCCAAGCACAAGGCCGCCGTTGTCGGCAAATTGTTTCACGGCTTGCATGACGGGGCTGAACCGCGCAATCGCGCCGCAGCGCAAATAATCGCCGTAGCTGAAGCCACCGGGCACGATGACGCAGTCGGTGTCGCCGAGCGAGGCGTCCTTGTGCCAGACGAGCCGCGCGGAATGGCCGAGCAAACGGACGGCGTGGACGGCGTCCTGGTCGCAGTTGCTGGCGGGGAATTGGAGGACGGAGAAATTCATATTTTTTCAACCACCAAGACACCAAGGCACAAAGGAAAAAACATTTTTATTCTTCTTGGTGACTTGGTGTCTTGGTGGTTATTCGGAAATTTCCAACTTGTAATCTTCAATCACCGGGTTGCTCAACAATTTGTGCACGGCATCGTTCAACGCTTTCTGCGCCGCCGCCTTGTCCGTGCCGGGGGCGAGGTCAATCTCGATGTATTTGCCGATATGCACGCCGGTGACGCCGGTGTAGCCCATATGTTCGAGGGCTTTTTTGACAGTGATGCCTTGCGGGTCAACGACGGCTTTTTTCGGTGTGATGATGATTTTGGCTTTCATGCGCGCGACAAAAAATACTGCGAAAAATTTCCGCCGCAAGCGAGCCAAAAAGTTTGAATCACGCAAGCGAGATTGAATTTCTCCGCGAGATGCGGCATTGTTCGCACATGAATATCGAATCATCGGATGACGCTCCAGTTTGCAACATCAGCGCGGAACGCAAGCCGGTTGAACCCTGCTCCATCATCATTTTCGGCGCGAGCGGCGATTTGACCGCGCGCAAATTGATTCCCGCCCTGTATCATCTGGCCAAAGACAAACAACTGCCGCCGGACTACCGTATCATCGGTTTTGCGCGTCGCGAGAAAACGAATGAATCATGGCGCTCGGAATTGCGCGAAGCGCTGGATCAATTTTCCCGCACCAAACCCGTGGACGAAAACGTCTGGAGCGAATTTTCGGCCAATCTTTTTTACTGCGTTGGTGACATGACGGACGCGGCGGCGTATCAAAAGTTGGAACAACAATTGAGTTCCTTCAAAATTCCGGCGTTGCGGAAAAATCTGCTCTTTTATCTGGCGACCCAGCCCAGCCAGTTTGGAATCGTCATCGAGCAACTGCACAACGCGAAATTGCTGCACAAGGAAAGCAACGAACACGGCTGGCAGCGGCTCGTCATCGAAAAACCGTTCGGCCACGACCTCGCGTCGGCGCGCGCGTTGAACGCCGAATTGACCCGTTTCACGCACGAATCGCAGGTCTGCCGCATTGACCATTATCTCGGCAAGGAAACCGTGCAAAACATTTTGATGTTTCGCTTTTCCAATTCCATTTTTGAGCGGCTGTGGAATCGCGATTCGATTGACCACGTGCAATTCACCGTTTCCGAAAAACTCGGCGTGGGCGAGCGCGGCGGTTATTACGAGGAAGCCGGCGCGTTGCGCGACATGGTGCAAAATCACATGCTGCAAGTGTTGTCGCTCGTCGCGATGGAACCGCCCGTGTCGCTGGAATCTGATTCCATCCACAACGAAAAAGTGAAATTGATGCAATCCATCCGGCATTTGACGCCCGACGACGTGGCGAAACAAGTTGTGCGCGGCCAATACTTCGCCGGTTTTGTGGACGGTCAGTTGCGCTCCGGCTATCGACAGGAACCAAAAGTGAAATCCGATTCCAACGTCGAAACTTACGTTGCGCTAAAATTATTCATTGATAACTGGCGCTGGAGCGGCGTGCCGTTTTATCTGCGCACGGGAAAATATTTGCCGGAAAGCGCGAGCGAAGTGCGGATTCAATTTCGACCCACGCCGCACGTTTTGTTCGCCGCGCAATGTGGGTCGGAACTCGACCCCAACGCCCTCGCGCTGCGCTTGCAACCCAACGAAGGCATCACTCTGCATTTCAACGGCAAAATTCCCGGCATGAGCGTCGGCGTGCGCCCGGTGCGGATGCACTTCAGTTACGACGCGGAATTTGGCGCTTACACACCGGAAGCCTACGAGCGCCTGCTGCTCGACGCGATTGTCGGCGACGAAACGCTGTTTATCCGCCGCGATGAAGTGGAAACTGCGTGGCAAATCGTGGATTCCATTCGCGCCGGTTGGGACGGCAAACCGCTGACAAACCGCGAATTTTACGCCGCCGGAACTTGGGGACCCGTCGCCGCTGATGATTTACTCGCCCAAAGCAGCCACGTCTGGCGCGAACCGCATGTGATAAAATGAATGAAAGGCAAATTATGAACAAAAAACTCGCGATATCGTTTATTGTTGTAGCGTTTATTATAGGTGTAGTCAGCGGTGGCATTGGAATGCGTCAAGTCTTGGTAAGCTTTTTAAACAAATTTGTGTTAACAACACAATCCGCTCAAATTGGCAGAGATGTTTCTTTGCTAACCTACATCCGCGCAAACGACATTACGAATGCAACCGAATTGCTGGAAATTGATCTCAATAGTTCGTTAATTGCATTTGATTCGTTTATTGGTGATGCTTCACAAGCGCAACGCAATTCGTCCGATATGAAAATTCTTCGCGGAGCTAAAATGTATCGAACCAAATTTCCATATAAAGACACTCCAGACATTGACGAAACAATATCAAATCTCTTTTTGACTATTGATTTGCCTAACAGCAAATGAATTTTGAACTGATTTCCTTCGCCAATGCTGACGAATTGGCTTCGCGCGTTGCTGGTTTGTGGCTGGATGAAATCGAATCGGCCAATCGCGCGGGCAAAATTTATTGCGTCGCACTTTCCGGCGGGCGCGTCACGCAAAAATTTTTCAACGAAACCGTCAAACAGGCCAAAACACGAAACATTTCCTTCGCGCGCGTCCATTTTTTCTGGGCGGACGAACGTTGCGTGCCGCCGACGGACGCCGACAGCAATTTCAAATTGGCCAACGAGCTTTTATTTGCGCCGCTGAAAATCGCGGAAAATCAAATTCATCGTTTGCGCGGCGAAATCTCTCCCGCTGAAGCTGTGAAAATCGCGAATGAGGAGATTCGCCGCATTGTCGCAATTTCTTCTCCCTCTCCTCAACAAGGAGAGAGTTCGTTGCCGTCTCTGGATTTGGTCTTTCTCGGCATGGGCGAAGACGGCCACGTTGCCTCGCTTTTTCCGGGCAAAACTGAAGGAATGAATCCAAAGGAAATTTTTTGTGCGGTAGAAAATTCGCCCAAACCGCCGCCGAACCGGCTTTCGTTGAGTTACGCGGCGATTGCCGTCGCAAAAAATGTATGGGTCTTGGTTTCCGCCACCGGAAAAGAGACGGCTTTGCGCGAATCTTTGGATCATTCCGGCAAAACACCGCTGGCCAAAGTCATTCAATCGCGTTTGGCGACGAAAATTTTCACCGACACACACTTGTAACCAAACAGTTAATTGCAAATTTCCTTCAAAATTCCCTAAAAATCGCCGGCATTTTGCGAAAAATAATTTTTACAAAAAAAATTTTGATTTTTTTTGAACCTAATGCGAAGTTGCGGCGTCTGATAATTTGAACGAATGGATTTCGCTGTTCGTTTAGGGTTGGCATAGAGGTTTTGCTCGCGGCGTGGCTCGAACAGCGACCCCAAGTTGGTCGCGCCGCCCTTCTGAGCGCCTAGGTGAGGGCGTATAAACCTCGTCACCAAGAGAGGCCGGACG
>DASZXH010000028.1:0-6134 GCA_035545995.1 Verrucomicrobiia bacterium
CGCGATTTCACTGAGTTTTTCCAGCGAAATTGGATTGTCAAACAATTCGTTGAGCGCGAGCAGTGTCGTGGCGGCATTGCCGCTGCCACCGCCGAGACCTGCTGCCATCGGGATTTTTTTCTCCAAATGGATTTTTATTCCGTCGGCAATGTTCGTCGCCTCAAAAAATTTCTCCACCGCGCGATAAACCAGATTGCGCGCATCGGTTGGCAAAGATTTTTCGTTGCAAGTCAGTTGAATTCCATTGCCGCCGAGTTCGAATTGTAAGTCGTCGCAAAGATTCAGCGGCTGCATGACGGTTTCAAGCTCATGAAAACCATCGGGCCGTTTGCCGAGGATGTTCAGCAGCAGATTGACTTTGCAGTGCGATTTTTTTTCGAGGAGCATGAGTTTACCAAAACAAAACGCGCCAACGAAAATCCGTCGGCGCGTTCCAGAGATTTGATTTGAAACCGATCAATTGCCGAACACGGTGAAAGTGTTGCCGGGAAGCCAAGGCAAGACAGAGCCGCGATCAAAGCCGACATATGTGGCGGTGTCAAAGGTCGAACCGGCGGCCAGACCGGGCGTGGAGCTGTCGGGATAAACCGCAGTGGGCGACAGGTAATTCGTGGCGACCGCGTGATACGGCGGGAACGGGAAAGTGATGATTTCGTAAAAACCAATTGCGGTTCGGGAAACCGTGCGGTCAAAACCACGAATCACGCCGGTGGTGTAACCAACGTCCGGCGATTCAAACACGGCGGTTTGCTCGACCGAGCGGCGCAAATCGCCCAAACGAACGGGTTCGGTGAAATTAGTGACCCCACGCCCCAATTTTTCTTCCGGCCCGGAGCAACCGGCGGTGAGACCGGCGACGAGCGCCACTAATCCAAGAAAAGAGATTACGTTTCGCATACGTTTTTCAAGTTGACGATTCGAGCTTACGCCGATTTGCCGGATTGTAAAGCGCGTTTTCTTTCCCGCCGATCCCAATACCACGCAATCCAGACGGTGATTTCGTAAAGCAATTGCAATGGCACGAACATGACCAGTTGCGTGATAACTTCCGGCGTCGTCAATACCGCGCCGAGAACCAGATTGATAACAATCATGTAGCGGCGGGCCTTGGCCAGCGTGGAATAACTTAACACGCCGATTTTCACGAGCGTCAAAATCACCACCGGCAATTCAAATCCCAGTCCCATGCCGAGCAAGAACCGGCAGACGAAGCTGATGTAATCCTCCGCGCGCCATTGTAACGCGCCGAAGCCGAGCCAGTTGGAATACATTTGCGACGCGGCGAGCGCGAGCGGCATCAAAATGAAATAGCAAAACGAAACGCCGAGCAAAAACAAGCCGCCGCCGAAAAACAATCCGCGATAAACGTATTTGCGCTCGCGCAATTTCAGCGCCGGGAAAACAAACGTCAGAATGAAATAAAAAATGAACGGCGAGGCCAGAACCGCGCCGCCGTAAAGCGCGACTTGAAACGCGACAAAAAACCCGCCCGCCGGACTTAAATTGACCAAATCCACGTGCAGGCGTTGCGCGTCGCTGACGGCTTGCGCGTCGTCGTTCACGCGCCAGCCGAGCGTTTGATTGGTGCCGACCATGACCGGCTCGATTTGCACGGAGACAAAACGGTTCGTGCCGAGATTGAAATTTTTTTGCTGTTCCGGCGTAAGTTGAAAATTGCCGAGATGATTCGTGCCGAAACTGACGACGGCAATCTGGTTTGTGCCGGGATAAGTAATTTTCGCGCGCGTCAACGGCCATTTGATGACTTGCACGACGTAATTGCCTGCAATTAGGCAAAGCAACATGGCGACGGCCAACACGACGCTGCTTTTGATGAGAATCCAGCGGAAATCTTCGAGGTGTTCGAGAAACGTCTTGACCGGACCGCCTTCGTTTTCGTCGTCTCGTTCAACGGGATCGCCGGCCATGCGGTGAAATGCTTTCGCCGTCAGGCTTTCGGCGGATTGGACGATTGCGAAACGGTTTGATTTGGCGACTGGCCGGTGGTCGCGGATTTTTGCGGCGCGGATTTTTCATCGCCCGCATTTTGGATTTCGTCCGTTACCTCGCGTGTCGCCTTCTTGAATTCCTTGATGCCCGTGCCCAAACCTTTCGCCAGTTCGGGCAATTTTTTCGCGCCGAACAGAATCAAGACGACCGCCAGAATCAGGATGATTTCCCACCCGCCCAACCATGCTGCAAACATGACATTCATAAACTTTTATCGAGCCACCAATACCCTACGACCGATATGGCCGATAGTAAAGCGCTAAAAACTAGACTGCGGTGCTGTCAGAAAGTTACAGATTTATGGCTTAAACGCCGGTTTTGGGATGCAACAAGACGAAATCGTCGCGGCGGTTCTTCGCCCACGCGGAAGCGTCATGGCCGGGGTCAGCGGGTTTGTCTTTGCCGTAGCTGATGGTGCGAATGCGATTGGGATCAATGCCGAGTTTTGACAATGCTTCACGAGCGGCCAAGGCGCGGCGTTCGCCGAGCGAGCGATTGTATTCTTCCGTGCCGCGTTCATCGCAATTGCCTTCGATGAGCAATTTAGTGCTGGGATTTGAATTTAGAGCGGCGGCAACGGCTTCAAGATTAGAATGTTCCGTTTTGCGAATGGCGGCGCTGTCATAGGCGAAATGCACAGTGTCGGCAGCCAAAGCAGCGCGGTCTTCAAGCATGTTCTCAAATTCTTCCAGACTGGCGGTTTGAATTCCGCTATTCTCGTTTTGACCTTGCGCGTTATTTTCCGGCGGTATCGTGTTCGGATTCGTGTCGCTTGGATTGCCGGTCGAACTCGGTAATTGTGTGACCTGATATGGTTTATGGTTGTTGCAACCGGTCGCGGCCAGCATGATAGCCAACCCGCAAACCACGGGATAAATCAATTTCATTGTTTTCATTTTATTCCTTCCGTTGATGTGTGAATTTTTGGTTAAAAAATCAATATCAAAATCATTTCGCCCAAGCGGGTTCGGAATCGTTGCCCGGAACGCGGGCAACATCCTTGACCTGTTTGGTAAATACGTCAAGCACAGACAGCACGTAACGACCGCCGACACGCTTGGCGAAAATCAGTGTGCGCGAGTTGGACGACCATGACGGGTCTTCGCCGGCTGCGATTACAGTCGGTGACGCGCTGCCATCCGCCGGCATCACGCAAATGTCGAACTCGCCAACCTGACGCGTAAAAGCGATCCATTTTCCATCCGGCGACCAATCCGGTTCAGTCGGGTTCGGCGCACCGGCGGTCGGAATGCGCTGGATGTCGCCACCATTCGCGGGAATTTTTGCCAGCACGCGCCGCTCGGCAATTTTCGTCGCGAAACAAATCCATTTTCCGTCCGGCGACCAGCACGGCGACGATTCGTCTTCCGGCGTATGCGTCAATTGTTTCAAACCGGAACCATCCGCGTTGGCAACCCAAACATCGGGGCTGCCGCTACGACTCAAAATCATGGCAACTTTTGTGCCGTCGGGTGAAACCGCCGCGCTCGTGTTCAAGCCGGAATAGCCGGCAATGGCCCGGCGTTGCGCCGTTGAATAGATGTCCGGATTCCCGGATTTGTAAGACATGTAGTAAAGCACGGATTTGCCGGGCACCCACGCGGGTGCGGCGACAATGGCGTTGTCGTGCGTGATGGCCTGTGCGTTGTGACCGTCGAAATCGGCGACGTAAATCTCGCCGTTGCCCGTGGAAGATTCGACCTTGAACGCAATGCGTGTCTGTGCGATGCCCGGTTTGCCGGTGATGGCCAGAACGATGCCGTCCGCGAACGCGTGCGCCTGCCGCCGCAAATCAGCGCCCGAATAACTGCGCGAAAGGATCGCGCGCTTGGCAAAACGGTCGGTGACCGTGCCGCTGACGCTGCCGGAATTGCTGCCGCTGATTTGATATTGCGCCGCATCCGGCGCGACAAATGAAAAACCTTGAACGTAAAGGTCGAATCTCAAAACGTCGGCGACTTCACCTGTGAAACCGCTCAACGAAACTGGAACCGGCTTTTGACCAAAAGGCGAAGTGGTTTGCGTGATTTGAATCTCATTTTGGTCACCTTGAGCACGTGCAAAATTTACCGCGACGGCAACCAGCAAAACCTGCAGGCCTATTTTCAAAAAGTTGAAATAATTATTTTTCATCCGAGCATTCGTTTGGCTTTTAAGTTGAAATTGATGGTGTAAGTCCGTTCCTTTTCTGTCGAACCTTCAGGAAATTTTCTGATGAACGTGACGCGCTCCAAAGTTTGCTGCACCGAGGCGTCCACACTCGCGTCGTCGGACGGTGCGATGATTTGTGCGTTGATGACCGTGCCGTCGCTGGCGATGGTCACGCGTACTTTCACATTCGCATCGTCGCTGGCCGTTTCCGTCGGTGGCGACCACGCCTGTTCATAAATGCTTTTGACCACACTGGCATAATTCGCATAAGCCACGCTGCTGTTGCCCGGCATATCAACCGTTGTGCTGGGCGAAAAGTTTTTCTTCAAATTTTGAATCGCCTTTTGCAGCGCCACGCGCTGTGAATCGGTTGCCGAGTTTTTTGGCGCGGTGCGTGTGACCAATTGCGTATTGACCTGAATTTTGTGTGGCTGTTCGGCAGTCTTTTTGGGTTCAGGTTTCGTTTCCGTTTTGGTCAGCTCTGGTTTTTCAGATTTGAAAATTTTTTCTAGCTTGCTCACAAGCGATGGCGTCGGCGCGGGAGCGGGCGCAGGTTGGACGACCGGCTTCGGCACGGGTGGAGTCGGTGCTGGTGTCGGCGCGGGCGGCTGAGCGTTTTTCACACCGCTGTTGAATGGCGCGTCAATCAGATTGGCCGGAATCACGTCGAGCACCTGCAAATCGTCGGTCTTTTCGCGTTCCGAGAAAAATGCCGGGCCGACAAATAAAATCACCAGCAACAACAGGTGAATTCCTGCCGTCGCGAGCACGCATTTTTTTTGCAGCCGGTTCATTTTGTCGGTTCAGTTCGCAGCGAATAGCGCGTGATGCCATTGTGCTGGCAGCCGTCAATCAACGCCGCGACATTTTTATAGGGACTGTCTTGATCGGCGCGAATGTAAACGATTAAATTCGGATTCGCGCGGAAATCCGACGCCAATTGCGCAAGCAACGAGTCCATCGGCATCCGCTGTTTGTCGAGCGCGTAGACTCCGGTCACGCTCACTTCGACGGTGCGAACGTCGCGTTTGTTCACCAATTTATCCGGTTCGCCGCCGCGCGGCAGTTTCAAGTTGATGCTTTGTTCCAGCAACGGCGTGGTGATGACGAAAATGATGAGCAACACGAACGCGAGGTCGAGCAGCGGCGTGATGTTGATGTCGTTCAACGTCACCAGCGAATTGCGTTGTGAAAACCGTCTCATTTCAAATCACTCGTCTCCCAGAAATTCAGCTTCCATTTTGGAAACCAACTCCTGCGCAAAATTGTCCAAACCGACCGTGAATACACGCAAGTTATGGACCAACCAATTGTAGCCGAACATTGAAGGAATCGCCACGAGCAGGCCGGCGACGGTGGTAATCAGCGCCGCCGCGACGCCGGGCGCCATTGCCGCGAGCGTGGCCGTGCCGGATTGCGCGATGCCGCCGAACGCGCTCATCACGCCCCAAACCGTGCCGAGCAATCCGAGAAATGGCGCGCCGCTGACGGCAATCGCCAGCAAAATCAAACCCGATTCCAACTTCAACGATTCCTGCGCCACGACGTTTTCAATCGCGCGCTTGACGTGCTCCATATTTTTGAGCGAGACGGTTTGTTTGCGCCGTTCACCCGCCGGCCCGCGCAACCGCGTGTCCAGCAATGAACAGCCACTTTGATAAACTTCGTAGAGCGGACAGCCTTCGACCTTTAATTTGCGGTCGAAGATGTCGAGCACATTCTGCTGCGAACGGAATTCCTCGTTGAAATAATAATTCAACCGGCGCGCGCGACGCATTTGCACGGCCTTGAAAAACATCGTGGACCACGCGATGATGGAAAAGACGAAAAGGCAGACGATGATCGCCTTGGCTTCCGGCGTCGCCTGTTTCCAAACGTAGATGAGTTCCGCCTGATTAGAAGCGGCCCCCACGACAACAGAAAAGAATCCGTTTATCATGCTGACAAATGTGCTTGGTCGTGAGGAACCGAAA
>DASZXH010000029.1:0-12359 GCA_035545995.1 Verrucomicrobiia bacterium
CGCAAGCCGTGTGGTTGCGTGACCGGCAGTTGCTTGAAATGCCGACGCCCGGACAACAAGGGATATTTCAGCGCCGCCGAAGTGGAAGCCATGCGCAGGGATTATGAAGCCGGCATGACGGCCAGCGCGGTTGAAAAAAAACATGGCGTCGGGAAAAAGGGATTGAAAGATATTTTCGAGAGGCGCGGAATTCCGATCCGTCCATTCAAAAAAATTCCGCGCCAGCCAAACGGCTCGCCGGTGCCTTACGTTCCGAAAACCAAAGCGGAACTCGAAGAGATGATTCGCGGCTCCAAACGCATTCAGGTTCCGCTTGGCTTGAAATTTGAGTGGCGGCGCTGGCCGCTCTCCAAACGCAAAGCTTTCATCCAGCGTCTGCGGGAAAAATTTCCTTCGACCCGACCGACGACGCCGTTTTCCAAAAACGTCACGCCGTTCGTTTATGGCGATCAAGCCGCCCATGATCTCGCGGACAAACTGAACGCCGGGACGAATTCGCGCAATGCAGTCATTTCGCTGAAGGCTGCAAGCGAAGGCGTGATTTACGATGGCATGATTTATTTCTGGAATGAAACCACCTATGTGCGCGGCAAAGGCTGGAGGATTGAAACCGGACGGCCGCTTTTAACGCACATTATTTATGAAAAACATTTTGGAAAAATCCCGCCGCAAACGCTCGTCATCCAAAAGGACGGCAACAAAAACAATTTCGAGCCGCGCAACCTGAAGTTGCTTTCGATGGCCGACAATGCCCGGCGCAATCAGTGGTGGCATAATCCCGAACTGGTGCGCGGCGGAATTGCCCGGCGCATCGCCGTCAAATCATGGCTCACGCGCGGCAAAAGAATGAACGCCCTTTCACGCGCGCAGATCGGCGCGTTGCTGGATGACCATTCGACCGGACTCTTTGAACAAATAACCCGGAGGACAAAATGAGCCATGTCACTAACCTGAACGACCGCTGGAGCAATATCGCCATGCGGGCGGTTGAAAAATCGGAACCCGCGCCGCTCCGGCCGGTGGTTGAAGCAAAACCGGCGGCATCCAAACCGCTTAAAATTGAACCCGAAACGGTGAAGAAATTCACCGTCAAGAACGTCACCGATTCGGAGAAAAACGGCGCATTGGCGGCGGTTGAAAAAAACGTCCGTTCGCAATGGATGGACGTGACGCCGGAAATGGCCGCGCGCTGGCTCAAAGTGAATTTCCGCAATCGTCCCGTGAGCGACGATGTCGTCAAGGCTTACGCGCGCGACATGGTTTCCGGCGTGTGGCATCCCACGCATCAGGGCATCGCGTTCAACGACCGCGACGAGTTGATTGACGGCCAGCACCGGCTCATGGCGATTGTGCTGGCGCGCAAAACCGTCCGCATGATGGTGACGTTCGGCCTGAAATCGCAAATCGAAGGCAGCGACATGACAACGATGGATTGCGTGGATCGGGGCCGCACTCGCAGCGTGGCCGACCAGTTGAAGATTCAGCATGGCTTGAAAACCGGAACGCAAATCGCGCAGGTCGCCGGCGCGCTCGCCGGATTCTGCCATGAAAGCATCCGGCGTCCGAGCGTGGATCAGGTTTTGAAAATCTATCACCTGTTCAAACCGGAAATGGATTTCGTCATTGCGAATCGCTCAAAATCATCGGGCTTGCGCAGCGCCGGGGTGCTGGCGGGATTCGCTTTCGCCTTGGCGGCGGAATCCGGCGACGTTTGGAAACGCAAAGCGGCGACGATGTTCACCGCGTTGATGTTTGTTGACGTGAAAGGGCAAAAAACGCTGGAACAATTTCCCGCCACAAAACAATTGCACGAATTTTTGACGGGGGAAAAGGCGAAGTTGTTGCTGGCTTCGATGAATCGCGGCGTCGCCGATTTGACCTTGCAGGCCATCTACGCCGATTTGACCGGCAAAGGTTCTGAAAAATTGAAAATGGAACTGGCCGGCAGAAACCATTTTTGCGCGGCGGTCGCGCAAACGGAAAAAGTCGCGGCGCTGTTTCAACTGCCAAAATGATTGCGACCAATTCCACCACCGATATGGAGCGCGCGAAGTTTCTGGAAAAACTGGTCGCCGAATCGCGCGCGAAGAACGGGCTGTTACTCGCGGAATTTGAAAATGAATTTCTGGCGAGTTACCAGGGCTATCACCAATACCATCGTTTCTTTAACGCGGGTCACGGCGGACGCCGCAAGGTTTGCGACCGGCTGATGCGAAAATATCAAAATCTGTTGACACCATGAAAATTTTTCTGTCAAATCGGCGGCGGTTGCTGGGTAACAGCAACCGCTCCAGTTCTAGGCCGCTTGGTGATGCTTGCGGCGGAGACAAAACAGAAAACGAAGTGCCGGTTTTGGATAGCCTGACGACTCATCATCGTCGGGCAATAAGGTTACCCCTTCCGAAGCCGGCACTTTTTTATGTTGTTGTGTCTGGAACGAAGCAACGCAGCTTGAAGTGCGAAAAGACGGGCGAGTTTTTCTACGGAAAAACCGTGCCGTTGATCCGTCTGCGCGGCAAATGGCTCGCCGCCGCCGGATTCCCTCCCAATTCCCGAGTGCAGGTGAAGATTCTTCGTTCCGGCCTCATCCAACTCACAAAGGAAAAATCAAAATGAAAATCAAAGTCACAATCCAAGGAGTCTCGCCACTACTCTGCAACCGCTTCACGGAATCGGCAGAACTGTCGAATGGAACATCGCCCGCCATCAAGACGGGGAAAAAAGGAACGCCGCGCGAGCAGGCCGCGCTGAAAGTTTATTCCGATGAATCCGGCAATCTCGGAATTCCTGGAGCAAACATCATGGCGGCAATCGTGAGTGCTGGCAGATTCATCAAAGCTGGGAAATCGAAGCTGACGACACAAAAGAGTTCGCTCGTTCCAGCGGGCTTGACGGTAGAAGAAATTTTTCTGCCGTTGACGCCGCAGAAATGGGAGGTGGATTCGCGTTCAGTCGTCATTCCATCAACAGGTGGGCGCATCATGTGTTTTCGCCCTCGGTTCGACAATTGGAGATTGTCGTTCACGCTCGACGTGGACGAAACATTCTTCGCGCCTGAAATCGTCCGGCAATTGCTGGACGAGGCGGGAAAGAAAATTGGCCTCGGCGATTGGCGGCTCGAACGTCGGGGAGCTTTTGGAAAATTTCTCGTGAAAAATTGGAAACAATGATTACGAGATTAAACAGCGCGATGCCTGCCATCCCGTCGCACGCCGATGCTGGCCGAAGCGCGCCGCCGCAAAGCAAGGGGCTGGGCGGATTTCTCCGCCCAGCCAAATTTCAATGACGCCAAAGCAAACAACATTTTACTGGTCGCTGTGGCGCGAGTGCTGCCAGAAAAACGGCTGGCGCATGGAGCGCGGGCGGCTGCTGCACGATCCGTTCAAACTGAACGAAATGGGCAAAAAGGTTTGGACGATGGCCGAACAAATCGCAATTCAACAACACAGGGCGGTTTTGCTCGATGACTTGAGACATGCGGTTCACATCGTTGCACTCGGACGGCAGCGTAGCAGCAAGGATTTCACAAACAAGGAATTCAACAAGGTCCGGCTCGTTTTGCAGTTATGCGCGGACTTCGACAATTTGCAGGCGCAGATGGAGCAGGCAAATCCTGAAATGGCGGAGCGCGGGAGCTTCGTCGCGTTTCTGCGCAAAAAAGCGCATGAAGGCTTGATCATCACGATTTCGCAAAATGCGTTCGGGACAAAACATTGGGACGACCTGCCGATTGAAAAATTGCGCTGGCTCTCGAAACAATTGAAGGAGCGGCAACCGGCGCGGTCCTTGCGGACGGCCACCAAGACATTTTATCGCCGTCGGGAATATGACGCGGCCAATGTCGAGCGTGCGGGCAGGACAAAAACGAGGATGAAATGTTCGCGGGAATAATCCATCCCGACGGCACCGGACGCGGAATATGTCTCAAATGCCACGTCGAAGGAAAAGACATCGAGCGGTGGAAACGCCTCGATAAAGAGTCAGCATTGGCTCCAGCGCGGTGTTAGGCATAGCGATATAAAATCTATCAAACATGAAAAATGAAATACAGTCCGAACGGCTGATGGCCGCTGCCGACCCGTTCATCCGTATTGTGGCAATATCTGATGCACTGGCCATGAAAACCGACGATATCCCACTGTCCCGCCATATGCCCGGAACCTGGCCGACGCTCGGCGAACTCCGCAGGCTCGTGTGCGAAATAAAACATACGTGCGAACAACTAAACAGCACCCGCCGCGATGCCTAACGACCCAAGCTCAGCGACCACTGGCGACAGTGTCGCTGAGCGGAAAGGAAAACATGGAACAACCTGAAAGCAACGAAGCGTAAGATATGACCAAACGGTCGAGATGACGCGCGACGACTGGCAAAAAATCAAACAAACTCCCGAACGAAAAATGGAGGATGGCGATATGTCGCCGCTCACGGACTGGCTCGACTTGCAAGAACCCCTAACGTCTGATGGCTTCGATAACATTGAACTCGATGTTGTTGACGATGAAAATAAACCTGTAAAACCAGCCGATTATTATGGCGACAACGAATCCGCCTAACGACCAGAGCCAAGCTGCGTGCGAAAAACCGCGATGAAAAATTTCACGAAAGACAAACGCAAAGGCGTAATCACGTCAGCTTCGGCGACGTGTTAGATGACGAACCAAAGACAAACAAAAATGAAAACACCAACACAAAAAATAAACATTGAATCCGCAAGCGTGCGCGTGATGCGCTCATACGACTACTCGCACTTTGAGGTCTGCCTGACATCTTCATCGGCAACAACTCCTCAAGGGGTAGATGAACTCCGTAAAACCGCGCAACGCTTGGCTGACAAAGCCGTCGAACAATTCAAGACGGCCAAATCAGCCGCCGAGCGACGCGACACCCTGAAGCAGGAATGGCTGCTGAAACAAGCTGAAGCGATGCCGGAAAACGAGCGCACGCCAGAAGCCAAGGCCATCATCAAATACCACAGTGACGCGGCCTTTGCTTCGCAGTTCGATTACGATTACGAAGACGAATGGGAACAACCGTGAACGAGTCATCTAACGATTCCAAGCTGACTCGCGCGGCCTAAAAATATGAATAAACCCAAAACCTTAACCGCAAACCGAGGGCGTAATCCGCGTCGAGTCCAGCGCGGTGTTAGGCGACCCGCTCTCTATATAAAAAACTCTGAATATAAAAACTTGTCTACCCAAACAAAATCCGCGCTCGCGCAAATGACCAAAGCGATAATTTTTATGGAAACAGCAAAAAATTCGGACGAAAAAATCCGCCAAGATTTCGCTCAATGGTGGAAACCACATAATGGCGGCGGTGAACCAAATTTTCAGGACCCATTCATTTGGGAAAAATATCAATATTATTGTGCCGGACGACTTGATGAACATTACAAAAACGCCAAGTCGCCTAACGACGCGCTCTGCCACCCCGCCGGCGGCGACGGTGGCGCGCAGAAAGAACTCTCAAAATGAATACGACTCTTGAACGCACGGCGTGGGCGGGGTTGGCAGCAGCAAATTGTTCTGCCTTCCTTCGTGAATCCATCGAAAAGAAACTCAAAGAACTCCGCGATGACTGCGCTTTGAAGCGGCTCATCAAGAGCAACGCTTTCGGTCGGCGATGGGCGCGAAGCGCACGCAGCGACGAGGAAAATCGGCGCGACTCCGGCTCGTCCGATAAATACTGGGATGACCGCCAGGCCGAGGCACAACGCAACTCGACTGCCGAACTCGAAGCTGCCGACAAAGCACTCGCGAACTTCATCGCGGAACACCGCCCGCTGATGGGTGCGGACTGGATCGGCAATGACCACGGGCGACTGTGCTGGGCTCCATACTGCGGTGGCCGTCCAATAGACCAATACTACTGCCAAAAAGAGGAAGGGCACGAAGGCCCGCACGCGGCACAGGTCGGTGAGGACGGCGGTGCGGCTGGTGAATGGCCGCAGAATGTGACCAACGAACATGAATGGCATCGCCTGCTCGAAACGCTACCAAAAGGCGCGACGGGTCTGGAGAGGCAGAACATTGTATTAGACCGCGCTGTCGCAAAAGAAAAATGACAAGTCGTTGGCAAAAAAGAAGATTCGCAAGGCAGCGTTGGAGTTTGAACGCCGTGCAGGCGCGGGCGCGCAAGCGAATGTCACCTTCACCCGTTTCGCCGGAAGAATTACCGGGCAAAGTTTTCGCACCGCGGCCAAAGAAATTTGATCTGCGCGTGAATTTGCAGCGCGCGGATGGCGGCCGGCTCCAATTCACCGCGCATTTTTTTCAGGGCAAACTTTTCGGCCAGACATTTTCGCTGACACCCAAACAGTTTGGCCGGAAACTCGGCGAGATATTCGCGCTTTGGATGCAACCATGATTGCCGCCCAAACAGATTTGTTCGAGCAACCGCGCCACGCCGCGAACGCGGACGTCGAATGGTTTGAAAAATTATTAAGAGGCGGTCAATGCTGGATGACTGCAACCGATATTTTGATTTCAATCGGGCGTCCGGTGACGGACGCGAACAAACGCTGGCTGCGCGAACTCGCCTCGCAAAGCGAATTTATTCTGGCTGGCCAACGCGGGTATTTGCACCTTGAATCCGCGACCGCCGAAGAAATAAATCACTGCTGCAACTGGCTGAACGCGCAAGCACTCAAGATGTCCGAACGCGCCGGACGGCTGCGGAAAAATGCCCATAGAATTTTTGGCTGATATGAAAATTTGCCCGCAATGCGATTGCCGCCTTGAAGCAAAAGACTTTTCAAAGGACAAAAGTCGTCCCGATGGAAGGCGACCCGACTGCAAGCGATGCGTTCATGCCCGCTGGGAAAAATGGTATAAGCGCAACAGATCAAAAGTTGTTTCAAGAGTTGCCAGATGGAGGAAAGCCAATCCGACACGCAAGGCCAGCCCAGATTCACAATGGCGCAAAAAATCATTTAAGAATTTAGCGGAATGGCAGGCATGGAACAGGAAGCGGGAACGGCAACGGATAAAAAACAAGCGCACATACTATTCACAAAAACGAAAACACCTGCTTAACCAGCGGCGCAAATACTATTTGGACGATCCAGAAAAATTCAGAAGACGCGCCAAGGAATACAGAAAACTTAATCAAGGGGTAGTGCGCCGCTGGCGTCGCCGCAATGCCGATAAAATCAGGGATGGAAACAGGCTCTGGCGGCAGCGCAATCCTGCAAAAGTAAAAGAAGCCAAACGGAGAAGTTATTTGCGCCACGCGGCTGAAATCAAGGCGCGCAAACACGCGGAGTATTGGGCAAACCCGGAGAAATTTCGCGCTCGAAAACGAAAAGGGACTTGACAGTGAGGAGTAAAATCACCCGCATTGCAACTTGAATTGACAGGCTTGGCAATTGAAGCGCGACGACCTTTGCTGCCGGTGGAGGCCGTCGTGTTCATGGTCAACCGGGACGGCGACGAGATTGCCGCCGATTGCGAGCGTGGCATGTTTAAGTTTGCGTTCGACATTTCAACACCCGGCGCGCAACGGCGCGAATTGCGGATTTACCGCGACTGTGTTTTGCAATCCCTTCAACCCAAACTCGCGCTGCCGGAAAAACTTTCCGACGTGTTCGAGCGGATTTTTCCGCATCGCGGTTTGCGCGGAGTGGAGTTGCAGCGGACGTTTTCCTGCTCGCTTCAGCACGTCCGTGATCTGGATGACGCCGCATTGATCACCGTCGAGCGCGAACGGCTGGCTGCGAGCGGCCCGCGCGCCTCTCGAATCTATTCCCGCCAATCCATTATCACATTTCTTCAGTCCCGCGCCATCGGCGGTAATCCCCTCATGAATTAGTTTGGAATTTCCGCGCGGCGCGGAATCGGTTTCATGTGGAACATGATTTAATCGCCCGCGTGACGGTCGAACAACACACAACTGCAAAAATAATTCCCAACTTTGGCAGCCACTGCCTTTGTGGGATGGCTGGTTTTCCTCCGATTGTGAAACGTGTCTCGACCGCACATTCACCATTCCACCAGTCATCTCGCTCTTTCGACCCTCAACCATCAACCAAAAAATAAAATGAAATTCAATCAATGGATGTTCGCTCTCACGGCCGTCGCGTTGTTATGCGTGGCGGGAAAAGCCCAGGCTCAAACCGAAACCAATCTGCCGCCGCAGACCTCGTTCTTCGGATCGGTGGAAAATTATTTCACCAGTTTCGACACCAATTCGACGACGTTCACCAGCGAACGCGGCGAAGTCTGGACGGGCGTCGTTTATCAGAACGGCCTCAACTTCGCGGATGATCTCGGCGTGGATTACAACCTCGGCGCGAAGGGAATCTATGCCGAAGGGATTTTCCGCAACGCCGGCATCGCCGGAACCATCGTCGGCGCGCAGGCCGGCCTCGGTTATTCCATAGTTCATTTCGACACGAAACTTTCCGTCGGCGTGGATGGCGGCTACGACTTCAACCGGGACAATCCCTGCGCGACGTTTTATGTGGACGCGCGAAAGGCGCTCACAGAAAACACGTTTGCCGGCTTGCGCCTGGGCTGGGAGGCGCAGTTCAGCCATTCGCCGGTCTCACGCACGCCGGAATTGTCGGTGATCATCGGTTTCAAATTTTGAACCTTGCGGTTCGGCCACCATAAAAACGCATTCCACATGAAAGCGGCAGGTCACTCCCAATCAGTAGCGCGCGAGCGCGAAGGAAAAGTGCATTGGTGCAAACCTGCCGCGATGAATTTCAGCAGCGTGGAGAAGTCAGGTCTATCTCGTCTGGCTCATAACCAGAAGTTCGTCGGTTCAAATCCGACCGCTGCAACCAATTTTTGAAATGGAGCATGGCAAAACCATTTATCTGTTCGTGAACGGCATCGCGACGTGGCCGGGCAACTTCACGAACTGGAACAAGCGCGCCGTGACATTCACGCACACGCGCACGGGCAATTACGCCGAATCGTTCGAGTATTTCACGACGCCGTTCACGCGACCCTTCAAGGAAGACGAGCGCGCAAAAAACTTCGCCCGCGCGCTGCGCGACTACATCGCGTTCGGCTGGAAGATTGTCTGTGTCGGCCACAGCAACGGCGCGGCGGTGATTCTTGAAGGATTGCGACGCGCGAACTGGCCGGAAATCGCCGCGCTGCATCTGGTGTGCGCCGCGTGCGAGGCGGATTTTTCAAAGAACGGATTAAATCGCGCGCTCGCCGTCGGCGCGTTGAAAAAAGTTTTTGTTTATTGCGCGGGCAACGATTGGGCTTTGAAGCTGGCGCGGACGATTCCGGGGAAAATCCTCGGCTACGGCACGCTCGGTTTGCACGGCGCGCTGCGCGTTGATCCCACCGTAAAAAACCGGGTCGGCGAATTGTGGTGGGATCGTTACGGACATTCAACATGCTGGTTGCCGCATCATTTCACGGCCACGATGAAACATTTTTTTGCGAATGCTTGACACGAACTCCATTCCATTGCCGGTCACGCCGGCGCAGGCGCAAAGCGCGTTCAACGCGTGGCATCTCGTCGCGCTCGGTGCGGGCGCGTTTTTGATGCACGCGTATCACGTCGTCGTCAACGCGGGCGGCGTGCGAACCATTTGGAGAAAATTCATGGGGCCAAAAATATGACTCAAGCTGAAATCTGGATGCTGGTTTTGACGGCGATCATGGCTATCGGAACCATCGGCGCGCTCGTCGTGATGGTCATCGCGCTGAACCGGAAGGTGGACACGCAAATCTCGCCGCAGCCGCTGGACGTGAATCTCGTGGAGCAATTCGCCAGCCGTCGGGAATTTTTGGATCACGTCCGCGACAACGACAAGCAGCGGGCGATTTTGCACAAGCGCATGGACGATTGCATCAAGGATTACAACGAAAAATTTCAGCAGTTGCCGAATGAAATCGTGGCGTTGCTGCGAAACACCGGAAATTTAAGATGAACGACTTCGACCGCGACATTTTGAAATGGATTCTGCGCGCGATTCTCGCGGCGCGCGGGCCGATGCCGGAAACGGGGTTGAAGCTGTCCATTCGCGGCGCGTTTCCGAACGTGGCGTTCACCGACGGCGACCTGGTTGGCCACATCAAAACCGCCGAGGAGAAAAACCTGATCGCCGGCACGAACGACGACGTGGCCGGCGTCGTGTGGGATTTGACGCCGAAAGGAAAAATCAAAGCGCAGCAATCACGCTAAATGCCAAATGAACAAACAACGCGAATCGAAACTCGACCGTTATGCGGCGGCGCTGCTGCAAATGGACGACGAGAAGAAAACCATCGCGCAAATCCAGTCGTGGCTGAAGGAAGAAGGCTGCGTCGTCTCGGCCGGCTCCATCTCAAATTATCTGGCTGGCTTGCGGCAGCGGCGATTGCAGGATGCGTTGCTGGGACAGATTGCATCGGGCGCGCGGCAATCGGCGGCGGTGGAGAAACAGTTTTCCAAAAATCCGGCGCCGGAACTGGAAACGCTGATCAAGTTGCAACGGGTGATTCTGCTGCAACTTTCGACGCAGGCGAACGCCAACCCGGAATTTCTCGAATTGATCGGCAATTCGTTCAAGGCGGTTTTGGAGTCCGAAAAATTGAAGTTGAAACGAGCGCAACTTTATTTGGCGCGCGAGGAATTCGAGTTTCAAACCTGCGAGAAAATTTTGAAGGCGATCCGCGACAAGGAATCCAATCGCATCGCGGAATTGAACATCCCGAACGAGGAGAAAATCCAGTTGCTGCGCCAGCATCATTTCTCGGACGTGGACGAGCTGGAGAAATCGGGAACGGTGAAAATTCCAAAATGAGTCTCGCGCCCAAAAAATGGATTCGTCGCGCGTATCAAAAAGTCGCGCTGGTTGCCGCGCGCAAAACGCGCAGCATGGTTTTGTTCTGGGCGCGGCAATGTCGCAAGTCCACGACGCTCGGCGACATCGCCTTTGACGAAATGTCCCGGCAATCCGGCCGCAACGTCATTGCGGCGAGCGCGTCGCTTTTAGTCGGTTCGGAACTGGTCAGCAAAACCATGAGCAGCGCGGAACAGGCCGCGCTCGTCACGCGCGAGGCGTCCGCCTTGCAATCCGCGGCGCAAAATTCCACGGCGGAAAGCGGGCTGCAAATCAAGGTCGCCAATTCCGACACGGGAAAAATTTACGAGCGATTGAGCGCATCGGATTTCACCGACCTTTACCGCACGTCGCGTTTGGAGATGCGGCTTTATCACGACAAGACGGCGTATTCGCGGCTGCTGGTGATCGCGCCGAATCCGGCGACGGCGCGCGGCTGGACGGGAACGGTCGTGCGCGACGAGGCGGGATTCACGCACGCAAACCTTGAGCGCGATTTGCAAATCGCGGTGAAACCGATCATGGACACCGATCCCAGTTTCAAACTCATTTATGCGAGCAATCTTCCGCGCGACGACCGGCATCCGTTTTTTGAAATGACGCTGCCGGAACCCGGCACAGAATTTCCGGTGAACGGCGACGGCAATTTTTATCGCGGGCAAAACGGGATTTTGATTCATCGCGTCGCGTTGGTGGACGCCTACGCCGCCGGCCACGTGCTTTACGACACGCGCGAAGGCAAGCCGCTGACTTACGAACAATTTTGCAAAGACCCGGCGAACCGGCTCGGCCTGGATGAAAGCTACCGGCTGATCCACAAATTCGGCGGCGCGGCGGCGATTGATCTGTTTGCGCTCACGACGGCGCAACGCCGCGGCATTGGACAATGCGGATTTTTCTTTGTCGAAAACGATTCGGATTTTTATGCGGCGCTGAAATTTCTTTCCGCCAATTTGAAAAACGGCGCGGTCGGCATCGGCTGCGACACGGCGACGACGACCGGCGACACGAGCAACCCGACAAGCGTGACGGTGACGGAAAAGCGCGGGACGGAATTTGTCGAAGTCGCGGTGATGATTTGGAAAGAGCGCGACCCGAAAATCGCGCGGGAGCGATTGCGGCAAATCATCACGGCGGTTCGGATGCGCAAAGACGGCGGCGCGGCGCGGCGATTCTGCATTGACGCGACGAACGAACAATACTTCGCGCGCGAGACGGCGCGGGAACTGGGCGCGCTGGCTCCGTTTGAACTGGTGGACGCGCGCAATACGGTGGCACCGGCTCCGGCGGGTTATCAACGCGATCCGAATTACAAGACATGGCTGGGGGATTTATATGCGACGGCGGTGAATGACAATCGCGTGACGGTTCCGAACGACGAGTATTTCAAGGACGATCACCGGCTCGTGGTGAAATCCGCCGGCACTTATGTTTGCGAGCCGCAGGTGGACGGAAAACACGGCGACACGTTTGACTCCGGCAAACTCGCGCTGTATGCGCTCAATTCGAGCAACGGCGCAATCACGGCCGAGATCGTGAAACAAATTCGCATCGGCGGAAA
>DASZXH010000030.1:0-16801 GCA_035545995.1 Verrucomicrobiia bacterium
AAGCGTTGATGGTCACTGTCACCAGTCCGGAGTCGTCACCAATGCTCACAGGGTCAGGCGTGCCGATCTTGCCCGTGGGCGTGTTCGGCGCATTGGTCTCACCCGGCAACAAAACCTGCAATTGTGAAAATGACCGTTTAACCAGCGCAAAGAAACCGGTATTTTGACTTGGTAAATTGACGCGATTGAGCAACGCGTATTTCTGCGTCCCCAATTGGAACGGCGTCACTCCCGCCACATCGCTCCAGTTCCCGGAACTACCCAAATCGGAGCGGTCAACCAAGGTGAATCCTGTGTCCGGAACCGTCCATGTCAGCCAATAAACCGCCGTGCTTGGGACCAAAACAATTCCCTGCGAGTCCACGGCGTTCACCGTCCATGTGTTGGTGTCCACCCCGGAATCATTTGCGAACACATCGTCAATCGGATTGGCCGTGCCCGTGACCTTGATTTCGGAAAGGATGGACTTCTGTCCAACGCCGAGCGCGTTTCCAGCTTGAGCGCCGAAATAAACTTTGGCCGGGTCGCCAAATAATTGAGCGGCGCCTTCGCCGATGCTGAAGTTGGTGGTGTTGCCGCTCGGACTGGTCAGCGTAATGTTGGTGTCGTTCACAAAAGTCAACGACCAGGTTCCGTTCCGATTCGTATCGGTGACGAACGCCAAAGTGCCAAGGCCGGAAGCGGGAATCGCCGCTGTCGCCACGGCTCCACTGCCGCCCGTGCCGTCGTTGTCGAACACAACGGTTGGCGCGCTGGTGTAACCGGTGCCGTTGGTTACAATCGTCACATTCGTCACCGTGCCTGCCACCGGGTCTATCTGCGCCGTGGCCGCCACTCCGCTGCCGCCGCCGCCGACGAAACTAACCGTGGGCGCACTTGTATACCCGCTGCCACCAGAGGTGATGGTCACTCCTGACAGCGCGCCGTTGTTATAAATCATGTCATTGGCGTTTGGATTATTTGTTTTGTAACGGAAAAGCCATTGAGCGCCGCCGTCAGCCGTGGCTTCCAAGTCGGCGAAAATGCAATTCGCCTCATTCCAGTCCGGCGAGGTTTCGGTGCCCGGATTGGGGGCGATAAAAATGTGATTCTGAAAGCTGGCACCCGTCGAACCGTCCACTCCCTGCTTAACTGTAAACGAATAGGTGACCGGCGTGCCGCCATGCCCCACCCATGATTCCGCGTTGACCGATTCGAGGCTTTCACGATTATAGGGACCACTTGGCACATTGATGTTTAATCCGGTGACAGGCTTTTGAAAACTTAACGTCGGCGGAGGTGGGGGGCCACCGGCGGATTGGATGACAATGTCATCTATGAATAAACCAACCGTGCCGGTTTGACTATCTGGATTATATTTTTTGAAATTCCATCCTTGCATCCCATCAAGATATTGAGTTGCTGGATTAATTGGCACATTGATATGAACCCAATCGCCATTTACTGCCGTGCTCGGCAAAGTAAGGGCACCGAGACCTATTTGTCCCCATCCGCTGCCACCGCCAACGGTCGCTCCTGTAAACTGCAACTGCAATCCATTATCGCCGCTGCTTTGCCAACTATTGAAATCAACGGTGGAGTTGGTATCCCATTTCATCCATAGAGATACATTGGTGTATTCAGTCGCGTCAATCGTGACGCCGCTATTGTAAGAGCCGCTATGGGAAAAACTTTCTCCAATGGAAATCTGGTTGTTGCCTGCGCCCGGATTGACATAGGCTGCATTAAGATACAAGGAGCCGCCGCCATTACCGGTATGGTCTACATTGGTCCACGCGAAAGTCCCCACGCCCCACCACGCCCAATCCCCGTTGACGCTCGTGCTGTCGTCATAGGTGTTTTCAGTAAAATCTGACGCTGCAAAGGCCTGATTCGCGCCATTCCACAACAGCGCGGCCAGCGCAAGGCCATGATACATCATTTTTGACGGTGTGTTTTTCATATATTTTGATTTCATGTTAGTCGTTGGGCTAATTCACTTTTTCTTTTGAGGCACAATGTTCCATGATTTGCAAACAAACGGCCATAAATCTTCCACGGGAAAATTCATGGCAAGCATTCGGCTCATGCGGCATTGGTGTTATATGCTGAATTTAACACCAGAGCCGGACGTGTCATGTCACGAGAATTGGTGACAGTTTGTGTTTGCGCTTGACCGACTCCCGCCACAGATTTGTTTCATGTCCTTGAAACACCCGTTTAAGAGCCATTTTACATGGGTTTATCTGACCGCGACATTTTTGATAACCCGCGGTTTTTGTTCAAAATGTTTTTCAAATTGGGGACAAATTTCAGAGAATTGTCCATTGTTAGTCGCGCTTAAAAAACGATTTCTGGTCTGGCTGATTTGGTTTTTGCCTTTTTTTGCCGGCGCGGAAACTTCCAATCTGCCGAGTTACTTCACGCGCATTTGGCGGACGGAAGACGGCCTGCCGAACAATGCCGTGACGGCCATCGTGCAAACTCAAGACGGCTATCTCTGGCTGGCGACTTACGACGGATTGGTGCGGTTTGACGGCACGAGTTTTACGCGGTTCGACAACAGCAACACGTCGGAAATGCGCAGCAGCCGCGTGACCAGCCTGTTTGAAGACGCCGAGAGCAATCTTTGGATTGGTTACGAAACCGGTGAATTGAATCGTTATCGCGATGGGCATTTCTACTCGGTGAATTTTCAAGCGCCGTGGGAAAATAAAAAAATTCTGATCATCAACGATGATGATTCAGAAAAAATCTGGTTGCTCAATGCCAATGCCAGACTGGCAAATCTGGACGGCGAGGCGCTTTCTCCGTCAGGCGTCAATGACCCAAGCATTGCCGTGGGCATGGCGCGAAGTCGTCAGGGTCAAATATGGATTTCTTGTGACGGCAAAATTTTTATTTTGAACGGCGGGCGTTTGCTGCCATCGCCGTTGACCAGGCATCCTGAAAATTATGCGAAAGGAGTTTGCGCGAGCCGAGACGACGGTTTTTGGGTCCTGACTCAAGACCGCATTTTCAAATGCAACGGAGATAAAAATGAAGATTTGGGGCCGAGTCCGCTGGGACAAAGTTCCATCACGGCCATGATGCAAATGAAATCCGGTTGCCTCGCTGTGGGAACTTTGGAGCAGGGATTGTTCTTGATTTTTCCCGGACTTGGTGTGGTGCATTTCAATCGCGCCAGCGGATTTCCGGAAAATTGGGTGCGGACACTTTACGAAGACCGTGAAGGAACATTGTGGGTCGGCACCGGCAGCAGCGGGTTGATTGCCTTGCGTCCGAGCCGGGTGACAACGGTCAATGCGCCGGACGACTGGCAGGGAGCGAGCCTGCTTTCCGTAACCCGGGCAAACAATGGCGCATTGTGGGTTGGCACCGAAGGCGCCGGTTTGTATCGACTGTATCAGAACAATTGGTCGCACTTCGTGGAAAGCAATGGAATTTCAAATCTGTTCGTCTGGTCAGTTTGTGAAGATTTACAAAATCAATTATGGGTTGGCACTTGGGGCGGCGGTTTGCTGAAACAACATGGAAACGACTTCAATCGTGTGCCAGGATTAAATGGCTACGACAACATTTCGCTGGCCATTTTGCACGGTCGAAATAGCGTGACGTGGATTGGAACCGGCACTGGATTGCTGCGTTATCAAGACGGCGCGTTCACGCACTATGGCGAGAAAGAAGGTTTGGCGCTGCCGGACGTTCGCGCTTTGGTGGAAGCGCCGGACGGAACTTTGTGGTTCGGCATGATGGGCGGCGGTTTGGGACGATTGCAAAATGGCGTTCTGAAACAATTCAGGAAAGCCGATGGCGTTCCCGATTTCGTGCAATGCCTTCATCTGGACGCCGACGGAAAATTATGGATCGGCACTTACGGCGACGGATTGGCCTGCTTCGATCACGGACATTTTTCCGTCATCAACGCCAATCAAGGTCTGCCGAACAATATCGTTTGCGACATTGAACAGGACGATTTCGGCAATTTCTGGTTCAGTTCGCACGGCGGCATTTTTCGGATTCGCAAAACGGAATTGAACGAGTGCGTGGCCGGAAAAATTTCCGAAGTGCATCCTTTGGTTTATGGCATCGGCGATGGAATGCCGACTCTGGAATGTTCCGGCGGATTTCAACCGGCCAGTTGCAAAACGGAAGACGGCAAATTGTGGTTTTCCACCAGCAAAGGTCTTGCTGTCGTTGACCCCAGCAACATCAAAGTCAATCAACTGCCGCCGCCGGTGCTCATCGAAAACATGCTTGTGGACGGCAATCCGATGGAAATTACTGACAACACAAATGCTCCGCTGCGAATCCCGCCCGGCCGGCAACGGTTTGAATTCCGTTACACCGGATTAAGTTTCGTCGCGCCGGAAAAAGTCAGTTTCAAATACCGGCTCGAAGGACTGGAAAAGGATTGGGCTGACGCCGGAACAAAACGGACAATCATTTATAGCTACATCCCGCCGGGCAACTATCGTTTTCACGTCACCGTCTGCAACAGCGACGGCGTTTGGAATCCCGAAGGCGCGACGCTGGCGTTCACCGTGCTGCCCTACTTTTGGCAAACATTGTGGTTTCGCATCGTCGGCAGTCTGGCGGCAATCGCGTTGATTGGTTACAGCGCGTTGTGGATAACGCGAAGGCGAATGCGCCGGAAATTGGAACGTTTGGAACGGCAGCGCGCCATCGAACGCGAGCGCACGCGCATCGCCCGCGACATCCATGACAATCTCGGCGCAAACCTGACCCGCATTTCTTTGCTCAGTCAATCCGCTCACGGTGAATTGCACAATCCCGAACAGGCCGCGGCGCAATTGAATCGCATTTACAATACCACCCGCGAATTGACCCGCGCGATGGACGAAATTGTTTGGGCGGTGAACCCGGAACACGACACGCTCGACAGCTTGGTGAATTATCTCGGAAAATTCGGCCAGGAATTTCTTGGCTCGCTCGACATTCGTTGCCGGTTGGATTTGCCGATGCAACTTCCGCAATGGCTCATCACCGCCGAAGTGCGTCACAATCTGTTTCTCGCCGTCAAGGAAGCTTTGAACAACGTCATCAAACACGCCACCGCTTCAGAAGTGACCATTTCACTCACGACCGCTGCGAATTCATTCACACTTAGCGTTCGCGATAACGGCCGCGGTTTCACGCCGGAAACTTTGATACAAAAATCGCCGCCGGAATCGGGACGGCTGGCATCGGGCAATGGACTAACCAATATGCAGCGACGGCTGGAAAAAATTGGCGGTCGCTGCGAAATCATCAGCGCGCCCGGACAAGGAACGGAAGTAAAATTCATTGTGCCGGTGGCAATGGAAGATTCGCCATTGAAAAGGAATTAAAAATCGCGGCTTGTCCCGATTTTTCGTGACAAGCCTTTTTGACTGAAATGGATAAAATTGACAAACGCATGAGTGTCAGCGTTTCGATCATCGAAGACGACGTTCCCGCGCGGGAAATTCTCGCGGACTGGATTCGTCGCGCGGAAGGTTTCAATTGCGTGAGCGAACACGACGACGCCGAAAGCGCCTTGGAAACTTTGCCTCAGAAAAAACCGGCGGTGGTGCTGGTGGACATCAACCTGCCCGGCGTCAACGGCATCGAATGTATCCGCCGCCTCAAGCCGGTTTTGCCCGACACGCAATTTGTGATGCTGACGGTTTATGAAGACGACAATCACATCTTCCGGGCGTTGTCCGCAGGCGCGAGCGGTTATCTGCTCAAACAAACACAACGCCAGATGCTGCTCGCCGCGTTGAAAGAAGTTCACGCCGGTGGTTCGCCCATGAGCAGTAACATCGCCCGCAAAGTCGTTCAATCTTTTCGCCGGACGGGAACTGTCGCTGAAAACACCGCCGAACTCTCGCCACGCGAACAGGAAGTTCTGGAACTGCTCGCGCGCGGATTTCTTTACAAGGAAATTGCCGACTCACTCGGTTTGAGCGTGCAAACCGTCAATACTTACATCCGGCGCATTTACGAAAAACTGCACGTGCGTTCCCGCGCCCAAGCTCTCGCCATCTATGCGCACTTGCCGGTTGGCAACGAGAAATAATCCTGCCGACAGAATTATCCTTCGCGTCAAAGATTCAGCTTGGCGAAAATCGGCTGCAATGCCGCTGTCCATTTGGCATAACCCGCCGCGTTGATGTGCAGCAAGTCAGGATGAAAATCCTCTTTCTGACAGCCACCGTTGGCGTCCGCAAAGATGCTCCACGTGTCGCATTCGGCGAAGCCCGGACGATTTTTCACAAAATCGTCAATCATTGAATTAAGCTGTTCAATCTTGCCGACAAAACGACCGTTTTGGTCGCCGCGCGGCATCACCCGGCAAACAACAATCGGCATCTTCGGATTGGATTTTTGCAACGCCAGCAAAATCATTTCAATGTTGGCGGCCACGTCGTCCGCGTCCGCGCCGTTGCCGATGTCATTGGTGCCGATCAAAAGCACCACCGCTTTCGGCTTCAGCGCAATCACGTCCGCGTCGAGCCGATACAAAACGCCGCGCGTCGTGTCGCCGCCGATGCCGCGATTCGCCGTTTTCAAATCAGGAAAATCCCGCGCCAGCGAATTCCAGCCTTGCGTGATGGAATCTCCGAGAAAAACCACCGCGCCCTTGTCCTGCTCTGCCGTCTTCGCCCATTGCGCGTGACGCTGCGCCCAAACTTTTGGCAAACCGCTCCATGCCGTCGCCGGACCTTTGCCCGGCAAAGCCGCTGGGTCCTGCGGATAATGCGAAACATCCCGCGCGCTTTGACATCCGGCAAAAACTAAAGCGGCCAAAATTAAAACCGAACACCGGCGAATCGAATCGGGAAATTTCATGGTGAACCGAATTTTACGAAGGCAATCCAAAATGGCCAGCGCAAATCGTAAACCAGGTAGTGGCACACTTTGGATTTTTCCTCCTCTCCTCCTTTAGAAGAGAGGGCTGGGGTGAGGAGACCAATGTTTCTGAATTAAAATCCCCTCACCCCAACCCTCTCCCCGCACGGGCGGGGAGAGGGAGTTGGTTCAAAATAGACTACCACCGCAAACCACTTGCGCTTGGGCGCGCATTTGCAAAACTTTCCGCGTGCCTGAACATTTCCAACCGCGCGACCCGCAAAAGTTTGAATCCGCCATCCGCTGTTTCGACGAGGAAAACTCCCGCGACCCGAATTCCGAAAACAGCCAGCCGCGCGAGTTGCTCTACGCGCAACGCTTGAGCGATTGGGTTTTGCGCCTTTGCCCGAATGCAAGCGAGGAATTGCGCCTCGCCGCGCGCTGCCAGCATATTTGCCGTTGGGAAATTCCGCGCGATTCCTATCCCATGACGCGCGCCGGCTATTTGAAATGGCGCGAAGATTTGAAAAAATTTCACGCGCAAAAAGCCGGCGAAATTTTGCGCGAAACCGGCTACGACGAAAATACCATCCACCGTGTGCAGGAATTGAACCTCAAGAAAAATTTCCCGAACGCCCCCGAAGGCCGTGTGCTTGAAGACGCACTCTGCCTCGTTTTTCTCGAATACCAATTCACTGCGCTTGCCGACAAAACGACCGAAGACAAGATGATTGTCGCGCTCCAAAAATCATGGCAGAAAATGACCGAAACCGCCCGCGCCGAAGCGTTGAAATTAAATTACGCGCCGCGTGAAAAAACCTTACTCGAACGCGCGCTCAACGGCTGAAGTTGACCTAGAACCGGATGGCGGTCATGTTTTCTTACTTGATTGGCCGGAAAACTCGTTGCCGATTCCATGAATAAAGCTACATTTTTCGTTCACATAGCCGGAATGGTCGCATCCCTCACCGAAGGCGAACCGGATGTTGTGAATTGAAAGAAACTCCGAACCGCATCCCTGTTGCGGTGTTCATTTTCCTTTGGCACTGCTGGCGCCATAGCTGGTGTGTGAAAGTTTAGTTCTTGCGATGATTTTATTTGCAGCGTTTCTCAATACATTCATCATTACCTTTGGAAAATCCCAGTTGGCCAACGGGCGGATGTTTTGTTAGTTTCTTCCGCGATGGAAAAATCGCGGTTGGAAATCAAGGTCGGCCTGTTTGTGTTCATCGGGCTGGCGTTGCTGGCGTTGCTGGTTATTCAGTTCAGCAAGGGCGCAAGTTTATTCGAGAGCGTCTATAATTTGCAATTGCACGCGCATAATGTCGGTGGTCTCAAGCAACGCGCGGGCGTGTTGCTGGCGGGCGTTCAGGTCGGCAGCGTTTCGGACATCCAACTGGCCGATGACGGCAAAAGCGTGACGATTCTTCTGAAAATTTACAATCGCTACAAGATTTACAAAGACGCGCATTTCGTCATCGAGCAATCCGGTTTTTTGGGCGACCAATATGTTTCCATCATTCCGACGGCGAACCAAGGCCCGCTGCTCGTCAACGGCGACGAAGTGGAATGTCAGGAGCCGTTCAATTTGCAAGAAGTCGCGCGGTCGGCTTCCGGCCTCATTCAGCGGGTGGATGAAACGGCCAAGAAATTGAACGCCTCGGTCTCCAGCCTGCAAACCGAAGTGTTGAACGATCAGACGCTGACCAATTTCGCCGAGGCGCTCGTCAATTTCCGCGAATTCTCCAGCGAAGCGGTCGGCACAATGAGTAACATCAATTTCATCGTCAACACCAATACCGCGCAAATCAATCTGGCGGTCAGCAATCTGGTTCTGTTTTCACAAAAATTGACAGCCCTGTCCGATTCCGCCAACGATTTGTTGGCGACTAACGGCGCGGAGATTTCCGCCGCCGTAAAAAATGTCAACGCTTCCACGGAAACTCTGAAAAAAATCGCGGACGATTTGCAATCCGGCAAAGGCCTTGCCGGAGTTATTTTGCAAAATGAGCAATTGGCCACCAACGTGCAAAGTCTCGCCGCTAATCTGGACATCGCTTCCAGCAATTTGAACCGGCTCGGACTATGGCGTTTTCTCTGGCATAAGGAACCACCGCGCACCAACGACCCACCGCCAGCCACTCAAAAACCATGAAACCGCTTTGGGCCATCCGCATTTTATTTCTCGGCTTGTGTATGGCGGGCGGCTACGCCATCAGCCAAGTCCGCCCGGAATTTTCCACCGTCAGCCATGCCGCGCTTTACGGAATTTTAATCGGCTTCGGTTTCGGCGGATTGATGATTGCCGTGGACGAGATGCTCAAAGGATTTTCACTCCGCGCCTTTTCCGCCACGACTTTCGGTTTGCTGCTCGGCATCGTCGTCGCGGTTTTGATTAACTATTCCGGTTTGTTCGACAATACGGATGAAAAAACCCGCTGGCTCATCCGGCTCGGATTGTTTTTGGGATTCAGCTATATCGGCATCATTCTCGCCATGCGCAGCAACAAGGAAGATTTTTCGCTCATCATTCCCTACGTCCGGTTTTCGCCGCAAAATAAACCCGACAATCTGCTGTTGCTCGACACGAGCGTCATCATTGACGGGCGCATTGCGGATTTGATTGAAACCCGATTTCTCGAAGGCCTGATTGTCGTGCCGCGATTTGTTTTGCGCGAATTGCAACAGGTTGCCGATTCCGCCGACGCCATCAAGCGCGCGCGCGGACGGCGCGGACTGGAAATGCTCAATCGCTTGCAACGCAATAATAAGATTGAAGTTCGCATTCACGACGGCGATTTCCCCGACGAAAAAGAAGTGGACGCCAAACTCGTCCGCCTCGCGCGCAATCTGAACGCCCGTTTGTTCACCAACGATTACAACCTTGCCAAAGTCGCCGAACTGCAAAAGGTCAATTGCATCAACCTGCACGAAGTCGCCAAGAGCCTCAAAGTCATTTTGCTGCCGGGCGAAATGTTGCAATTGAAAATCGTGCGCGAAGGCAAGGACAAAGGCCAAGGCATCGGCTATTTGCCCGACGGCACGATGGTCGTCGTCAACAACGGCCAGCCGCACGTCGGCCAGCAGGTCGAAGTGCAAGTTCAAACCCTGTTGCAAACCGGCGCGGGCGTCATTGTCTTTGCCGATTTGCGGGACGTCGCCAAAACCGACACCACGTTCGTCACGCGCTGAATTTGAAATATGGACTTTGTAACCATCTTCAAGGCTTTTAGTCCGGCGGAAGCGCAATTAGTTCGCTCACGCCTTGAAACCGCCGGCTTTCATCCCTTTGTCGCCGACGAACTTTCCGCGTTGAGCACGGACGGTTATTCGATGGCCATCGGCGGCATTCGCGTGCAAGTTCCCGAAAATGAAGCCGCTGCCGCCAAAGAATTTCTCGACGCGAAATGACTGCCGCCAAAATCAAGATTCTCCGCCGGCTCAAAAAAATTCTGCCCGGCGAAATTATTTTTGAACCGCGCAAACTCGCCGATTATTCCGGCGACAAATGGTTCGCGGCGCATCAACCTGATGCCGTTGCCCTGCCCCGCTCCACTCAATCCGTTTCCAAAATTTTGCGCTTTGCCAATCAGAACAAAATTCCCGTGACGGCGCGCGGCGGCGGTTACGGTTACGTTGGCGGCTGCGTCCCGGTTCGCGGCGGCATCGTGATTTCGCTGGAACGCATGAACCGCATTTTGGAAATCAATTCCAAAGATTTCGTTGCTATTGTGCAGCCCGGTGTCAACACGCAAAAATTTCAGGAAGCCGTCGAGCGAAAAAATCTTTTCTATCCGCCCGACCCGGCGAGTCGCGCACACAATTTCATCGGCGGCAACATCGCGACCAATGCCGGCGGACCGCGCTGCTTGAAATATGGCGTCACGCGCGATTACGTTCTCGGTCTGGAAGTCGTTTTGGCAAACGGCGACATCATTCGCACCGGCGGACGCACACACAAAAACAAAACCGGTTTTGATTTGACGCGATTGTTTGTCGGCTCCGAAGGCTTGTTGGGAGTTATCACCGAAGCGACTTTGAAACTCATTCCGTTGCCGCCCTTTCGCGCGACGCTCGCCGCCGGATTTGGCTCCATGAAAAATGCCGTGCGCGTGTTGCAAACAATTCTGTCGGCTGGATTTTTGCCAAGTGCGCTGGAACTGGCCGATGAATTTACTTTGGCCGCCGCCGCCGAGCATACGCACAACCATCGCCTCGGCGTTTGCAAAGCGCATTTGATTGTGGAATTGGACGGACAAAAAAATTCCGTGCGCGGCGAATTGCCGCAAGTGGGAAAAATCATTCGCCGGTTCAAACCGTTGTTCGTCGAGCGCGGCTTGGGAAACGTCGAATGCGAAAAAATCTGGCAAATCCGGCGCGAATTTTCCACCGCGCTCAAAGTCACCGGCCTGCGAAAATTGAACGAAGACATTGTCGTGCCGCGTGGAAAATTGGAAGCACTCTTCAAGTTCACCGCGCGTTTGCAAAAGAAATTTGATTTGCCCATCGCCTGTTTCGGCCATGCCGGCGACGGCAATATCCACGTCAATGTGATGGTGGACGAAAAAAATCCGCGCGCGCTTGAAAATAGCGGCAAGGTTCTGGACGAACTGTTCCGGCAAATCCTGAAATGGAATGGCGCCATCACCGGCGAACACGGAATTGGCCTCGCCAAAAAACGCTGGTGGCCGCAGGCGGTTTCGCCCGAAGTTCGCGAGTTGCACCGCGCGTTGAAACAAATGCTCGACCCGAACGGCATTCTAAATCCCGGCAAATTTGTCTAATATAATCACCATAACTTACTGCTTTGTTTTTTAACGGGATTGACTAGACTCAAGGCGAACTATGAAAGAAGTTCTAAATCTATCCGTCGCCAAATTGAAGCAAATCATCGCGTTAAAAGCGAAGATTGAACAATTGCAATCACAACTCGAAAAACTGGCTGGCAACAGTCCGTTCACGCCGGCGCAAAAAGCCGCGCCGAAAAAGCGCACATTGAGCGCCGCTGCTCGCAAAAAAATTTCGCAAGCGGCCAAGGCGCGTTGGGCCAAAGTTAAAGCTGCCAAAGCGAAGTGACGCGTTTGCGCGCGTCATTTGGCGCCCGCAACCAAAACCACGAATTCGCCTTTCGGCGGACGCTTTTCCACAAGCGCGAGCAATTCCGCCGGTTTACCGCGCAGGAATTCCTCGAATTTCTTTGTCAATTCGCGCGCAAGCACCACGTCGCGTTCGGGGAAAACACCTTTTAATTCGCCCAACAATTTCCCGACGCGATACGGCGACTCGTAAAGAACTAGTGTGCCGAAAATTGTTTTGAGCGATTCCAGTTTGTTTTTTCGCTGGCCGGATTTATGCGGTAGAAACCCGACAAAATGAAATTCATCCGTTGGCAAACCGCCCGCCGTCAATGCGGCGACCAAGGCGCACGCGCCGGGAATTGATTCGACTCGGAAACCCGCGACAATTGCCGCGCGCACGACGCGCTCTCCCGGATCGCTGATGCCCGGACTGCCTGCGTCCGTGACGAGCGCAATTTTTTCGCCGTGCGCGAGCCGCTCCAAAATTTCCTCACTGCGTTTGGCCTCGTTGAATTGAAAATAACTGATGAGTGGTTTTGAAATTCCAAAATGTTTGAGCAATTGCCCCGTGCGCCGCGTGTCCTCGGCGGCGACCATGTCGCATTCGCGCAACACGCGCAGCGCGCGCAACGTGATGTCCTCCAGATTGCCAATCGGCGTGGCGACAAGGTAAAGTGTGCTGGGTGTGAGCGGCGGCAATGCGGTGTCCATGTCTTGACTTAAACAGAAATCCGGCGTGAAATAAAACGGATTCGGCAATCAAACTTCAAAATAAACTGATATGAAAAACTTCTTTGTAAAAATTGTTGTCGCCTTAATTGGAATTTTTGTAACCGCTGTCTGCTTTGCTGATGATACGTCGGACATCACCAACAAAGTTTTTGTAAAAAAGGACAAAGATGGCAACCCAACTTTCCGCATGGAAACTGTTTATCGAGGTAAAACCAAAATCATGATGATTACGAGCCGCCCAAATAAAGAAGGGGTCATGGTTGTCACTTCACGAAGCTATCTTGTCGGTGGAGATTTGGCCATGACCGAAGCCGACGAAAAACATGACGGAACTTTGCAAACTATTGCTGTTTATCATCCCGGCACAAACGACATGGAAATTTTTACTCGCCAGTCTGACGGTTCGGTCAAACCTGTCAGCACACAGATTTTGGACGCCTACAAAAAGCAAAACGCGGCGATGAATGAATTCTGGGACAAGGCGTTCGACACAAATATGAATGAAGATAAATTGCCGAACTTAATTCGCGACGCGCAAAAAAAGATTCAAGACGCAGAACTTGAGAAAACAAATACTGTCAGCAAATGAAATCCGCCGCTGAATTTTCCATCGTTCTTGTTACCGCGCCGGATTTGAAAGCCGCACGCGCTTTGACAAAGGCTACGCTGAAATCAAAATTGGTTGCCTGCGCCAATCTGATTCCGAAGATTGAATCGCATTATTGGTGGCGGGGAAAAATTGAATCCAGCGCGGAAGTTTTGCTGGTTTTGAAAACCCGAAAATCAAGGCTGGCCGCGCTGGAAAAATTGATTCTCGCCAAGCATCCTTACGACACACCAGAGTTTCTGGTGTTGTCCTTGAGCGCGGGCAATAAAAAATATCTCGATTGGCTGGCGGCAAGTTGCGGTTGAAATTTTTGATTGAACCGGCGCGGCGCGGGCGTAAATTCAAGTCGTGAGTTCAACGGACGCAGAGGCGTTGATGTTGTTGGCGGTGCATACGCTCGCGCTGGGCGTTGGGGCGATGGTTTTTGTCTGGATGATTTATCTGCGCCGCCGCGCTCACCGGCTGAATCAAACCGTGGGTCAGAAACATTTTACCCCGCAATCCTTTCGCGTCCGGCGTCCGGTAATCTGGCTGGCTGTCCGGTCGGTTGACACTGAAACTGTGCGGCTGACGCTGGCAGGACAGGGAAAATTCTTTGTCAGTTCGCGCGTGAACGGCTGGGTGGTTGTCACCGGACCGGATTTGCCAAATCCCGACGATGACGTGGACGCCTGTTTTCATTTCCTGATCGCGTTGAGCCGTGAGCTGGGGCACGTGCAGTTCTTCTATGCGGAAAAATTTTCAGCGCATCATGCGTGGGCGCGGCTGGACGAGGGTTGCGTGACGCGCGCGTTTGCGTGGACAGGTGAAACGGTCTGGCACCAAGGCGCAAAAACGTTGCCGGAAATCGAATTGGAAATGAAATGTCCCGCTTACGGCGATGATTTTGAACCGGTTTCGGGCGCAGCGGCAAACGTGAAAAAAATTCCATTGCTCGCGGCGCGCTGGGGCATTGATCCCGCCGCTTTGCATCACGGCGATGGCATTGCGGGAGAATCACCGCAACTTTATTAGTTGCGGATTTGGAAAGTTTGGCACAAGTGCGCGCAAGAGGATTTTATGTCATTCAGCATCGAACTCGAATTGCAGGCGTTTCCGAAAACCATTGCGCTCAAAGATGGTAAAAAAGCCACGTTGCGTCCGTTGCGACAGGATGATGAAAAGGAATTTCACCAGTTGTTCCTCGGTATTCCCGAACGGGAGCGAATGTTCATCAAACATCGCGTGACGGATGCGAAGATCATCCGCGACTGGTGTCGGAACATTGATTACGGACGCAACCTGCCATTGGTCGGGTTGACCGGTGGAAAAATCGTCGGCGTCGCCACGCTGCATCAACAACTCGGCGGCTGGAAACGGCACATCGGGCGCGTCAGCGTGCTCGTGCATCCTGAATCGCGCGGACGCGGGCTGGCAACCGCACTCATCAGCGAAATCATTACTATCGCACGCCGCGCCGGATTGGAAAAAGCCGAAGCCGAATTCATCGGCGAACAGGACGGCGCGATGAAAATGTTTGCGCTGCTCGGTTTCAGCAAGTTGCTTCAACTGGAAGATTACGTCAAAGACATGCAGGCCATCACGCACGACTACATTTTGATGGGATTGGAATTGAAAACGGATGAAGAATACGCCAGTGCGTCGGGGTAAAAGATTTAGGCTACGCATAAGAGAGTCAAAACAACGTTTAATGCCAAAAGGTATGAAATGAGATTCCAATGGATACGATACAAATCGTTAGCGCTGCTTATTTTTTTGATTTGGCGTAGTGTCACTTTCTGTGGTGAGATACACGATGCAGTTAAGAATGATGATGTGAAAAAAGTTCAGGCACTGCTTAAAAGCAACCCTGAATTGGTTTCCAGCAAAGATCCAAATCCGAGCGGATGGGAATCAGACACCTGCTTGGCCATCAACTGGATGCCGTTGCACATAGCAGCGGCTTACGGTTACAAGGACATGGTAGAACTTCTATTGGCCAACAAAGCAGAGGTCAACGCCAAAGACAACGATGGTTGGACGCCTTTACTTTGGGCAGCATCACAAGGCCACAGAGATATTGTGAAACTACTGCTGGACAACGGAGCGGGTGTCAACGCTACAAATAATTCAGGCTCGACGCCTTTGCATTACGCGACGAGCATGGATCACAAGGACGTGGCGGAATTACTATTAACATATAAGGCAAAAATTGACGCGAGAGATTCTTTAGGACGATCTCCCTTGCAAATGGCGTCGCTGGATGGAAGAAAAGACATTGTGAAATTGTTGCTGGCTAATGGTGCAAATGTTAATAACAAGGATATGTCTGGTGAATCGCCTTTGGCAGAAGCGGCATTTCATGGCGACGCGAAGATTGTGGAAATGCTTCTGGCTAATAAGGCCGAAGTGAATCTCACAAACAATTCCGGTTGGACACCATTATTTTATGCCAGGTTTAACAACAACAAGGACGTGGTAAAATTACTACGCGCGCATGGCGGGCACGAATAAGCCGATACACTACTTCATTTATTTTTCTACTTGGAAATGAAAAAGCCCGCTCGATTAGAACGGGCTTGTGTCTTAAAAGGTCAGTTTATTTCTTTTCTTCAGGCTTGGCTTCCGTTGCCGAAGCGGTTTCGGCCGCCACCGGAGTTTCCGTTGAAAAATCAACCCATTCCAAAATCGCGCGTTGAGCGGAATCTCCCTGACGCTGGTCCATTTTGATGATGCGCGTGTAACCACCGTTGCGTTGCTTGAACGCGGGGGCGATCTCCTTGAACAGAATTTTTGCTGCGTCTTCCTGATGCAAACGCGCAACCGCCAGACGACGGTCGTGAATGGTCCCGCTTTTGCCGAGCGTGACCATTTTTTCCGCGACGGGACGCGCAGCTTTGGCCTTCGCCAACGTCGTCGTCACGCGTTTGTGCTTGATCAGGCTGCAAACAAGATTCGCCAGCATCGCGTTGCGGTGCTCGGAGGTGCGGCCCAATTTGGCCGTGCGTTTAAGGTGTCGCATAACTGCTAATTGTTCTCCAGATTTTCCTTGGGCGCGGTTTCAATCAAACCCGGCTCAAAATTCATGCCGAGCGACAGGCCGAGCGCGGTCAATTTGTCTTTGATTTCGTTCAAGGATTTTTTGCCGAAGTTGCGGTATTTGAGCATCTCCTGCTCGGATTTCATCGCCAACTGGCCGACCGTCGTGATGTTCGCGTTGTTCAGGCAATTTGCCGCGCGGACGCTCAACTCAATTTCGTTGACGCTCATGTTGAGAAGTTTCTTCAACTTGGATTTTTCGTCGTCCTGCTTATCGGCAGCCGCCTCGAATTCGACGGCGTTTTTGTCATAGCCGACAAACACGTCGAGGTGATGCGCCAAAATCGCCGATGCCTGCGTGAGCGCATCGTCCGGCGTCAAGCGTCCATCCGTCCAGATTTCCAAAACCAACTTGTCGTAATCCGTGCGGTTGCCGACGCGCGCGGCCTCGACATTGTAACGAACACGCGTGACCGGCGAAAACAACGAATCTATCGCGATAACGCCAATGGCTTGCCCGGGCTTTTTGTTTTCATCGCTCGGACAAAAA
>DASZXH010000031.1:0-32764 GCA_035545995.1 Verrucomicrobiia bacterium
CAAATCCTCGTAAAGAACGCCAGAGCCGCTAATCGCCGAGCCGGGATTGACTCCAGTATTTCCATAAAACGTGCCGCTGGTAAAAGTCGGCTCGATGTTGGCAGACCACGATTTACTTGTATCCAGAACCCCGGTTCCCGCCACCGGCGCATTGATGACAGCTATCGAAGCCACTGATTGAGCTATGGCGGAATTGTTGAGGTTAAGTGAAACAGTCAAATCCGATCCCGCCACCGCAGGATTGCCGGGACCGCCGGAGCGGAGGGCTGTGGCATAAACATCATAAGTTGAAGGGAATAAAACTTTGCCGCCAACTACGCCCATTACATTGTCTGAACTTACACCCAACACCGTATTGAAATTACTCAATGAGAAATCGTCACTGAGATTCACGACCGAGGTGCCACCGACAATGGTGGACGCCTGGCCGAGATCAACAATGTAGTCGCTTGTTGCCGACGCATTTTCAAATCCCAAATAAAGATCGTTTGCGGTGAATTGCGCCTTCGCGGATTGGGATGCCGCGACGACACCCGCCATGAGAATTATTCCGTTGATTATTTTTTTCATAACATTGAACTTTGGTTTTACCTTTTGCTTGAACTTCATGCTCTACCTAAAAGTGGTTTCGCGAGAAAAACTTTATCAAGGGCGGGATTCTTTTACTTCATGTCACAGGACATGAAGCGCGTGTTTTAAGACTTTGAGTTAAAATACGTAACCTGTTGTAGATTTGGTATTTATGACTAAAACAAGCTGCGTTGATAAAACCAAAGTCACTTTGTCGTCAGAAGGTAACTTTGAGGACTGAAGTTTTTCGTCGCCGGATGGACGCTGCGCGCCATTTGAAACAAATAATTCATACGCGATTTCCAGTTGTCACCGATTTGTAACTGTCACGGCATGGATTTGTAGCGTTGTGTTTGCAGCATTCCAGCCATGCGAATTCTTCGGAGAAACTGCCGGGCGATTCTTATTGTGCTGGGCGTGGTCGTAATCAACCTGAAACTATGCGCTGAATCTTCTTCGACTGCCACTGACCCGCTCTTGAATTTGTTCATTGAAAAAGGTTATGTCACTCAACAGGAAGCTGAAAAAGTCAAAGCTGAGGCGGATTTTCTCCGAACCAATGGCGTGGTGAATGAAATGCCTCCGGAGTCCAAGTGGAAAATCAATAACGCCGTCAAAAATGTCGAATTATTCGGAGACATACGCTTGCGCTATGAAAGCCGTTCAGCCGAAGATTCCGGTGGCAACGACATAGATTTGCATCGTGAACGCATTGCAATTCGGTTTGGACTCCGCGGCGACTTGTTCGATGACGTTTATTATGGTTTGAGGCTCGAAACTTCGTCCAATCCGCGTTCGCCCTGGGTCACTTTGGGACAATCCAGCGGAAATTCTCCTTATCAAGGGCCGTTTGGCAAATCAACGGACACCATCAACATCGGACAAGCTTATATGGGTTGGCGAATCACACATTGGCTGGATGTCACGTTGGGCAAGATGCCCAATTTCCTTTACACCACGCCGATGGTCTGGGACAGCGATTTGAATCCCGAAGGCGCGATGGAACGGCTCAAATATACCGTGGGCGGCGCGGATTTATTCGCCAACTTTGGCCAATTTCTCTATGCAGACTTTAATCCCAACAATGCTTCCGGCGGATTGGGATTCAACGGGCTTACCGGCCAAAACACTTCTGACATTTTTATGTTCGTGGAACAAGGCGGTTTCAATTACCACTTCACGACAAATATATCTGCAAAAATCGCGGCGACATTATACAGCTACACCGGATTGAAACAGAGTTCTCAATTTAATCAAAGCCCACTGTCTCCCTATTTTGGCGATCCTTATGTCGGTGAAGGCGCATTTAATTATTACGGCGGAAACCCGCCCTTTTCTGCGCCCGGAGCCAGCGGATACAGCCCCGGAACATCGTTCAATCTCTCGCAGGGCGGATATGGCAGTGTAAGTTTTCCGTTCAATCAAGTCGGCTTGGATCATTTGTTGGTGGTGGAACTTCCATTTGAATTTGACTTCAAGATTGCGAAGCTGGCCGCGCGCGTGTTTGGCGACGCCGCTTACAATCTTCAAGGCGCGCAGCGCGCCGAAGAAGCGGCAAACGCCTATTCATTTATCTTGTCTCAAAATCCATCAGGCACCGCCACGCCGCGCTCTTTTCCCGCGCAAACGCACGACGTGAAAGCTTATCAAATCGGTTTCGACATCGGCAGCGACGGCCTGGTTTATGGCCCGACACAAGGTTTGGTCTACGGCACGGATTCGCGCAAACATGATTGGGAATTCCGGGTATATTGGCAGCATGTCGAACAATACTCACTGGACCCCAATTTGATTGATTCGGATTTCTTTGAAGGCCGTGAAAATTTGCAAGGCATTTACACGGCGCTGGCTTATGCCTTGACCGACAATCTTATTCTCACAGCCCGTTACGGCAATGCCAGTCGCATCAATGACTTGTTGGGCACGGGTGGCAGCGATCAGGACATTCCCCAGATGAACCCCATCAATCATTATCATCTCTTTCAGGTGGATGCTACACTCAGATTTTAACATGATTATTTTAGCTCTCGTCCACTATCCGGCACGCGTACGTTGCAAATACATCTGCTGCTCGGATAACCACGTCTTGCGAACTATGCTGCTTCGGATGTTCGTTGAAAAAATCACTCCGCTGTTTTGACCATGGCAAGGATTGCGGTCTTGAGTGGAGCCGGAAGTTTTGCCCAAGCCGTGACTATTTGGGACAAATCAGAGCTTAACGGGACTGAAATTTGTGAGTCTATTTGTGTGTCACTGTTTGAATTTTCTAAAGAATTCGGCGTTTTGAACAAGTTCAAGTCCTGTCGTGGGCACCACATTGAAAGGAAGAAAATGCTGGGTCGGGCAAACTTCATTTAATTTTTCCAGACCCAATCGCCTTTCGTGTAATCAATGCTACCGCTTTTTGTTTGTGATAAATCCGCTCCACCATCATCGGTTTCGTTCCAGCCAACGGAATAAAGCAAAAATTTTCCGTCGCTCGTGCGGCGATAATGCAACGGCTGGCCGCTGATGATGTCGTGTGGAATTTGCGCGATGAATTGCGGCGCAAGTGCGTCGAGTGTTTCGGGATAATTTCCATTTGCAAGCTGGTAACGCTCCAACGCGCAGGCGATTTGCGCTTCGTTGACGAGTGTTTGATGGTGCGCCGTTGTTTGCATTGCTTTGGTAAAATTAGGAATGCCAAGCGCCGCCAACATTTTGAAAGGCGAATAATGATCGAGAGAAGTTGTAAGGATGGACATGGCATCTTCAATTTTTTTTGGCGAAACAACTTCGTCCTTCGGCTCAAAACTATCAATCGGTAGTTGTATTAGTGAAGCATACATAGCCATATTCTGATAAACCCAGCCGCGTGGCAAAAGATTGTAACCATAGGATTTAAGATTGCTTTTCATTTTGAGCCAAAATGTTTTTGGCGGTGAAGAGAACAAACCTTCGGGCATGGCTATTTTGCTGAATTCTACAATTTCCGCCGTGTGACTAAGGGATACTTGTTCCGCTCTAAAAGCTTCACACACGAAAGGCGGCAACGACACTGATTTTAGTTGTTCTTGCAAAGCGATGACCTGCGGCTCTTGCCAAGCTTGTTTTTGAAATCCATTGGCAATGGTGTCCACATAAAGTCCGGTGACAGCCACGTTAATCATGGCAGCAACTAATGTCATTGGTTTTCCCGTTGGTGCGCCGAACAGCAATCGGCGCGAGTCATTAAGCAATGTTAATTCATCCAAAGCTTTGTCCGGCTGATTGAGCAACAAATAACAATGCGCCCGTTGCGCCAGCGTTTGAGCGAGGGCGCGAACCGTGATAAAATTTGGAATGGGCATCTCGTAGGGCTGCGAATAATCGCCATCCATTCGCGCGTAAGGACGCTTGAGGGCTTCACGAATCAATTCAAAATCCGGCTCAAACTGGTCGCTCCATGCGAGATAATTTTTCGCATCTATTTCAGTTTTGATTTTACTGTCTTCGCCGACAACTGGCGTAGTTTTGTCATTTTGTAATCGTCGTGATAATTCTGTTCCACCGCGTCCGACAAACCATTCCTGCATTTTTGGCGCGGCAAAAAAATTCGATTCATCCAGCACGGGCGGTGGAATGAATTTGTTCCAATCCAAAACTTCGCCTTTGGCTTCGAGTTCGCGCTTGCAATTTTCCCACGCGCGTTTGCCGCGCCAATCTTCTTCTGTGTAAAAAATGGCAATCAGCGTGGCGAGAACCGCCAGCGCAATCAAAATCCGGCGCAGCCAGCGCCAGCCGGATTTGGTTTTCGGTTTTTCTTCGTTCATAAATTTATCGTTCACTTACAAATTTGTCTCCCTCTCCTCGCTAAACGAGGAGAGGGCCGGGGTGAGGAGCCTTGTTTTATTTTTAAGTGACGAACCCCTCACCCTGACCCTCTTCCCGTTGGGTGGGGCGAGGGAAACAGCTTCACTTCAATTTCAAGCCGTCAAAATCTCAAACCGCCGCTCGCTTCTGGGCTGTGGCAAAATTGTTTTGGGCGGTTCAGCCACGCGCGGTTCGTTTGGGCCAATCAATTCGGCCAACAATTTTTCCTGCTGTTGAAAGGACGAAATCATTTCCGGCGACGGAAATTTTTTCGCCATGAGTTCGGATTGGTCGCGCTGCGAAAAATTGAAAATGAAAATCACAACCCAGATGGCGGCCAGACCCGCCCAAATCCGGCGGCTCGGGAAAATCAATTCATTCCAAATTGTCACGGCGAAATTCCCGCGACGAAATTTGGAATTTACAATCTCGTGCCGGATCGCATCCAATTTCGGTGCGGCGGCTTGATGCCGTTCCAATAAAATTTCACGCGGCGTTTTCATTTTTCTTCTCCAACAATGTTCGCAACGATTTTTTGGCGTAGTGCAACCGTGATTTGACTGTGCCGGTTTGTGTTTCCGTGATGCGCGCGATTTCTGCGAGCGAAAAATCCTCGACGAAATGGAGCAGCAACACGGAACGTTGCGGCAACGGCAATTGATTCAGCAATTCCATAAATTCAGTTTCCTGTTCGCGGCGGATGAGAAATTCGTCCGGTTGATTTTCCAATTCGTCGGGCGATTCGGGAATTTCATCGAGCAACAATTCCTTGCCGCCGCGCTTGCGCCAAAATTGGATGATTTTTTGGTGCGCGATGCCAAAGAGCCAACTGCCGAATTTTTCATCGTCGCGCAAACCGCCGATGTGTTTGACGGCGGCGATAAACGTTTCCTGCACAAGGTCGAGGGCTTGTTGCTCATTGTGAACCAATTCAAAAACATAAGCGTAAAGCGGCAATTGGTAGCGGCGAAACAACGCGTTCCAAGCCGCCGGATTTCCGTCGCGGGCGGATTGCACGGGCAATTGTTCGCTTTCGGCCATCACCGGCATTTTCAGGGAGTGGAATGCGCGAAGCGAGAAAAGGTTCAATTCCTTTCAAAAATTTTCAGGACGCAATCATTTCCGCGCCGCGAGGAATTTTTCGACATATTTGCCGAGCAAATCAGCTTCCAGATTCACCGCATCGCCGACCTTGCGCTCGCGCAAGGCCGTGACTTTGAAATGTGGGGAATAATCCAGACGCAAAAAAGTCTTCTTGCCCGCGCGTCAAACTACATTCACCAACCTCTTATTTCACTGTCCGACGATGGTTCCGTGCTGGGCGAGCCATTTGGGATCCTGATCCGTCGCTTTATAGGCGTTATTGACGTTGAGAAACGTGTCACGCCATTGATGAATCTCGGCATGGCCGTCGCAGAAGGAAAAAGAAGTGCCGCCTTGTGTGTTGGGAGCCGGCCGGTCATTAACGCTGTTGGCGGCAGCAACGTATTCAAACCACCCGTCATTGAGCGAAAGCGGATTCTCATTGAGAAATTCAAAACAATCTGACGGACTGAGACCGCGTCCCAGATTGGAGTATTTTGGGAAAATCCGGAATCGCGTATCAATGCCATATAAATTACCGCCATTATTTTGTAATGTCTGTAATTCCTGTAAACTAAATCCGACATACATGTTCGCGGAGCATGACCGCACTCGAGGCACCCCCCAAGTTTTGTCCATGGACGTATCCGCCGGATCCCGGTACACACCCGCGTTCTTGACATAGCCTCCGATGGACCCGACCAATGTAATGGTGGCTCCGTTTGCGTCAAAAGTGATTCCATTCACTCCCAGAAAATCGGCATTGGTCGAGCATCCTTTCGGGTCATCGCCGCTCCCAAGGAGACTGCTGCCCATGGTGCCCGCGACCCAGTTTGGATAGCCTCCTTGTGCGCTGCCGCCGGTATAACCGCCCTTGGTCAGAGGCCACTGTCCGGGAAAGAAATCCTGATTATCGCCCGCATAAAGCATGCTGCCCAATTGCAACTGGCGCATATTGCTGAGTTCAGAAACAGCTTGTGCCTTGCGCTTGGCTCTTGACAAGGCCGGCAACAGCATGGCAGCCAGAATGGCGATGATGGCGATCACCACCAGAAGCTCGATGAGCGTGAATCCAACAGTTCGGGAAATTCTATTTTTTGCGGGCATATTCAAGGGCATCTTCAATCAATCAAATGAGATAGGAATGAAAAACTGGCTGCGATACTGGTCAGTGGGGAGATAAATCTTGAAGGCAATTCATCCGTTCCCCGATTTTTCCGTTCGTTTGAAACGGGCGACGGGAGAAGAAACCCTTTCCCCCGTCGCCACAAGTTCAAGCATTATTGTTGGACCGTCTTGTAAAACCGTGTGACGCTCAGCGGCGAGCTGGTGTCCACAACGTAGAACGGTGCAAAACTGTTGGCTGTGTTTGTCGCAAACGGAGTATAAGTCCCGTTCACCGAGGTGGCATACGATGTCACGTATGTGCCGCCGGGAACGCCGTTGATGGTGATGACCGGATAAAGATTGATCCCGCTGGTGCTCAATCCGACTGTAGAGCTTTGAATGAAGTCAACATGCGTGCTTGAGTTGGTCGCCAGCACGGAATAGTTCCCAATGTTGGCCTGTTGAACGCCCGTAATGGTCAGAGTGGCAGTTTGCGAGCCGGAAATCCCGTTACCGTCGGTGAGAGGGTTGCCATTGAACAGCCATTGATAAGTGACGGCCACGTTCGAGATTTGCACGTTGAAGCTGGCCGTGCCACCCATTGAGACGACCGCATTGACCGGTTGAGTGCTGATGACCGGCGTATTGGGGTTAGCGGGAGCCACCGAGCCGATGGTGGTGATGTTCAGTCCCGGATTATAACTCCAAGTGACCTGGCCCAGACCGCCGTAAGAGACGAGCTGATGATTGTTGGTCAAGGTTTGGAAATAACCGGTTTGATTGTTGGTGACGACCACAGAAGATTGATTATCGGCGAGGTTCAAAATGCCGAAGCCACTCGCATTGCCCGGAGCGCCAAGCGTCTGGCTGGCCCACTGGCTGAGGAACAATTTGGCGCCGTTGGTGAGGGTCAGGTAGTTGGTGCCACCGTTCCAGCCCACGCCCAACTGTCCATTGGGAAGGTTCAGGATGCCGCCATCAATGGTCACTGAACCTTGATTGCCAACGCCATTCCCTACCCAAAGATGTTGTCCTAAATTAACGGTGCAACCCGGTCCAACGTATAATGTTCCCGGGCCATTCGGGAAACCAAATCCAGTCCAGCTTGGTTCAGGAAATCCCGCTGTAAGGGTGATGCCACCGGGAACGTTGGCTTCATTGGTGACGACGAGAATGCCGGCGTTGAGATCGTTGCCGGGATTGCCGTCGGTCGCTATCCGGCCGCAAACTGTGGTATTGGTCACCCAGCAGGCAACCGGGGCATCAGGAGGTGTTTGCAGATGGATGGCATACCAGAGGCCGGAAGCGTTTGTACCGGAAGGCACGACACCACCGCTCCAGTTATTGGGATCGTCCCAATAAGCGTAAGAGTTGCCATTGGCGTCCTGGTAAATATCCAGCGGAGACCATGTTACATCAGTGTAAGTAAAGGCCATGGCGCGGAAGCTCAGCGCGGTCAGCGCGGCAGCCGCCAGCAGGGCCTTGAACGGTTTAGGGGAGTTCATCTTTATTTTCATGTTTGTGTTTGTGTTTATCGTCGGCATTTTCAGCCACGATTGCAGGTGTATGCAATCGTGCGAATAAAGGCGATTTACCCATAAGGCTAACAGAATCAGACGACACGACTATCCCCAAAAGCGGGGAATGGCGAACGGGTTGATCCGCGTGTAAAAATACGCCGGACATTCCACAAAGATGAAAATTTTTTTACGCCGAACAAATGCCTTTTTACCTCTCCGACAGGGCTTTACGTTGATTGAATTGTTGGTGGTCATCGCCATTATCGCCATTCTAGCGGCCATGTTGTTGCCCGCCTTGAGTCGGGCAAAGCTAAAAGCACAGAGCGTAGCGTGCTTGAACAACACAAAGCAACTGGCGCTGGGTTGGATCATGTATGCGGGGGATAATAACGACCGAACGGCAGGGCTGCTGGACAACGGCAGCGCCGTCTTCACGATTACCCAGTGGAGCACCAATTGGTGCGGCGGACTCATGACGGATTTGCATAACTGCACCAATACGCAACCGTTGACGGCGGGGCAGCTTTACCCGTATATCAAAAATGTGGATGTCTATCATTGTCCGGCAGACAATTCCATGCAAGGTTATCCCTCCAATCCAACCGGGACTGCGCTCAGAGTTCGCAGTTATTCCATGAGCGAAACATTTGGTCAGGGTGAATATCTTCCGCCGACCTTATACAAAACCTACTATAAGCTGGGCAGTATTGTGCACCCAACGGACACATGGGTCTTTATTGACGAAGACGCCAAAAGTATCAACGATGCCGCCTTCGCGGTCAGGTTCATACCGTCGAGCGCCACCGGCGCTTTCCAATATGACACGCCCTCGGGCCGTCACGGTGGCGCGACCGGCATGACCTTTGCCGATGGACATTCAGTCATCCACAAATGGATGTCGCCTTTGACCTATAATGGAACGATGAACAATAGCTCCAGCGTTAATCCGGCTTTTGTGAGCGATATGAAATGGCTTTCATCGGTGAGCAGTGAACCTATCAATTAAAGACAGCAACGTGGCATGACATTTCTTGTGTGCGGATGAGATGTATAGATGTGTCATGGCGCGTCGTTGTGAAATACATAAGGAGATGAAAAACCTAAGTAAATTTTGTGGCGGGCTTGCAGTGTGGGTTCTGCTTTGCGCGGGAATTTCCGCGCAGGCGCAACTCACTGTAACGACTTGGAATCCGGCGGGAAATTCCCATCAACCCTCGGACGATATGTGGACCACCGCCGGCAACTGGAGCGGAAACACCGTGCCGGGCGCGGGATATAAGGCGTATTTCAATACTGGCGCTGCGCCGTGTATCGTGAACAGCGCGGTTGGCGGCTGCCAGTTATCCATCGGCGATGGCGGGCCGGGAGGTGCAATCATCGTCACCAATGGCGGCAGCTTGTCCGCCGGTGACAATACGGCGGGCAATAACGACAATTACGCGTGGACGGCCATCGGTTATAGCAGCACCGGCGAGATGGATATCGAAAACGGCGGATCAGTAACGTTCAATTATCACTTATGGATAGGCCTAAATACGGGCGCCGTCGGCACGTTCATCATGAATGGCGGAACGGCGTCCGTCGCGGGCGCCTTCGGGCTGGGTTTCAGCGGCGGCACGGGCATCGCGCACATCAACGGCGGCACGCTGACGCTTTCCCAATGGAGTGCCAATTCGATTCAGGGCAGCAGTTCGGTGCTGGACATCGGCGGCGGAACAGTGGTCATCGCGGGCAATCAGGTGGCTTCCGTGAACAGTTTTATCGCCAGCGACAAAATTACCGCTTACGGCGGCAATGGTACGATTGTGTGCAATTACAACGGAACCGCTAACACCACCGTCATCAACGCGATCGCAAACAGCAATCCCGCCGGCAATCCTTATCTTTCCATCCAATTGTCGGGGAGCAATCTGGTGGTTTCCTGGCCGACTAATTCTGTTTATTACGGATTGCAGTCAACTACCAATCTCGTTTCGCCGGTTGTTTGGCAATCTTTGACCAACACGGCTGTCACTATCAATGGGACTAACGAAGTTATTTTACCTTTGTCGAATCAGACAACTTTCTTCAGTCTAAATCATGGGGTGGATGCCAGCACCATGTATGGCAAATTATTGATGGGCTATCAGGGCTGGTTCGCCTGTCCGAACGATGGCTCGGCGCCGAATCAATGGTGGCATTGGTTTCACAACCAGACGCCGACGGCGACCAACGTCAACACGGATTTTCTGCCGGACACTTCCGAGTTCAGTGCGGATGAATTGTTTGACACCCAGATGACCTATTCCAACGGCAGTCCGGTTCAATTTTATTCGTCCGCCGTGCAGAAATCCGTGAATCGTCATTTTCAATGGATGCAGGAAAATCAATTGGACGGCGTGTTTCTCCAACGTTTTCTGACTGATCTTTCCAGTCCGCAATTCTATTCCTTCCGCAATCAGGTCACGGCCAATGTCCGCGCCGGAGCGGAGGCCTACGGGCGTGTGTTTGCCATCATGTATGACGTCAGCGGCCAATCTACGAATACGCTCATCGGCAACATCACCAACGACTGGCTTTATCTGGTAAACACCATGCACATCACGAACAGCACACGGTATCTTTGCCACAAGGGCAAGCCCGTCGTGGCCATCTGGGGATTTGGTTTCAATGACGGAGGCCATCTGGCATCGCCACAACAGGCGCAGGCGGTCATCAATTGGTTCAAATCCCAGGGCGTCACCGTGATGGGCGGCGTGCCAACATATTGGCGCACGTTGCAGAATGATTCCTACACCAACGCCGCGTGGACGCCGGTTTATCTTTCGTTCGATGTCATCAGTCCGTGGGCGGTTGGCCGGTTTGGCAACAACGCGGGCGCGGACAGTTACACGGTGAACGTCACCGCGCCGGATCTCGCGGAATGCAAAGCGAACGGAGTGGATTATATGCCCGTCGTTTTCCCCGGCTTTTCCTGGTATAACGAAAACGGCGGTCCGCTCAACCAGATTCCGCGCAACGGCGGCTCATTTTATTGGAGGCAGGTTTATGATGCGGTGCATGCCGGTTGCAATATGATTTACGGCGCGATGTTCGACGAAGTGAACGAGGGAACGGCAATGTATAAACTTGTGCCGACGACCGCCCAATTGCCCGCTCAAGGGTCATTTCTGGCTTTGGACTGCGACGGCATCACGCTGAACAGCGACTGGTATTTGCGGCTGGCCAATCAAGCCGGCAAAATGTTGCGTGGCGAAATTCCCCTGCAAACGACCATCCCCATCTCGCCACCGTGATTTACGGCGCATCAACGGCAGGGCGGCGCGGCCAAGCCGCAACGTTGCCGACCGAAAAAGATTTCATTTCCGCGCTGCGAGGAATTTTTCGACATATTTGCCGAGTAAATCGGCTTCCAGATTCACCGCATCGCCAACCTTGCGCTCGCGCAAGGCCGTGACTTTGAAAGTGTGGGGAATGACCCAAACGTGAAAATTTTTTTTGCCCACGCCCGCGATGGTCAAACTGATGCCGTCAATCGCGATCGAACCTTTGTGGCTGATATAACGTAAAATTTCCTTCGGCGCGGCGATTTCAAGAATGTGATCCGCGCCGGATTTTTCCCAGCGAATGATTTCGCCGAGACCGTCCACATGGCCCGTCACAAAATGGCCGCCGAGTTCGCCATTCGCACGCAGCGAACGTTCCAGATTCACGAGCGAACCGGTTTGAACGAATTGTAGATTCGTCAGCCGCCAGCTTTCTTGAAGCAAATCGAATTGAATCAATTTAAATTTGCCGCGTGCCAAAATTTTTACAGTGGTCAAGCAGCAGCCGTTGACGGAAACACTGTCGCCGATTTTCAAACCGCGCGCGGCATTTTTTGCGCGAATCGTCAGCGCGATGGATTTTTTGCCACGAGTGATTTTCTCAACCGTTCCGGTTTCTTCGATGATGCCGGTGAACATGATTTGAAATTACTTTTTTTTGCCACGTGCAACAAGCGCAGTCATCAGCAAATCATCGCCGATTTTTTGCCATTCGATTTCGCGCAATTGAATCGCGTCCGCCAGATTTTTCACGCCGTCGCCGGCAATAGCCTTGTGCGCGTCGCGTCCACCCAGAATTTTCGGCGCATAAAAAAACGCGACGCGCTGCGCCAAACCGTTCAACAAAAACGACGCGTTCACTTCGCCGCCGCCTTCGACCAACAAACTCGTGACGTTTTCCGCGCCCAGTTTTTTCAACAGCCAGCGCAAATCAATTTGAGATTTGAGATTTGAGACTTGAGATTTTGTCGGCGCGACGAGCATGTTCACTTTTTGAGATAACGTTTGAACGCGATTTTGGGGCGCGTTTTTGGAAACGACAATCGTGGTCAAATGCGCCAATTCGTCGCTGACAATTTTTGAATCCAACGGCGTGCGCGCCAATGAATCCAAAACAATCCGACGCAGTTTGTGACTTTGGACTAGTCTCGCAGTCAAACTCGGATTGTCAGCCAAAATCGTGTTCACGCCGACGAGAATCGCGTCGCTGCCTTGCCGCAATTTCATTCCGTAAGCGCGCGCTTTTTCGCCGGTAATCCATTTCGATTCGCCGCTGGCGGTGGCGATTTTTCCGTCCAGCGTCATCGCTGCTTTGACCGTGACAAACGGCGTGCGATGAACAATCCAGTGATTAAACGCTTCATTCAAGCGCGCGCATTCATCCGCCAAAATTCCGTGAACGACTTCAATCCCCGTGCGCTGCAAAATTTTGAACGCGCGACCGGCGTGCCTTGGGTTCGGATCCGTCGCGCCGATGACAACCCGTTTTATTCCCGCGGCGATGATGGCCTCTGTGCACGGCGGTGTGCGCCCGTGCGTGCTGCACGGTTCGAGCGTGACGTAAAGTATCGCGCCTCGAGGATCACATTTGCGTTTTTGTGTGTCTCGCAATGCTTCAATCTCCGCATGCGGCCCACCTGCCGGGGCAGTTCGCCCACGCCCGATGATTTTTCCGCTTTTGACCAAAATCGCACCGACTGTCGGGTTTGGAGACGTCGCGCCCAAACCGCACTGCGCCTGGCGCAGCGCTTCGCGAAGGAAAATTTCGGCGGATTTTTCAGATGTGTTTTTCAAACGGCGATGTTTATTTTTCCAAAACGTCGTCCAGAAAGCGAATCACTTTGGCCGCGATTTCTGGCGTCGAAAACAGCGGGCCGTCGTGACCGGCTTCAGCCACCACGATTAATTGATTTTTTACGCCGACGCGATCGAGCGCGTCGTGCAAACGCCGGCTTTGAACGGCAGGAACAAGATCGTCCTTGCCACCTTGCAGAATCAAAACGGGCGGATTGGCGGCGTTCACATAAGTCATGGGACTGGCGAGTTTCATTTTATCGGCGGCTTGATTCAATGGCGCTCCCAGTAATTTCGGGACAACGTCTTGAAACAAGGCGAGTCCGTTTGAGGAATGGACTTCCGCAAGATCGTTTTTCATCGAGTTGAAATCCGCCGGGCCAAAGAAATCCAGTATCGCCAGTGGTTTAACCTTTGGATTTGCGCCGAAATCATTCTCGTTGCGCGCCAGTCCCAGAAGCAAGGCCAAGTGGCCGCCTGCCGAACCGCCGCCGACCACAAATCGGGTTGTGCTGACGCCATAATTCGTGGCGTGCGCCAGAATGAAATTCATCGCTGCGTTGCAATCCCAGATTTGCGCCGGGAACGGCGCGTCCTGACTGAAACGGTAATCCACACTCGCGATGGCGTAACCGTGCGCGACGAGATATTTGACGTTGTCCCATACCTTGAAGCCGGACATCCATGCGCCGCCATGAATCCAGATGATGAGCGGAAATGGTTGCGCGCTTTTGGTTTTTGGAAGGTAAAGGTCAAAATTTTGGCGCGGCGTCGGATGCCCGGTATAGGGAATGTTTCTTTTGACGATGGCTTCACCATAAGGACTTGTTGCGGGCAAGGTTTCAAAGGTGTCCGGCGCATTGGCAGAAATGGATTGCGCCCGCAATCCAGACACCGACAAGCAAATTGCAGCCAGAACGACGCCGCGGGAAATGAATGATTTCATGACGGGAAATGACATGACAGCAAAACGGTTTGTGCTGCCACTTGATACAGTAAAAAGGACGCCAATCAACCCTCAATTTTGCGGCGACGCGCTGACGAATTCCCGGTGCAAACGCGCGTAAACGCCTTGCTGGCGCAACAGACTTGCATGCGTGCCACGTTCAACGATGTGTCCCTGATCCAGCACCAGGACCAGGTTGGCTTTGCGAATCGTGCTCAAGCGGTGCGCGACAATAAAAGCCGTGCGTCCGCGCAACAAATTTTCCAGCGCGCGTTGCAATCGTGCTTCGGTCACGGTATCAATCGCGCTGGTTGCTTCATCCAGCACGACGATGCGTGGATTGGCCAGCATCGCGCGCGCGAAACAAACCAATTGTCGCTGCCCAAACGACAGCGATGCGCCGCGTTCGGTCACGGCGGTTTGCAATCCGTGCGGCAACGTTTCCAGCAAGTCCGCGCAATCCAGTGATTCCAAAGTCGCATGAATCTCTTCTTCGGTTGCAGTTGGGCGCGCGAAACGGATGTTGTCCATCACGGTTCCGGAAAACAGGAAATTATTTTGCTGCACACTGCCCATTTGCGAACGCAACGATTCGCTCGTGATCGAATTCAAATCGAATCCGTCCACGAGCACGCGACCTGCCGTCGGCAAATAAAATTTCTGCAATAAGCCAACGAGCGTTGTTTTGCCGCTGCCGGTGTGACCGACCAACGCGACGGTTTGTCCGGCTTCGGCGACGAAAGAAATATCCGTCAACACTGGCCGTCCGGTTTTGTATTCAAAATTGATTCCTTGAAATTCAACGCGACCTTGAATCAGCGGCAAAGATTTGGCGTCCGCCGCGTCTTGCCATTCCGGTTTTTGATCCAACATACGGAACAAGCGTTCGCCTCCAGCCATGGCCATAAACGCTTGATTGAGCTGATTGCCGATATTTTGAATCGGATCAAAAAATAGATTCGCGAGAAAAAAGAACATCACCAAATCGCCGACATCCATGTGCAGCCAGCCGTGCCAGCGCAAGGCGCCGAACGCGCCGAGCAACGCCATCGCGCCGAGGAAAAGCTGACTCTTCAATTGCAGCAGCGGCACAAACACCGCCGACGCTTGCGCGACACCGACATTGTTTTCGCCGTGCGTGTCAATCAGCCGTTGAAAGAAATCGGCGTTGACGTCATGCCGGACAAATGCCTGCGTCACGCGGATGCCGCTGACGGATTCCGCAAGCGTCGAGGCGACACGGCTCCACGATTCCTGCACTTTGCGGAGACGGCGGCTCATTTCGTGCCGGTAATTTTCGTTCACAATCCAGATGATTGGCGCGAGCGCGACCATCAGCGAAAACAATTTCCAGTCATACCACGCCATCAACGCCGCCGAAACGACCATTTGCAATCCCTGCACGACGAGCACGAACGCCACGTCCTGCACGCCGGCGCGCACGCTGTCAATGTCCGAAGTCATCCGGCTGATGATGCTGCCGAATTTCGTGCGATTGAAAAATCCCATCGGCATCGCCATCAATTTGCGAAACAAATCCGCGCGCATGTCGTGAACGACGGCTTCACCCAATTCCAACGCGAATCGCTGGCGAAAATGAAAATTCGTAATGGTGAACACCACGAGCGCGAAATAACCCGCCGCGTATTCATAAATTCCGGTCAAATCGCGTCCGGCAATCGGGCCGTTGATGGTGCGGCCAATCAGCCACGCCAGCGCGGGCAATTGCAAGCCGCGCGCGAACGTCAGCGCGAAAAGCCAGTTGCGTTTCGCCGCGTAAGGTTTGGTGTAGGCAAAAATCCGGCGAATCAACGCCAGTTGCAGCGGCGCGCGGTCGGCTTCGCGTTCTTCTTGCGGATTGTAATAAGTGATGGCCTCGCGCGCCGAGCGGTCGCCTTTCGCGATGTTCGTCGCCGGTGATGATTTCGTTTGCGCGCTCATGCCGCTTTTCCTTCCTCATCCAAGTCCATGATTTGCAGCAGCGCCGTTTCGTGATACGGGCCGGAACAATGCGCGAGTTGCTCGTGCGTGCCGGTTTGAATCAATTGCCCGTCGTCCAAAACCAAAATCAAATCGGCGCGTCGCAACAAATTCAACCTGCCGGAAACGACAAACGTTGTCCGCCCGGCCATCGCTTCGCGCAAGGCGGAAACGATTTCATTTTCCGTTCGCGCGTCCACCGCCGCCGTCGGGTCGTCCAAAATCAAAACCGGCGGTTGCAGCAACAACGCGCGGGCAAGCGCCAATCGCTGCCGCTGGCCGCCGGACAAATCCACGCCCGCTTCGCCCAGCACCGTTTCGTAACCGTGCGGCAGCGCGGCGATGAATTCATGCGCCGAGGCGATTTTCGCCGCGCGCTCGATTTGTTCCATTGTCGCGTGCGGATGGCCGAACGCGATGTTGGCCGCGACGGTGTTGGAGAACAGAAAACTTTCCTGATACACCGTGCCGATTTGCCGACGGAACGCGTCCAAATCCAAATCGCGCAAATCTTTTCTATCAGCGAGAACTCGCCCGGCATGTGGATCGTAAAAACGTGGAATCAGGCTTAACAACGAGCTTTTTCCGGAACCAGTCATTCCAAAAATGCCTACGATTTGTCCGGGTTTGGCTTCGAACGAAATGTCCTTCAACACCGGTTTATCCGGCGTGTAACCGAAGCTCACATTTTCAAAAACAATTTGTCCGGTGAGACGCGTGGGTTTGATGGCGTTTGGTTTGTTTTCCACTTCCACCGGCGTGTCCATCACTTCAAACACGCGTCTTGCCGCCGCGAGACTTTGTTGCACTGAATTGGCGATGGTTGAAATATTTGCGACTTGCGCCGTGAATTGTTGCAACAATCCCGCAAAGACTACGAGTCCGGCGCCGAGCGGAATTTTTCCCTGCACATACAGCCAGCCGCCATAGGCAAATAAAATCACCAGACTTAATTGCGACAGAAACTGTGTTCCGGGCGTGAAAATGGATAGGTCCCAAAAAATTCTGCGTTGTTGAGCAGAAACTTCGTCGCTTGCAGCTTCAAATCGCCGGATTTGATGTGGTTCAGCGGCGAAACCTTTGACCGTTTGCATACCACGGACACTCTCGCTGAACAGCAAAATCATGTTGTCCGTCAATTCACGATTACGCAGATAGCCCGGACGCAACCGCGCGGAATAAAAATGCGCTAGCCGCCACAAAGGCAACGAAACGGACAAACACGCCAGTGTCAGCGCCGGTTGAATCCGCCACATAAAAATGCCGTAGATCACCAAGGTCAGAATCATGTTCAATCCCTGTAACAACACGCCGTCCACGAACAATCGCGTGTTTTGCACGTCACCGGTCACGCGATTGAAAATGGAATTGGAGCCATGAATATCGAAGAAGCTGAAGCTCAACCGCTGCAATTTCGCGTAAAGTTGCGCGCGCAATTCCGGCACGATTTCACCCTGCGTCAGCCGCGCCGTCACCATGTTGTAACTGTAAGTCAACGCCGCGCGTAAAATGGCCTGTGCCATAATTGCCAGCGCCAAAGCGGTTACGATTTGCAAAGGCGACCAATCATCCGGCGGATGCCAGCCGAATGGATAAACCGGCACGTGTTGCGATGGGTCCAGCGCGTGCCGGATGACATCAATCACCACGCCGAGCATTTGCAATCCGGCAAGTCCCAACAGCAGCAATACGAGACTTAATCCGACCGAGAGCAGGCAATCTTTGCGGAATTTCCATGCCAAAGCCAGCAACCGCCGGACGAGTTCGCTTGTGGAATACCGCTCGTCCGCTGAAGTAAGTTTGGCCGTTCCCAGCATTTTAAGGACGGACATTATGCTGCAATTGAAATCAGCAATCGAATCAAAAACAAATCTTGCTTCGCCCCGCATTTCTGATGAATTGAAATCCTTATGCTGGAGAAAATTGGATTTGTCGGAGTTGGGCGCATGGGTGCGAACATGGTGCGCCGCTTAAAAGATTGCGGTTTTCCTGTCGCCGCCGTGTTTGATGTCAATGCCGCTGCGGCGCAATCTCTCGCACAAGAACTTGGTTGCGTTGCCGCTGATGAACTAAAAATCGTCACCACATTGGCCGATGTCATCATTACTGTCGTCAGCGATGACCGCGCTATGAAAAAAATTTACACCGGCGGTTTGTTGGTGCGCGCAAAAGGCAAATTGTTCATCAATTGTGCGACTATCACGCCGGACGTTCACGTATGGGTTGAGCAGAAATGTGAAGCCAAAGGTGCGCAATCGCTCGAAGCTTGCATGGCTTCCAGCATCCCGCAAGCGCGCGAAGGAACGCTTTATTTGATGTGTGGCGGTAAACCGGAAGCTTTTGAGCGCGCCAAACCCATTTTAGAAAAATTAAGTGCATCGTTGCGTTACGTCGGTGCTTCGGGTAAAGCCGCGCAAGTCAAAGTGCTCGTCAATATGGTCATGAACGCCAACACCGCCGCACTGGCCGAAGGGCTTGGATTTGGTAACGCGCTTGGCCTTGATCTCACGATGCTGCGCGAAGTTTTTGCCCAGACCGGCGCGCGTTCCGGTGTGCTCCAGACTGATGGCGAAGATATGCAAAACCGCGAACATTCCTGCTATTTTTCCGCAGCGCACGCCGCCAAAGATTCCGGCATCGCTCTCAAATTGGCGAAGCAACAAAAACTGAATCTGCCGCTTGCCACTGCGACCAAAAAGCAATATGACCGCATGATCCAACTTGACCTCGGTGAACTGGACAAATCCGGCATTGCCGAACTCACCTTCAAAGGCCGCAAGGGAAATTCAGTTTGATTCATTCCTGATTCGACTTGCCGCGGTCATCCCTGCCGAAAATTTTTGCCTCCAAAACTTCAAATATCGCGCGTCAGGTTATTGACGTGCAATTTCAACGCTTTGGCGATTCGCGCCAAAGAATCGAATGAAGTGTTCACCACGCCGCGCTCAATTTCTCCAACGTATTTGTAGCTTAAGTCTGCTTTTCCCGCCAACTTTTCCTGGCTTATTCCAGCGCGTTTTCGGTAGATGAAAATTTTTTGGCCGACTATCCGGCGATGTGATGTTGCCACAATATATTACCAAAGCAATGAGGTGTGGCCTTGCCTTGGTTTTGTGGACTAGAGCGGAGCGCGCAAACGATTTTATTGAACGGCAAGAGGGAAAATAATTTGTGCGAGTTGCGGGAATTTGACCGTGACATGGAATCGCTCTGTGCTAGATTTTCTCCCCAAAAATCGGCAAGCGAAAATCATGCAAGTCTCACCTGAAGAATTGAAATCCAAAATCATCGAATCGCTTAATTTGCAAGACACCAATCCCGGTCAAATCGCCGATGACGCGCCATTGTTCGGCGCGGGCGGTCTGGAACTGGATTCGATTGATGCGCTGGAACTGGTCGTAATGCTGGAAAAAAATTACGGCATCGTCATCAAGGACATGGAAGAAGGCCGTCCCGCGTTTCAATCCGTGAGCGCGCTGGCCAATTTCATCAACGCCCGCCGCCAGTGACTCCACGCTTTCCCGTCATCACCGGTCTCGGTCTCGTGACTGCGGCGGGTTGCGGCGTGGATGAAGTCTGGCGCTCTATTTCGTCCGGCGTCAGTGGATTAAAACCGTTGAGTCTGTTTGAATCTCCGCGTTATGGCCAGATTCCTGTCGGCGAAATCCAAAATGACTTGCGCAAACTTGGTGCGCCGTTGCGTGGCTCGCGCAGCGACAAACTGGGATGGATCGCCGTACAACAGGCGATTGCCGATGCCAAAATCAATCTTCAAGATTACGGCGAACGCACAGGCATCGTGCTTGGTTGTTCCGTCGGCGGCTCGTTCGACAGCGAACATTTTCTGATGACCCTCATCAAACGCGGCAAAATGCGCGCGCGCCCGACGCGATTTCATGAATGCGCCTCGGCGATTGACTTGATTGCCGACGGATTTGGTTTGTTCGGTCCCAGCATGGCCATTGCGACGGCGTGTTCGTCCGGCGCACTAGCCATCGCCACGGCGGCGGAAATGATCATGTCCGGCGAGGCTGACGTGATGCTCGCGGGCGGCACGGATTCGCTGTCGCGCATGACGTGGGGCGGATTTCATTCGCTGCTGCTGGTGGATTCGGCGGGCTGCCGTCCGTTTGACGCGAAACGCGGCGGGATGAGTCTCGGTGAAGGCGCGGCCATTTTGATTTTGGAGTCTGAAGAATTTGCCAATCGGCGCGGTGCGAAAATTCTGGCGCGCTTGACCGGCTGGGGCGCGAGTTGCGATGCGCATCACGCCACCGCGCCGCATCCCGAAGGCGACGGCGCGCTCGCCGCCATGCAATCCGCGCTGCGCCGCGCGAATCTCGAACCGGCGGCGATTGATTACATCAACGCCCATGGCACCGGCACGCGCGACAATGATTTGGCGGAAGCGAAGGCGTTGAAAAAATTATTCGCCGACCGCGTCCCGCCGTTTTCCAGCACAAAACGGTTTTTCGGCCACGCGCTCGCCGCCAGCGGCGCGATTGAAGCCGTCGTTTGCGTTGAAGCGTTGCGCCGTCAGGAATTGCCGCCCAGTGCCGGTTTCGGCGAATTGGATTCCGCCATCGGAATTGCGCCCATCACCAAAATTCAATCCGCGCCGCTCACGCACGTGATGAGTAATTCGTTTGGATTCGGTGGCAATAACGCTGTTTTGATTTTCTCCAAGCCCGAAACGACGCCGCTGACTCGCGCTCCGGAAAAAATTCAAATTGTCATCAACGGCCTTGGCGTCATCGCGCCGGATTCAATCGTGGAAAAGGAAATTCAACCGCCGTTGCCGCGTGCAAAAATTTCAGTTCACAGTTGCGGCAATCTTGCGGACGCGGTCACCTTGGATGCAAACCAGCGGCGGCGCACCAACCGGCTGGTGCAAATGGCCATGTTGACCGCGCGAAAAAGTCACGTTGCCGAGCCATCGCAACGATTAGCCGTTGCCATCGGCACGGGCATGGGCTGTCTCGACAGCGCGGCGTTGTTCATCGAAAATCTGATTGCCAAAGACGAGCGCGAGCCGATGCCCGCGCAATTTCCCAATTCCGTCCACAACGCCGCCGCCGGTCAGGTTGCGATTGACCTGAAAGCGCGCGGCCTGAATTCCGCGCCGACGGTCGGTGAAATTTCCTTTGAAAGCGCGTTGTGGCAGGGCATTTCCCAACTGGCGAATGGCGAGGCGGATTTCGCGCTCGCGGGCGCGGTGGACGAATTAAACAAATACGTTTTAAGCATCGGCGCGCGCTGGGGAATTTGGAACGAAAAAATTCTTCCCGGTGAAGGCGCGGTCGTCGCCGGCCTGTCGCGTGCGGAAAAAATTGCCGCGCCGCTCGCTCGCGTCACTGCCGTCAAATTAGGGCGTTACCGGAAACCATTTGACGCGGAACGCGAAGCGGATTGGATTGCGTCCGCCGTTGATTTAAAAAACGTCGGCGTCATTTTGAGCGGCGCGAAAGGTTTGCCGCAACTGGATGAAAAATACGAAACCGTCGCGAAAATTTTGTCGAAACGCGCCGGACGAGATTTGGAGCATCAGACTTACAAACAATTCTGCGGTGAATTTCACGCCGCGTCCGCGTTCGGATTTTCTGTCGCCGTCAAACTGGCGCGCGAAAAAAATTGCGGCGTGATTTTATACACGTTGGCGTCACGCGGAGCGAAAGCCGTATGCTGCATTGAGCCATGAGCCGATTTCACACCACGTTGATTGTCGCAGCCATTTTGGGCGGGGCGGCACTCGCGGCGCATCAATTTGTTCTGTGCAGCGCAGTGATTTTGGCGTTGTTCGTGGCAATTGGATTTGGTGTGGCCATTCCACAAATGCGTTTTTTCGGTCCGTTCATTTGTCGTGGCTCAAACTCAAAAAAGCAAATTGCGTTGACCTTTGACGATGGCCCCGACACCAATTCAACGCCGCAATTGCTCGAACTGTTGCGCGAAGAAAAAATTGAAGCGGCATTTTTTTGCGTCGGCAAAAAAATCGAGGTGAATCCCGAACTGGCACGACAAATTTTGCGCGATAGTCATTTGCTGGAAAACCATTCCTACGCGCACAGTAATTTCACCAATTTTTTTTCGGCAACAAAACTGCAAAACGAATTGGCATGCGCACAAAACACGATTCAAGTTGCAACGAACACAACGTCCAAATTTTTTCGTCCACCGATTGGCCTTTCCAATCCGACCACATTTCGCGTCGCAAAGAAAATGAATCTACAAATCATCGGCTGGAGCGTTCGCAGTTTGGACACCGTTATCGCATCGCCACAAAAAATTGTCGCGCGCGTCGCGCGCAAATTGCATCCGGGCGCAATTATTTTATTGCACGACGGCAACATTCCCGCCGAAAAATTGGTGGTGACCGTGAAATTGTTGTTGGCGACTTTGCGCGAACTGGGTTATGAAGTGGCGCGACTTGATAAAATCCTGAAATGAAAAAATTTTACCTCATTGCTTTCGCGCTGTTCAGATTGACGGTTTTCGCGGCGGATGATTCACTCAAACCCGCCACCAATCCACAAGCCCTGTTACAGGATTTGCAACAAAAAATGGCGTCGGTCAGTTCGGTTTATCTGGAACTGACGCAGGAACGCCATTTGAAATTATTTTCCGAACCGTTGAAAAGTGAAGGTGTCATGTTGATTGAAAGTCCCGACCGCATTCGCTGGGAAACGACCGCACCGTATCAGGCGATTTTGCTCGGCGACAAAAAATCCGTGGCGCAATTTGAATTCAGCGACGGCAAATGGGAAAAATTGAAGATGGGTTTCCCGCAATTGTTGCAGCGCGTGATGCAACAGATGTCGCTGATGAACCAGGGCAAACTTGAAGCATTGACGAATGATTATGCCATTTCGGTGGCGACCGGCGATTCCACGGTCATGACGTTGACGCCAAAAGGCAAAAGCGTGCGCGAAATGCTGGCTTCGCTGGAAGTGAAAATGGCTTCGGATTTTTCCGCAACGCGCGAAGTGACGATGAACGAGCCGAACGGCGATTTCACGCGTATCCGTTTTCACGACGAAAAACGCAACGTGAAATTTCCCGCCGGAACATTTGATCAAACCAAACCGCTGGCCATTGCCGCCGTGCAAGCCGTCGTAAAAAATGCGCCGTAATTTTTTGCTTTTGCCGTTGATTTTTTCGTTGGCGGGTGGATGCGCCACGCAACCTTTGCCGACATCGCATTTGCCGCCGTTAAAAAACACTTTTCCGGCGGACGGATTCGTCACGCAACGCGCCTTGTTCACCGCGCATGGCCGCCAATTTGCGTTGAACGGTTATCTTGCCGTGAGCGCAACCGGCGGCTGGCGGTTCATCGTCACCGAAACGCTCGGCAGCGTGATGGCCGACGTGTTGGTGAAACCGGATGGCAAGATTGTTGTGATGCAGTCGAGCCGGTTATTCCCCGAGAAATACATTCGCCGGTTGATGGTTCGCGACTTGCAATGTATTTTCGGCAAAACGAACGACGCGGATTGCCCTGTGAAAAAACTGGACGCCAATCATTTTCTCATCGAACGACGTGGTTATTCGTTGGACGTGCGGATTCTGGAAATCAAACCGGGCGCGCAACCGGCGGAATTGTTTGATGAAACTTATATGAAAACCAAATGACCATGCTTGAATCCATCGCCGCCGCGCGAAAATCCGGGCCATTGCCGCAAGCCGACGGCGCGAATCTGTTTGAATTTCATTTCGGCGCGGACGAGCCGGTTTTCGCCGGGCATTTTCCGGGTCGTCCGATTTTGCCCGGCATTTTCCAACTGGAAATGGCACGGATGGCGGCGGAAAATGTTTTGCGTTGCCGTTTGTCGGTGCGCGAAATCATCAAGGCGAAATTTTTAAGCCCGGTCCTGCCCGGCGAGACAATTCGATTGAGCCTGAAATGGAATAACCACGACGGCGGAATCCGGGTGAGCGTGGAATTTTTTGCCGCTGAACGTGAAGTCGGCAAAGCCGTTTTACAATTGTGTCGAACCGAATAAAAAAGTGGCTGAAATGGATTTTTGCCGGCGCGGCTTTAATCATTTTGATTGGCGGTTTGACGGCGGTTTTGCTCGTGCGTTCGTCTTACGCGCATCCGCCGCCGTTGCCGCGCGATATTTCCATCATGCAACTCAAACCGGAAACGCGCGACGGAAAAACTTTTCTCGGAAAATCATGGACGGAACAGCGCAAAGGATTGACCGTCGTTTATCTGAAAGGCTCGCCGTTTGAAATCGGTTATGCCGACGGCGTGCTGATGCAGGACAAAATGCACACGCTGGAAAATGAATTTCTGAAAATGATTCAAGGCTACGTGCCGCAACATTGGCTGATGGAAACGCTGAAGTATTACGTCATTTACCGCAACCGGCATTTGAGCGATTTCATTCCTTTGGATTACCGGCTGGAAATTTTCGGCACGTCACTTGGTTGCCCGGACATTCATCCCGAAGAGGGAAATTTTTACAATCGCCTGCTGAATTATCACGCCGCGCATGACGTTTCCTACATGATGATTGACAATCCGTTCATCCGCGCGCGCGCCGGTTGCACGGCGTTCGGCGCGTGGGGCAATGCGACGGCCAATGGCCATTTGATTACCGGCCGCAATTTCGATTGGGAAGCCGCCGAGGTTTTCAGCACCAATCGCATCGTGGAACTGTGCGAACCGGACGGTGGCATTCCGTTCATTTCATTGTCGTGGGCAGGAATGGCCGGAGTCGTTTCCGGCATGAACCGCGCGGGCATTTCTGTGACCGTCAACGGCGCGCCGTCCAGTTTGCCAGACGAAACTGCGACGCCCGTCGCCATCGTCGCGCGGGAAATCATGGAACACGCGCACAATCTGGACGAGGCGTTGAAGATTTTGCGCGCCGACAAAGTTTTTGTCTCAACCATTTGGCTTGTCGGCAGTCGCGCGGATGGAAAATTTGTCGTGGTCGAAAAGACGCCGGCCACGACCAACATGCGCGAGCCGGGCGGCGATTCCATCGTCTGTCCGAACCATTTTGAAACGAGTGGATTAAAAGACGACGCGCGCAATACAAATTACATGAACGAGGCGACTTCCGTTTCGCGCGAGAAACGGATGCTGGAATTGCTCAAACAAAACGACGGCAAAATCAACGCGCCGCTGGCCGTGAAATTTTTGCGCGACCGCGATTTGCCCGGCGGCATTTTCGCGGGCAATGGCAATCGCGGGACATTGAACGCGTTCATCGCCACGCACGCGGTCGTGATGGATTTGACGGATGGCATTTTTTGGGCGGCCTCGCCGCCGAACCAGCTCGGCCAATTCGTTGCGTTCGACGTGAACGATTTTTCCCGTGAACTGCCGGAGTTGACCATTCCTGCAGACAAAACATTGACGGATGGCGAATTTGAAAATGAACGCGCCGCGTTGAAATGCCTCGCCGATGGTGAGCGCGCGTTGAAGGAAAATGACGCGGCGACCGCACGGCAACTTGCCGAAAAAGCGGAAACGCTCAATCCGGGATTTTATCAAAACGCGATGTTGCACGGGCGCGCCCTGCTCGCTTCCGGGAAAAATGACGAGGCAGCGAAAGCGTTTCAGCTCGCGCTCGCCGAACATCCGGCGTTTTTGAAGGAGAAACAGGAAATCGAATCGTGGTTGCAACAAACCCAAAATCCGAAGTAAATTTTTGCGAGCCGAAATATGGAGACGCCAACACCAGCATCGCGCAAATTGGTCTTCATTCAGGCGTTGCTCGGCATCGGCGCATATCTGGCTATCGCGTTGCCTTTCCTGCGCCGCACTCATGGGCTGGAAAAATTAAATCCAAGTCAGCGTTATCTGTTCGTCTGTAATCACGTCAGTCTGCTTGACACGATTTTACTCGGCGCATTGTTTTGGCGTTCGGGTAATTATCCGATTCTCGTGCTGGGTGATAAAAATGTCTGGCAGGCTTCGTGGCTCAAAAAAATGTTGAGCCGCAACATTGGTTTTCTGCTGGAGCGCGGCAAATTGAACCCCGGCCGCATCGGTGAATTGCAAAAATTCGGCGGCGAAATTAAAAAATTCAACCTCGTTGTTTTTCCCGAAGGCACGCGCGGCAACGGCGTGGACGTGGCGGAATGTCAGCCGGGCATTTATCACATCGCGCAAACGGCACGCGCGCCGCTCGTGCCGGTGTTCATCGAAAATATGCAGCAAGTTTCAACCAAAAACGGGCGGCTTAATTTATTGGGCGGATTGCGCAAAGTTGAGGTGCATTTCGGTGAACCGATTGCGCCGGAAAATTATCTGTCGTTGTCGCGCGAAGAATTTCTTGAGTTCGTGCGCCACCGGATTAAAGCCGCTGGACAATCGCAACTGGTCGCAAGCTCAAACGCAATCAAAGTCATCCGCACTGAAACTTCTGAAGCGAATTGAAGAAACAGATTGATTCATTTTGCAAACCTTCAGGGCTCGGTGACGTTGATTGCCGCAGTGCCGTCGTAAGAAGCGCCATATTTGTGCCGAATTACGATCATAGCTGAATTGTTTTTTGATAGAATATACTCCCGATACTATTTGGAATATCATGCAACGCAAATATGTAGCTTTGAGGTTTTAGTTCAAAAATTAGCTTTTGTGGCCTTAATTTTGCCATTTCAACAGTTTTGGTTGTAAGGAAAATGTCTGGAAAGGGAAGGGAAACTATTTCTCTTGCAAGAAAAACTTTTTTTTCCCGGAAAATTGTTTCTCTCGGAAGAGAAATGGCGGAAATTCAGTCCGCGTGGTTGCCGTCGCAAAACGGTTTGTTAGCGGATTTGCCGCAGCGGCACAACGTTAGACGGTTGCGGATTTCATACGTTTTTCCATCGGCAGAAATGACGGGAATACCGCCGCGCACCCAAATCGGGCCGTTGACTTTTTTTTCGGTGTCTTCAATCAGGCCAAGTGACGGCGTGAATTCCGGTTCGATGGCTTTGCCGGTGGCTTTGTCCCAAATCACGAGCCGACCGGCGGGACAATGAGCGGCTTCGTGTTTCACGATTTTTTGAACTTCAGGGTCGTCGGTTTGCTTGACGAGATTCCAGATGCGGCCTTTCGGGTCGCAAAAACGCGCGTAGGCGCAAAGATTTTGCTGGTCGGTCAACGTCATCGTCGGGCCGTCAATCGTCTCGGCCTGTTGCAAATAAGGTTCGTGACTGGCAGTTTCCGTGCCGTCGAAATGGACTTTGGCGTGTGTGCCGTCGCAGAAGGGTTTATTGGCGGAATGGCCGCAGCGACAAAGCGCATATTGCGCCTGCGCGGGGAATTTTTTGCCTTCGCGATATTCCAGCGAATCGCCTTCGGCGTTGGTGACAATCCATTGCTCGCTCAACGACAGATTGCCGCTGACGAGATACGGGCCGTTTTTGGTGACTTGAATTTTGACGTGTTCGCTCGTTTTCATAGTGCTTGCCGAATGGTTGTGGACTTGAACGCACTGTCGCGCTTTAACGGATTGGCGTCAACGGGAATTCCTGTTGACGGAAATCGTTGCGCGGTGAAGAATCCACCACCATGATTTCCTTGAAAATTTTCACCGCTATTTTTGTTATGTTCACTTGCCTTCAATTGTGCGCGCAGGACAAAGTCGTCCGGCTTTACAACGGTCCCGCGTCCGACTCGGAAAACTGGAAACAGACCGAACAGGAAAACCGCACGAATCTTTGGAACACCCGCATCGTGTTCAACGTGGTCAATCCCACGCTGACGGTTTTTCAGCCTGCGCCCGACAAGGCCAACGGCACGGCGGTTATCATTTGTCCCGGCGGCGCGTTTTTCGCATTGTCCATTGACAGCGAAGGTTTCGATGTCGCGCGCTGGCTCGCGGCGAAGGGCGTGACCTGTTTCGTTCTGAAATACCGGCTCGTGGAATGCAAGACGGATGACCCGACTACCGAACTCGCGAAATACGGCCCGTTGAGTTCGTTGGATACCGTCGTAGCGCCGGTCGTTAAACTGGCTTTGGCGGATGCGAACACGGCCATCGCTTATGTCCGCCAACACGCGGCGGAATACAATGTGAATCCGAATCGCATCGGCATCATCGGATTTTCGGCGGGCGGCACCGTGGCGGTTTCCGCTGCGATGAATTACACGCCGGAATCGCGACCGGATTTTGCCGCGCCGATTTATCCCGCATACAGTTGGGCCATCAAAGGCAACGGCGTTCCATCCGACGCACCGCCCATTTTTGTGCTCGCGGCTTCGGACGACCCGCTGGGATTGGCGCCGCAAAGCGTCACTATTTATCAGGAATGGATTAAAGCGGGCAAATCGGCGGAGTTGCATCTATATTCCAAAGGTGGCCACGGCTTCGGGATGCGCACGCAAAATCTGCCGTCCGACCATTGGATTGAATTGTTCGCCAATTGGCTGGACGTGCAGGGACTGATGAAGAAATGATGTAACCTCGACGTTGGCAACGTGGTCTATTGAATCAAATTTGTAATATGAAAAAATTGATTTTGATACTCGCGGTCGCTGCCTTTGCGTTTTCTCCATTCATGGTTTCACAAGCCGAAGCCGGGCAAGGCAAACACGCCAAATCCCATCAGCACCATCACCATCATCACCACCACAAAAAACACCACAAAAAGAGCTGATTGAACTCGCCATAGAATTTCAAAGGCCGAACCGGATGAGGTTCGGCTTTTTCATTGGTGGCCGGATTTTTTTGCGGGAAATTTTCCGCAACTTCAAATCTTGCGCAACCCCGCCTGTTTCCTCCAAGTTGATTCGGACAATTGACGGCGAAAACAAGATTTTGATTTTGCGGAAGGATTTTTGATGAACACCACCAACTTAACGGTGATGGAGCGCGTGTTCCATCATTTTACCAGTCACGAAACAACCACCGGCACGCGGCTGCTACTCATCGTGTTGATGGCGGTGCTTGTGCATCTGCTGGTAAAGGGCATTCGCGGCTTGAGTGAATGGATTATCAACAAAAGCCACGAACAGGAGCATCCGCTGGGATTCGTTTCGCGGCAGCCGAAGCTCATCACGTTCATTCAATTGGTCACGCACACCGTGACGTTCGTCATGTATTTTCTCGCGCTGGGTTTGGTCTTGCAGGAAATCGGGGTGAACCTGACCAGCTATCTGGCGAGCGCTTCCATCGTCGCGCTGGCCATCAGCTTCGGGTCGCAAGGATTGGTGCAGGACATGGTCATCAGCCTGACGTTGATTTTTTCGGACGCCATGGACGTGGGTGATTTGGTGGAAGTTTTTGCTTCGACGAGCGTCATCGGGCGCGTGGAAGAAATCGGCCTTCGCTTCACGGTCATCCGCAATTTTTACAATCAATCGGTGTTCGTGCCCAACCGCACGATTGCCAACGTGAGCCGGTTTTCGCATGGCGGCGTTTTTGCGTATGCGGATGTCCAGATTCCCAAAGGAGAAAATCAGGACGCCGCCGTGAAGACCATCGGGCGGATTGCCAAAGGAATGTGGACGCAATTCGGCGCCATCATTTTGGCCGAGCCGTCCGTCAGCCCGCTGGAAACGTCATCGGACGGCGGCTGGAATTTTGTCCGCGTCCATTTCAAAATCTGGCCGGGGCAGGGCAACTTGATTGAGACAACTTTCCGGCAACAAGCGATTAGCGCGATGAAATCGTTTCAACCGGATTACGCCGACTGGCAGGTGTCGGTGACGTATCGCACCGTCGCCGTCGCGCGAAAATTGTAGGAACTTGCAGCGCCCGATAATTTTTCTGTCTTTGACTAAACCGCACCGACCACTGGATTCGGGGAAGTCGCGCCGGGCGAGGCCGAGAGCCAAACGAATAAACGATTTATCTTTGGCGGAATTTGTAATGTTCTTTACTGCGAGACTGTCTTGTTAAAAAAGTCTGACAACTTTTGCAACCGTTCTAAATCGTTTTTATCTGTAAGAAGTTGTGGAAATGCGCTCAAAGCTCCTTGCACCGCTGGTGATCTTCCATCTATTTCTTTTCGATGTTCCCAAATATAACTCAAAGCATTTTTTGCAAAAGCATCGGCTTCAATTTTTTCTTCTGCGGACATTTTGAATTTCTTGGCATAAGTTGGAAGAAAAGAAATATTCAAAAAAAGTTGTGTCCGAACCATTTGTTTTACTTTGGCCAAATCACCTGATTCGAGAGCTTTCAAATATGCGAGATTGGCTTCGCCCTGAACTAACTCCAAGCCGTGAACATCTTCATAAGTCGGGCAACTATCAGGTGTTTTACAACCGGAAAACCAGACAGCGCAAAAAATTAGCGCCAGTTGAAAAGTAAATTTTTTCATACGGCGAAAATACCACTCGTTTTTCTAATTCAAAAACTGAATTTCATTCCTCAAACAACGCCTGCGCGAATTGTTTGGCGTCGAAGGGCTGCAAATCATCCGGCTGCTCGCCGAGGCCGATGAATTTGATGGGCAATCCCAATTCCTTTTGGATTGCCACAACCATTCCGCCTTTGCTCGTGCCATCCAGTTTTGTCACAATAAGTCCGGTCAGTGGAACTGCTTTGTTGAATTCACGCGCCTGATTCAGCGCATTCATGCCCGTGCTGCCGTCGAGCACCAGCAACACTTCATGCGGCGCGCCCGCGAGTTGTTTGCCGATGACGCGATGCAATTTTTGCAATTCCTGCATCAAATTGTGTTTCGTGTGCAAACGTCCGGCGGTGTCAATGAACAGATAATTTGCCTGGCGCGCTTGCGCGGCGGTCACGGCGTCGTGCGCGACCGCCGCCGCGTCCGCACCGTAAGCACTTGCGACGACTTCAATCTTTAATTTCTGTCCCCACAATTTCAATTGCTCAATCGCCGCCGCGCGAAACGTGTCGCACGCGGCGAGCAACGCCGTTTCGCCACGCGCCTGAATGTAATTCGCCAATTTCGCGCTGGTCGTGGTTTTGCCCGTGCCGTTCACGCCGACGATGGAAACAACGCAAACGCCGTTTGGGATTTCCTTTAATTTTGAATTGGCCGTCGCAAAATTTTTTTCGATTTCGTTTCGCGCAATCGCAAAAACGTCCAAACTGTTCGCACCTTGCGTTTCATAATTCTTTTTGACGGCGCTCACGATTTGTTCCGTCATCGTCATGCCCAAATCGGCGGCGATGAGTGCGGCTTCCAATTCCTCAAGCGCCGCCGCATCCAATTTTGGCGAGCGCGTGACAATACGCTTGATTTCGTGAACGAGCTTGCCGTGCGTTTTGGCGAGACCGGCCTTGAATTTGTCAAAAAGTCCCATGAGAATTTTCAGACACGAATTTCACCAATTTTCACGAATTGACCAATTTTGAATTCGCGTTAATTCGTGCAATTCGTGTCTGTTTAAGTTTTTCGACGTGCGCGTAAGGAAATCGCACCGTGCCAATGAGCGGCCTGCCTTTGCTGAAGCCGTGACAATCCGAGCCGCCGGTCACAAGCAAATGGTGTTTCTCCGCGATTTCCAGATAATGCTCGGACATCGCGGTGGAATGTTTGGTGTGAAAACATTCGATGCCGTCGAGTCCGGCGTCCACGAGATCGGGAATGATTTCATCCGTGCGGTTCAAGCCCGGATGCGCCATGACTGCGAGTCCGCCGGCTTGATGAATCAGTTTAATCGCGTCGAGCGCGGAAATTTTTGATTTGGGAACCCACGCCGGACGGCCTTTTTTCAAAAAACGGTCAAATGCTTCGTCCATGTTTTTCACGAACCCGGCCTTGGCCAGTGCGCGCGCGACGTGCGGTCGCCCCGGCGATTTGCAATTGGCCAGTTCAAAAACGGATTCCACCGGCAACGGCACGCCGAGTTCGTTGACGCGCGCGACCATTTCGTGAATGCGATTTTGGCGGACGGATTGGAACTTTGCGATTTCCGCGAGCAACGTCTCGTTTTGCGTGTCCAGAAAATAACCGAGTAGATGCACTTCCGTTTCGTCGTGCTCGGTGGTCAATTCCGTGCCGGAGATGAATTCTATTTTCACATTCGCCGCCGCTGTCGCCGCGCGCGCGCAACCTTCCACCGTGTCGTGGTCGGTCAGCGCGATGCAACTCAAACCGGCTTTTTGCGCGTGCAAAACCAATTCCTCCGGTGAAAACGTTCCGTCGGAAAAATTCGTGTGCAAGTGTAAGTCAGCAAATCTCATTTTACGTCTTTCGCGGGGCGAAGAATTTCATGGCGGATTTTATCGAGGATTCCGTTCACAAATTTGCCGCTGTCCTGCGTGGAAAATTTTTTGGCGATGTCCACTGCTTCATTGATACTGACGACGGGCGGAATGTCCTCGCGGAAAAGCATTTCGTAAATCGCCAGCCGCATGATGTTGCGGTCCACGGCGGCGATGCGATGGAATTCCCAGTTGCGCGCGTGCGATTTGATTTTTTCATCAATCGCCTCGCGATGTTGCAGCACGCCGCGAATCAACGGGTCGGCGAACAGGCGCGTCTCGGCTTCCTCGGCGGTCGGCGGCGGCAATTCGATGTGCTGCCCCCAATGCGCCGCGCCTTTTTCGTCGGCAATCGCGGCGGCGCGCTGGCCGTCCCAAAATTCATTGAGCGCCCGCTCCAAATCCTCCGGCGGATTCAAATCGTGCTGAAACAGAAATTGGACGGCGCGTTCGCGCGCCTCGCGGCGTTTGCCCATGCAGGAATTTTACAGAAGGCAGCAA
>DASZXH010000032.1:0-9511 GCA_035545995.1 Verrucomicrobiia bacterium
AATTTCCTTCAGCAACGCTTCCCAGATTTCTTCCATTTGCGTCAGCATCGTCCAATTGACGAAGCCGATTAAATCCGCGCCGGCGATTTTGGCGGCAAATTTGTCGCGGCCAAAACGCGATTGCACGTTCGCCCAGTTCACATCGCGGAGCGAAACGGTCTTGCCGACCATGATTTTTCCATCCTCAAATTCCAACGCGTCCGTGTGGCCGGGTTCGGCAATCGAATAAACCTCCGCGCGCTTCGCAAAATCAGTGAATACGGGATTCAATTGCGGCCAGCCGAGATTTCCCAGATAGGAAACTTTCAAACCGAGATTCGCCAGCGCGTTGGCCATGATCGGGCCATTGCCGCCGAGCTTGGTCACGCGATTGACAATTTCGATGTTGGTGCTCCGGCCCGCCGCCGCCGCGACGCGCTCGGCGAGTTTTGAAATCGTCGCCAGCCGCGTGAACGAATCCGCGCTGTCGCGTTTGTCCACGACGTGCAAAATCTCGTCCACAAAACCGTCAAGGCCGACAAACGCGGCCATTTTTTTCGCCGCCACCTCGCCCGCCAACAGTTTCTGCGCGCATTGCTCGCGCAATTCAGGTGTGTTCATCGGTGAAAGTTTGCAAAAACCGGACGCCGGGCGCAATTTTTAATCCGCGCCGACGCCAAGAATTTGCAGAATCCGTTCCAATTCCTCGTCGCTGAAAAATGAAATTTCCACCGCGCCCTTGCCCTGCGCGTAATTCAATTTCACCTTGGTTGCGAACACTTCGCGCAGCCGCGCTTCCAAATCCGCCACGTGCGGATCGCCTGCGGGAGCGACGGCGGTTTGCGGATGGCCGTCGGGTTTTTTTGCGCCGCGCGATTGCAATTTGGCGACCAGCCCTTCCGTTTGCCGGACGTTCAATCCTTCTTTGATGACGCGCTCGGCGGCGAGTTTTTGATTTCTTTCATCGGCCAAACCAAGGATAACTTTGGCGTGACCGACAGAAAGCCGCCCTTCACGAACGTATTTCTGGAGCAACTCCGGCAACTTTAACAATCGCAGCGCATTGGCGACGACCGCGCGGCTCTTGCCGACTTTCGCCGCAATCTCTTCCTGTGTGAGTTGAAATTGCTCCGCCAATTGCGCGTAACCATGCGCCTCTTCAATTGCGTTCAGATTTTCGCGCTGAAGATTTTCAATAAGCGCCAGTTCAAGAACGGAACGGTCATCGGCCTCGCGCGTGATGATGGGAACTTCCGGCAGATTCAGCAATTGCGCCGCACGCCAACGGCGTTCACCGGCGATCAGTTCAAAAAATCCGTCGCGCTCACGGACGACCAGCGGTTGCACGATGCCTTGCTCGCGGATGGAATCCGCCAGTTCGCGCAACGATTCCTCGGAAAATTGTTTGCGCGGCTGCAACGCGGACGGACGGATTTTATTCAACGGCACGCGCTGCACGCGCTCATGAGAATCCGGTGGGGGCGACAAAGTTGGAGCAGGGGACGGAACGGTTGCCGCCGGCGCAGGTCGGTTCAGAACCGGATTGCCGCCGAGCAACGCGCCAAGTCCGCGTCCCAAAGCAGGTTTCGACATGAATGAAGAATGTAAAATGAAGAATGAAGAAACAAGACGAAAACCAACTTGACAAAAAGCTATGGAAAATCATTTAATATTAACGTCCGTCAATGAAAACTTGGTTGTCAGTGGCGATGATAGGATTCGACCTGTTTGGAGCAGGCAATTTTGCGTTTGCTCAAACGTGGAGTCATGTTAGTGCAGTCTCCGCCCGTTCTATAAGTATTTCGGCGGATGGCAGTAAAATTATAGCGGCGGTTTATGGCGGTGGGATTTATGTTTCAACCAATTTTGGTGTGTCTTGGACGCTAACTTCCGCACCAAGCACAAATTGGACGGCAATCGCTTCTTCATTTGACGGCAATAAAATTATCGCTACGAGTTACAACGGCGGAATTTATGTTTCAACTAATGCAGGAATAACTTGGACAAACAGCGAAACCAATGCGCCGGGTCAATACAGAATTCTTGCGGTATCATCTAGCGATGGCAACAAGTTGGCGGTTGCGGATTATTTTTCTGTTTCAACTTCGACCAATTCAGGTGCAAGTTGGGTATCGAACCCCGTTTCAAATCAAAAGTGGGTTTCCCTGATTTCATCCGCTGATGGAAGTAAATTAGCAATAGCATCTTATCCAACTCTTTATATTTCAACTAATTCAGGCGTTCAGTGGAGATTGATTACAAATGTTCCAACAGGGGGTGGTGTAATTGCAGGAGCGGCGGATGGCAATAAACTTGCGATGGCGGTTTCTCAGGAGGGAATTTATACTTCGGTTAATTCAGGAGCAACATGGATATTGACGAGTGCGCCTATATTGACGAATACGCCAGCGAGTTATTGGCAAGCTATTACTTCTTCAAGCGATGGCAGAAAATTGGCGGCAACAATTTTTAATGGTGGAATTTATACCTCAACTGATTTTGGGGTGACTTGGACATCAAACAATGTTCCAACAGAAAATTGGTCTGGCATCGCTTCGTCTGCTGACGGAAGCATATTGGCGGCGGCATCATCTGCCGGAATTTGGATTTCGCAATCCACACCTACGCCACAATTGAGTTTCACAACCTCAAACAACAATCTTCTACTTTCATGGCTTGTTCCTTCGACGAATTTTGTCCTGCAACAGAGTTTGGATATGATTTCGTGGGTTAACGTCACGAATACTCCTGCGCTGAATTTTACCAATTTGAATGACGAAATTACGCTCTCACCTTCTGGTAGCGGCGGTTTTTTCCGCCTTGTCGCGCAATAATTTCGACTTTCGACTTTCGACCTTCGGCTTAAACTGACAACGTGACAAAACACGAGCGCATGACGCAATTCGCGCAGCAGTTTTTTGGTGGTAATGTTGACCCGCATTACGCCGGTTATTTTCATTGCTTCAACCGCCAGCTTTTTTACGAGGCGCACGACGTTCTGGAAAATCTGTGGCTTAAAGACCGGCGCGGCGCGAACGGCGATTTTTACAAAGGCTTAATTCAACTGGCGGGCGCGTTCGTGCATCTGCAAAAAAACCGGCTGCGACCATCGGCGGCCTTGTTCAAACTCGCGCAAACCAACCTGAATAAATATCCCGACGTTCACGAACGGCTCAACGTCGCGGCGGTGCAATTATTGATTTTGGGCTGGCTGCGGCAATTGGAGAAAGATGAATTCAACCGGAATCCGTTGACCGTCGTGAATGTGCCGCAACTCGCATTGCAAAAATGAACGCATTCGATAAACCCAAACGCATCGTCATCGCCGGCGGTAGCGGTTTCATCGGCAAAGCGCTCGCGCAAAGATTATTGCCGTTCGGTTACGAAATCATTGTGCTGACACGCAATCCGCGCGAACGGTTTGGCGGCATCAGGGAAATCGAATGGGATGGCGAACACATCGGCGAATGGTTGAAGTTTTTGGAAGAGGCGGAAGCGGTCGTGAACCTCACCGGGAAAAACGTCAATTGCCCGCACACGCCGGAAAATCTTCGCGAATTGACCAGTTCACGCGTGAATTCTGTTCGAGCCATTGCGTATGCGTTTGAGCATATCAAAACGCCGCCGCAAGTCTGGGTGCAGGCCAGCGCCGTTGGATTCTATGGCGACACCGGCGATAAATTGTGCGATGAAACTTCGCCCAACGGCTCGGACAATCTCGCGGAAGTTTGCCGTCAATGGGAAAACACTTTCAATTCAGTGAATTTGCCGAAAACGCGAAAAGTTTTATTGCGAATTGGTTTTGTGCTTGGACGCAGTGGCGGCGCATTGCCAGTTTTAGAAAAATTGACCAAACGATTTCTCGGCGGAACGGCAGGCGACGGAGAACAATTCATCAGTTGGATTCACCTCGCGGATTTGACGCAAATGTTTCTTGAAACAATCGAGCGCGAAAACTATTTGGGAATTTTTAACGCCGTCGGACCGAATCCGGTGACAAATGCCGAATTCATGGGCGAATTGCGAAGTGTGTTGCATCGTCCGTGGAGTCCGCCCGCGCCGGCTTGGGCGGTGAAACTCGGCTCGCGATTGATGAAAAGCGAACCGTCGCTGGCATTGGCGAGTTGTCGCGTGACGCCGAAACGCTTTTTGGAAACAGGATTTCAATTCCAATATGCTCAACTTCCCGACGCGCTGAAGAACCTTTATCAATAATTGACGACGAACTTGCTAAAAATTTCTTCAATGCTGGTCGGCAAAGGTTTGGAAAATTTTCGTGTAAGCCCACGGTTCTTGTTTGACGCCGCTACGATTGCTGCCGGCATTGCCGCCGGGTTTACTGTTGTCGCGATTGCTGCACCAAAATGAAACGCTGCAAACCCACGGTTGAGATTTGGCCCAGTCAATCAGCGTTTTTGCGTCTTCGAGGGTAAAAATTTCTGATTTTATGTCGTTTTGGCCGATATCCGGCGTCAGCCCGATTTGGATGTTTGGGTCAATCACCTGACATTGTTCATAAGCTTTTAACGCGCTCGCGATGGCAACATCACTCATTTTTTTGCCTTTGGAAAAATGTTCGCCGAAATCCATCGTCATGATGTTGACGGAATGGACTTTCAATCCTTTTGCCTTCGCATCGGCGAGAAGTTTTTGTGAATCGGTCGAAATGCCATTCGGATCAACCGGCAAAGTATATGAAATCATCAAGCCGGGATTTTTTCTTTGTAGATTGGCCAGCGCCAAATTGCGCCGTTCATTTGCGGCTGGATTTTCAAGATTTTTGCCTTCAATGTCAAAATCCAGCCAAGTGAAATGATAATGGTCAATCACCGATTGATATTTGGCTTCAAGCGCTTGCGCATTGGTTTCCACGACCGCAATTTCTTTGCCATCGGCTCCGCCAAAGGAAATGATAACGTCGCCGCCGCGTTCGCGGATTTTTTCAATCTGTTCGTCATAAAAATTTTGCTGCATGTTTTTTTTGCCGAACCACGCGGGATTATTCGTCTTGTTGGCAATGATGAACGCCAGTGTGTAAAATTTCTGACCACACTGATCATCGCAATCCGTCAGTTTGAAATGGTCGTTGAACCCGGCATACATGTATGGCGCGAAAACACGATTTGGCCAATGATTGTTCTTTGCGGTCTGGCGCGTGGTGCATCCGGTGACAAACAGAATTGCAATGAAAGGCAGAGTGAGAATTTGAATACGCATGATTTTTTTCACATCATAGTGTCGGGTTTCCGCCGCCGTCAATTTTCATTCGACCCGTGGTGATTTCACTGTTAGCCTGAATCCATTATGTCACCGGACGAAATTTTGCTGGAAGCGGAAGACAAAATGATCAAGACCGAGCAGGTGGTCGTGAACGAATTTTCGGGCGTGCGCACGGGCAAAGCGTCGCCGTCGCTCGTCGAAAATATCATGGTGGAAGTTTATGGTTCGCAAATGCGCGTGCGCGAACTGGCGGGCATCACCACGCCGGAGACGCGTCAATTGGTCATTCAGCCGTGGGATGCAACGTCTTTGCAGCCGATTGAGAAAGCGATTCAAAAGGCAAATCTCGGATTGTCGCCCGCCGTGCAAGGCCGGCTCATCCGCATATCATTTCCTGAATTGAGCACGGAACGACGGCAGGAATTTGTGAAGATCACAAAAAAAATGGCCGAGGACGGGCGCGTGGCGATTCGTCATGTGCGACGTGACGCGCTGGAAGAATTGAAAAAATCCGTCAAGGCGGCCGAAACGAGCGAGGAAGAGCAGGAAAAAGCCGAGAAAGAGATTCAAAAATTGACTGACCAATACGTCGCCAAAATTGACGAGCATCTGACGCACAAGGAAAAAGAAATCATGACGGTGTAAATCTGTTGCGTCGCAAATCATCAATCGTTTTTTGAAATGCCTTCGCGCACCCACTGAACGGCGTTCAAAATCAATTCGGTGGAGTTTTTCAGATTAAGTTTTTCTTTGATCCGGTTGCGGAACGAATTGATGGTGGCAATCGTCAAATTCAATTCTTCGGCAATCTGGCGGGTGGCCTTGCCTTGCCCTAACATGCGAAAGACTTCCAGTTCCCGGTCGCTCAAGGTTTCGATGGGTGAAGTTGGTTGCTCGGCGCGTCCACCGCGCATGAATTTTGCGAGCATGGTGGCGGACATTTTTTCGCTCAAATAGATGTCGCCGCCCAGCACTTTGCGAATGGCTTGCTTCACTGTTTTGGCGGGTTCCTGTTTCATGACGTAGCCCATCGCGCCAACGCGCAGGGCGCGTTCAGCGTAAAGCGATTCTTCGTGCATGGAGACGACCAGCACCGGCAAATCTTCAAATTCAGCCTTGATATTTTTGATGAGGTCAATGCCCGTCGTGCCGGAAAGCGAAATATCCACGATGACCAGATGAGGTTTTAATTCGCGGATTTCCTGCATGGCTTCGGCGGCGCCGGCAACATCGCCGCAAACTGTCAAATCCGGATCGCGTTCGATGAGTTGCCGCAATCCTTCGCGGAACATTGTGTGGTCATCCACGATGAAGACACGGCTTTTGGCAGATGGTTCAACAGCACGTTTTGAAGATTCGTTGGTTGGATTGGCAACGGGCGTGGTCATAAAGTCTTATTTTCTGAAAATGGAGCCGGTAAGTAAAATGCACATGTGACTTGAGTGCCTTGACCGGGCTTGCTTTTCAAGCTTAATATCGTGCCAATGACTCCGGCCCGATAACGCATAATCCGAATACCCATGCCGGTCGAGCCTGTCGAGCCGTTAAGTGACTGAAACCCAATGCCATTGTCTTGAACGGTCAAAATATAGCGATCATTTTCGCGAACAATGGAAATGTTGATGTCCGTCGCCTTGCCGTGTTTGACGGCGTTCAAAACGGCCTCTTGAACAATGTAATAGAGATGCAATGAAACAGCATTTTCAAGAACCGGGAGTGGTTCGTCGCAAGAAAATTGGCAACGAATCTTGAATAGATTTTCTGCGTTGGCAGCCAATTCTTCCAGCGCCGAAGCAAGACCATTTTCTTCCAAGCGGACAGGAAATAAACCGCGAGCGACATTTCGGGTTTGATTGATTGTCTCGTTGATAATGCTACCGATGCGTTCCGCTTCGGAATGTTCCGCGACATTTTTTTCCTGCAATTGGTCCGCGAGAATGTCCATGCGATAGGCCACAGCCGCGAGTTGTTGGCACACGCCATCGTGTAAATCGTGTCCGATGCGGCGTTGTTCGCGATTGCTAATTTCAAGGATTTCGTTTTCCAGTCTTTTTCGTTCCGTGATGTCGCGCGCCACGCTTTCCACCTCGTTTTTTTTGCCGGATTGACCAGTCAATCTGGCGCTGACTTCCAAGCGAAAACGCTGGCCTAAAGCATTTATGAAATCCCATTCCGCCGGCGGCAATTCCGCGCCTCCGGCCACTTGTTTGAACCATTGTCTGGCGGTGGTGCGCTGCTCCTCGGCCACAAATTCCGAAAGATTTTTTGTCAGAACTGATTCCCGCGACCGTTGCAATAATCGTTCGCCAGCTTTGTTGATGGAAGTGATTTGACCGTCCGAATCGGTCGTGAAAACCATGTCATTCGCATTTTCAAACAAATCTTCATAACGATTTTTCAAGGCGGCTTCGGTTTCCAGTTGGTTCCGGATGATTTTTGTCTGCTTGCGGACACGCAAGCGCAAAACAATGACCCACACAACTGTCAGAAAAACAATCAACCCCAAAATACCCATTGCCCACAACACCTTTTGCAAATTCCACCACGGTGGTTGTTTGAGAACGGAAATATCACCGGCCCAACGCATCAAGATACGAAAGGATTTTGCCCGCCAGGAATCTCCCGCTTGCCATTCGTTACCGGTTTCAATCAAACAGACGCCGGTGATAGCGACTTTGCTGCCATTTTGTAAATAGGCGAAATCTGTCCCGCCATTTTTCCTTTCGATGTAAGCGTGAAAAATCAATCCATTGGTGGCTTGCAATACCAAAAATTGATCAAGGCTATGATGCGTGCGATCCAAAATCGTCGCTTCGATGCGAACCAGCCGGCAGTCATAAGTGCCTTTCAAGGCTTCATCGGTGTTGATTTCAACCGGCGTTGGCACTGGTCCAAATCCTATTTTCCGGAAAATGGCATCCTGCAATACGGGGGTGTATTCGCCTTTGGCCGGAAAGCCGAGGACTTCGACCAAATCGCCCATTTGCAAATGTCCCGGTTGCTTCGTTTCGACATACAATCCTTCCTTTTGATCCTGAATATACAGCGTGTCGTCATCCTGCCGGTAAATGACAGTGCCTTTGACTTTCACCCGATGGCCGTAAGGACCATGCGGTGTGAACTGCAGCAGTTTTTCGATGGACTGAGTCGGTATGGCAAATGGGTCTTTTGCGGCGGCTTCGGCCACAACCAAATCCGTTGCATGTGGAACCAATAGCCGGATGTCAAACAATTGTCTCTGCCGGTTAAAACGGGTGACACAAACACCGCGAACCGTAATGGTGCTGTCCACCAAATCGCCGCTTTGCGCCACCGGCAATTCTTTTGCATACGCCGTCAATCGTCCGCCGCCGGTGGCAATTTCAATCAAAAAATACTTGCTGTCATCATCAAAGTGAACCGCGCGAACAATGCCATGAATTTCCACGAATTGGCTATCCTGCTGGCCGCTGGCCAATTGCTCGAAGGAGGCCGTCTTTGCCGAAGGAAATGTTCCTGCTCCCAGAATATTGATCTGGCTCACCATTACGATGGGCGCAAATTCTCCCGGATTGGCGTCGCCTTCGACCTCCACCAATTGCCCCGGAGCGAGCGGCGGGTTGTCAGGCAATTTTTCCAAAGAAAAATAAATGCCGGCGCTGTCATCTTGCACAAAACAGAAATAACTGCTCGGGTCGAAGAAAGTCACCACGCCGCGCAAATGGGCCTGGTAATGGTTGGCAAACTGTTCGGGGGTTAGTTGGCGAATTTGTTCCGCGGTTTTTAATTCCTGATTTGGGATGCTGTCGGCTGACGCTGATGCGCCAAACAATAATAAAAGCACCAAAGCGTGCAAGACCGTGGTCGTTTGCAGCTCAAACAGGGAATAAAACTTGCCGCGTGTTTTCAATCGCCAAACCGATTGGTTGTCATATTGTCATAAACCCGAATGTAGTCCACCTGCATTTCGCCCGGAAACACCGTGTTCGTATTTGGATCGCCGCCATAAATGCCGCCCACCGCCAAATTCATGATGATATAAAATGGCTGGTTGAAGGGAGCCGGATAATCCGCTTTTACCGTGGACCAGTTGGTTTGTTTTTCATATAGCTGACCGTCAACCGACCAACTGATGGCATTGGTTGTCCAATCCAAAGTATAAGTGTGGAAATTCGTCGCGCCATTATTTACAGGAAAAGTGAAAAGTTCGGTGGATTGAAGATGTTTTCCGTTGGCGTCCGCGTAGTGAATTGTTCCTTGCACCACGGCGGGATAATTTCCGCGGTTTTCCATCACATCAATTTCACCGCAAGCCGGCCAACCGCCATAGCGG
>DASZXH010000033.1:0-22004 GCA_035545995.1 Verrucomicrobiia bacterium
CATTTTTGGTGGTGATTTCGTTGACGGTCGCGCCATGTTCCAGCACGCCCAGCACGCTGTAATTTTCTCCCGGCCCGGCGCGCAGGTTCAATTTCTTCGGCTTGACCGTTTTGGTTTCCGGGTCAATGAATTGAGCGCTGATCCAGACGTGCGTGCTCACCGGCAAAGCAATTTTTGCCCATTGCGCTGGTTCACCGGCCTTGTGTTTGTCCAGATTGATTTGCTCCAAAACCGTGACCGCATCGCCTTCTTTGAGATGCGCGACGACTTCACCCTTCAAACCGGCTTGTCCGCGGGCGTTAAGATTTTTGCTGTTCACCGTCGCTGGTCCGGGGGTCAACGCGACGGTTGGTTCGCTAATCGGTTTTTCGGCGGCAGGCTTTTTGTGATGATGGGTGACGGTCTTCGGTTTGGGTTCAGCGGCGGGCGCAGTATTGTCCGCCGGCGCACTGGCTGGAGCGGTGACTGGCGCGGGCATTGCCGGCAGCGTGTTGGAGTTGTCCTGCGCGACTGCGCTTGCGGCCGCCATCACGCCCAAAAGTAACCAGCAATTCATTTTCATATTTCCGAAAGTAAAGTTCTAATCTCTGTTTCTGTCAATGCCCGCCATTTGCCCGGTTTCAATTCGCCCAATTTGATTCTTCCGATTTGCGTCCGCAACAATCGTTTCACCGTCAAACCCTGCGATTCAAACAGTCGCCGCACCTCGCGATTTTTCCCCTCGCTCAATTCTAATTCCACCACGCTCTGCGACTTGCTCGCGGAAATCAAAACCGCTTTTTGCGCCTTCAATTTTTCGCCCGCGTGCCAGATGCCGCGTGTGAACTCTTCAAGCATCCCGCGTTCCACCTTGCCCTCGACCGTCGCCACATATTTTTTGTGGACGCCGTAGCGCGGATGCGTCAGGTGCAGAGCGAATTGTCCATCATTCGTCAGAAAAATCAATCCCTCACTGTTAAAATCCAGACGCCCGACGGAACTCACCGTTTCCTGCCACTCTTTTGGCAGCAAATCATAAGTCGTCGGACGATTCAATTCATCCTTGTGTGAGCAAACGCAGCCGCGCGGTTTATGCAGGGCGAGATAAATTTTTTTCTTTGCGCGAATCGCTTTTCCATCCACGACAATCGCGTCGTGCAATGGGTCAACTTTTGTTCCCAGCAAACGGACGATTTCGCCGTTCACCGCCACGCGCCCGTCCAAAATGAATTGTTCCGCCGCGCGCCGCGAAGCCACGCCCGCGTCCGCCAGAAATTTTTGCAAACGGATTTGCATCGCGTTAAATCGTTAAATGGTGAATCGTTGAACCGGCTGACGATTTAACGATTCAACGCTTCAACGAATCACGCTTCGGGTTTGGTCTTGCGCAAACCCGTGATGCGGTCGCCGTCTTTCCACTGGCCGCGTTTCTTGAGAAGTTCCGTGCGCTCGAAGCGCTTGAGGACATTGCGCTTGCCGCCCAACGTGGACGCCGCGCGCAGACTGCGATGCTGTGACATAAATTCTTTCGGTTAAATTTTCAGTAAAAACGAGCGGAAAGAATAACAAATAAAATTCTGCTCGCAATGATGAATTTACCACTTCAATTCCTGCAAACGGCGCGCGACTTCCTCGGCGTTCGCGCGACTGTTGAATGCGCTGATGCGAAAATAACCTTCGCCCTTCGAGCCGAATCCGCTGCCGGGCGTGATGACGACGTTCGCCTCGCCCAAGATTTTATCGAACGCCTGCCAGCTTGTGATTCCTTTTGGCGTGCGCACCCAAATGTAAGGCGCGTTCACACCGCCAAAAACTTTCAGTCCAGCGCGTTTCGCGCCTTTGCGCAGAATTTCCGCGTTGCCCAGATAAAATTCGATGAGCGCACGCACTTGCTGTTTTCCTTCCGGCGAATAAATCGCTTCCGCGCCGCGCTGGACGATGTAACTCACGCCGTTGAATTTTGTTGTCTGCCGCCGCGCCCACAGCGGATGCAACGGTTTGAATTCGCCGGATTTTGTTTGAGCGTTCAAAGTTTTCGGAACGACTGTGAACGCGCAGCGCGTTCCCGTGAATCCGCCGTTTTTCGAGAAACTGCGGAATTCGATAGCGCAATCGCGCGCGCCGGGAATTTCGTAAATCGAATGCGGCAGATTCGCATCGGTGATGTAAGCCTCGTAAGCCGCGTCGAACAAAATCACGGATTTATTTTCGAGCGCGTATTTTACCCACGCTTCGAGCTGCTCGCGCGTGGCCGCCGCGCCGGTCGGATTGTTCGGCGAGCAAAGATAAATCACGTCCACGTGCTTCTTCGGCGGCTCGGGAATGAAACCGTTCGATGGTTTGCATGGCAAATAAACCAATTTCGCATACGCGCCCGCTTTGTTCGCCTCGCCGGTGTGACCGGCCATGACGTTCGTGTCCACATAAACGGGATAAACCGGATCGCTGATGGCGATTTTATTTTTCGCGCCGAGAATATCCAAAATGTTGCCGCAATCGCATTTCGAGCCGTCGCTCACAAAAATTTCGTCGTCGGCAATCTCAATACCGCGGTCACGAAAATCATTTTTGGCAATCGCCGCGCGCAGCCATTCGTAGCCTTGTTCCGGGCCGTAGCCGTGAAATGTTTCGCGCGACGCCATTTCGTCCACGGCCTTGTGCATCGCGGCGACGACGGCGGGCGGCAGCGGCTCGGTCACGTCGCCGATGCCGCAGCGAATCAATTTTTTCGCCGCATCGGGATTCGCGTCGCAAAACGCCTTCACGCGCCGGCCAATTTCAGGAAAAAGGTAGCCGGCTTTGAGTTTCAAAAAATTGTCGTTAAGAAATGCCATAGCAAAACCATAGATAAGCACGGATGAACACGGATGTAAAATGTTGAGTGAAACTTGTCTCACGCAAAGACGCAGAGACGCAAAGTTATTTTTGAAGATTTTCGGACATATTTTCCTTTGCGCCTTTGCGTGAAAAATTTAGAGCAAAAATTCTGCGAGAGTTGCCTCAAACTTAATCCCTTTTATACTCGCCGTCCGGTATCAATTCCACGTGCATCTGGCGGCCGGATTTGTCGAAGTAGGTGCACGTCATCGCCAGCAAATCGGATGTCCATTTTTCCACGCCGGCTTCGCCCGCCTGTCCGCACAACGTCGGGTAATTCGTCTGCCCGCTTTGGTGCATGGAAATGTATTTCTTCAACAATTCCAGATTCGGTTGCGGACTGACGGCAACCGCCGGCCCCATGTTGCTCAAAGAAACGGATTGTCCACTTTTGCCGTGAAAAATGTTCGAGCCGGTTTCGAGCATGTGGTCATACGAAACAATGCCGAGCATTTTCAAATCACGAATCAGTCGCGGAAAATCCGCGCCCGTTTTTGTTTTGCCGTAGGCGGCGCGAATGTCTTGTTCCGTGAACGGCGCGGGTTGTGCGTTCGGAAACCATTCCGTGTGCTCGTCGCCTTGACGACCAAAATAAGTCACGCGTTTGCCGCGCAGGAAGGCAAAATATCCCTGCACGCCCGCCGCCATCGCGCGTCGGGTGAAGTCGCGATATTTTTGCCCGTTCCGCTGACTGTCCAGAATGTCCGCGCGCAACGCTTCGGCGGAAAATTCCAGTGCGACCGGCGGCAATCCTTCATAATTGATTGGCGTGATGACCGTGTCGCCTTCGGCGCTGTAAAAAGTTTTTTTCATTCCGACGTAATCCACTTGATAATATTCCACGTCCGCCGTGAGCAATTGGCCGACGACTTCGGGGAATGACATTGCACCATCGAGAGTTTTACGAGCGACTTCCGTGATGATTTTTGTGTTCATAATTTTGATTGGTTGATTGTTATTATTCGATTCCGTAACGCCCGCGTTCGGATTGTTTCCAGCCGTTGACGTCGAGAAGTTGTTTGATTGTCCCCAAAAATTCCTCGCGTTGTTTTTGGGAAAGTGTTTTGAAAAATGATTCGTCGTTCAGGTCGGCGTGTTTCGCCAATTTCGGAACGAGTTTTTTCGCGTTCGGCGTAAGGCTCAAACCGAGCGAACGGCGGTCATTGCCTTCATCGCGATTGACGAGCTTGCGCTGGACGAGGCGTTCGACCATGCGCGAAACGGAACTTTTATCCAAGCCGACCAGTTGCGCCAGTTGGTTCAACGTGATGTTGTTATGGCTGTAAAGCGTGCGCAGCAAAACCCATTGCGGCACGGTCACGTCTTCCTTCGCCAGCCTTTCGGCAAAGCTATAAGAGACGAAATTCGACAGGCAGCGCAACCAATAACCAACATGGTCGCCGAGGTTGCTTATTTTTGTTTCATTCATTGGCAATACAATAGTTGTATATGCAACTATTGTCAATGCAAATTTCTTGGAATTTTAACCCTGTGGGTTTGAGTGGGTTAAGCTGGAAATCTAAAGCGAGAATGCCGTTTTTCGGCGGGACGAGAAGGTAAAAATTAATTTCTTAAGCCAGCTCCCCAACGCCAAAAACAATTAACAGATACCAACATATCTACGACCGCAAGACCATACGGTCCACGTTTGAAAAGCGCGATAACCAAAATGAACGGAAGACAAACAAGCCACGCTATCGGAGCTAAAATATAGCAAACAAAATCAATAATGAGACTTTCAATTAAAAATCCCAAAATGGCTTCTATGACAATTAGTATCATACGAACCTGTTTGTAAATTAGATCACCATTGACTTAAAATCAAAACGAAATTGATTGGTCGTCAAAGCAAAAATCCGGCGAGACTGGCGGTCATGTAGGCAGCGAGCAGGCCGCCAATCATCGCGCGGAAACCGACTTTGGCCATTTCGCTGCGGCGTTCGGGCGCGAGCGAGCCGATGCCGCCGACCTGAATGGCGATGCTGGAAAAATTCGCGAAGCCGCACAGCGCGTAAGTCGCAATCGTGAAACTGCGCGGGTCGAGCGCGAGCGTCTTGGCGTTGGTCGTCAAATCGAGGTAGCCGACAAATTCGTTGAGCACGATGCGCTCGCCCAAAATTTGTCCGACGCTCAAACAATCGTGCAGCGGCACGCCCATCAGAAACGCGAACGGCGCGTTGACCCAGCCGAAAACAGTTTGCAGCGTCGCGGGATTGGCGATGCCGAGATGTTTTTGCGGAAAGGTGAAAATGTAATTCGCCAGCGCAATCATGGCGATGAACGCGATGAGCATGGCAATCACGTTGAGCGCGAGTTGAAAACCGTCGCCCGCGCCGCGGCAAATCGCGTCAATGGAATTAGCTGTGGTGCGCGGAACCGTCGCGGGCATCGTCGCGGCGGTTTCACTTTGTTGCGTTTCGGGCAGAAGAATTTTGGCGATCATCAGCGCGGCGGGACAATTCAACACGGACGCGGTGAGCAAATGTCCGGCGGTGTTCGGATAACCGGCGCGCATTCCCATCGCCGCATAAACCGCCGCGACGCCGCCGGCGATGTGCGCCATGCCGCAAACCATGATGGTCATGATTTCGCTGTGCGTCATGCGCGGCACGTAAGGGCGGATCATCAGCGGCGCCTCGGTCTGCCCCATGAAAATGTTCGCACAGGCGGAAAGCGTTTCGCTGCCGCTGGTGCGCATGATTTTGCGCATGACCCACGCGGCGGCGTGAACGACTTTTTGCAAAATGCCCCAGTGATACAGCAGCGACGAGATGCTGGCGACGATGATAATCGTGCCCAAGACGAGCACGGCGAAAATCACGTCGTTGCCCGCGCCGAATTTTTGTGTCAGCAAATCTTCATCGGCGAGCGGGCCGAAAACGAATTTGCAACCGTCGTTGGAAAATTGGATCAATTTTTGGACGACTTTACCGGCGAAGATAAAAAACGCTTCGCCCCACGGCGTTTTCAAAATCAAAATGGCCAGCGCGAATTGCAGTCCGATTCCCCAAATCACGGTGCGCCACGGAAACAATTTGCGGTTGTAGGAAATCAACCATGCGGCGGCAATCATCGTGAGCCAGCCGAAAAAGCTGATGAATTTGAGTTCCATTATTTCTGGCAAATCTGTTTGCAGGCTTCCTTGTAAATGTGCGGATGCAACACGCCCACAAATGGCAGATTGCGGTAACGCTCGGCGAAATCAAGGCCGTAGCCGACGACAAAAAAGTCGGGAATCTCGAAACCGATGTAATCGGCGGAAATTTTTTCAACGCGACGCGATGGTTTGTCAAGCAGCACGCAAATTTTTATGCGACGCGGTTTAAGCGCTTTCAATTTCGGCAGCACGCGGCTCAAAGTTTTTCCGGTGTCGAGAATATCGTCAATCAACAGCACGTCGCGGCCTTTGACATCGAGGCGCAATTCCTTTGTAAAAACCAAATCGCCGGATTCCGTGCCGACGCCGTAGCTGGAAACGCCCATGAAATCGAGGCGCAACGGCAGATTCAGATGCCGCATCAAGTCGGCAAGAAACATGACCGTGCCGTTCAAGAGCGAGACGACAACCATTTCACGCCCGCGAAAGTCGCGCTCGATTTCACGCGCAAGAATTTTGACGCGCCGCGCAATTTGTTCTTCAGTGATTAAAACGCGCTCGATTTCCCTGTGCCATTTTTTCAACGAGGATGGAGAATGGAGAGTGGAAGATAAAAACTTACGGCGGCGTTTTGCCATCTTCAATCCTCCATCTTCAATCTTCGTTTTCATTCAAATGTGCTTGTTGTCGTTTTCGTCCTTGACGGTGTAACCGGATTCCTGTCGCTTGAAGTTCACCTCGTTCTTTTTGACGTAGGCGGCGAACACGTCATCCGCGCTTAGGCCGAGCACTTGCGCGAGCGAAATGAGAAAATGAAACAGGTCAACGACTTCGACGCGCGCGTTTTGTTCGTCGAACTTCTGATACTTCGCCCACCATTTCCATGGCACGCTGTCGGTGAGTTCGGCGATTTCCTGCGTCATGGCGCGGCAGTAATTCAAAATCCATTTGGCCTTGTCGGCTTCGCTCATGCCGTCAGTCTGGACGCCGATGCATTCGTTCAAGGTTTTTTGCATTCGGAACAATTCACGGAGTTGGTCAGGTTTTTCCATGCGCCAATTAACCGTCAAGTCGCGGGTAACGCCAAGAAAAATCTTTATCCTTCGCACACAAATGCCTATAAAACCTCATGCCAATGCTTCTAGCCAACGGCGGACCGGTGTTGTGGTTGATTTTGATCGCCGCCGCCGTCGCTATTGCGGTGTTCATCGAACGCGCGTTGTTTTGTCACCGTTCGCAAATCAATTCGACCGAATTTTTGAACGGCGTGCGCAACGTGCTCAAGCGCGACAACGTCGTCGAGGCCGTTTCCATTTGCGACGCCACGCCCGGCCCGGTCGCGCGCGTGGTCAAAGCGGCCATTCTCAATCGCGACAAAGGCCGCGAACGCGTGCGCGAAGCCGTCGAGGAAGCCGGTTCGGTGGAAGTGCCATTGTTGGAAGAACGGCTGAATCTGCTCGCGACCATCGCGCAACTTGCCCCGTTGCTCGGTTTGCTCGGCACGGTCGCCGGGTTCATGGAAATTTTCAAGCACGTGCAGGAAGCCGGTTTGTATGCGCATCTGGAAATGCTGTCGCAAGGCGTGTGGAAGGCGTTGATTTGCACGGGCGCGGGGCTGGCGGTCGCGATTCCCGTTCACGCCGGCTACAACTATCTCGTGAGTCGTGTCAACAAAATCGTGATTGATATGGAGCGCGCTGCGTCCGAAATCGTCAACATCGTCACTGAAAACGGCAATGGCCAATGAAATTTCCCCGCAACGTCAAAATTCTCCGCAGCCAGTTCGACGCGGCGCCGTTCGCCGCCGTTTTCTTTTTGCTCATCGTTTTTTTGCTGCTGGGCGCGATGTTGCCGGTGCAAGGATTGCAATTGCAGATTCAACCGCCCGCTGTCGCGGATTTACCCGGCTTGGACAAGCCTTCCGTGGCCGTGGCCGTTGACGCCAATGGCCGGTTTTATTTTGCGAATCAAATCGTCAACGAAGCGCAATTGAGTTCTGATTTAAGCCGCGCCGCGAAAAATTCCCATGAACCGCTTACGCTGATCATCCATGCCGACCAAACGGTCACTTACGGACAACTGGCGCATCTGACCACGATTGCCCGCGCTGCTGGAATCAACAACGCTTTGCTCGCCACGCTGCCGCGACCTGTCGAAAAATGAACTCCGCTGCCGAATTGATTCCGGCCAAATGGACGCGCGCCCGCTGGCTGGTTTGGATTGCCATCATTCTTGTGGCGCACGTCGCGCTGATATTCGCGTTTGCCAGCCGCAAAAAAATTGTTCCCCGCGCGGTCACGGCGCAACCGCAACTTTTTCTCGCGGAGAATTCCAGCGATTTGATCGTGCTCGACAATCCGACGCTGTTCGTGCTGCCGCACGCCGATGATTTCGCTTCCGCCATCTGGCGCAAAACACCGTCGCGCACGCCGCCGACATTTCGCTGGACGGAACCGCCGCGCTGGTTGCCGCTGGTCGCCGATGATTTGGGTTCGGTTTTCTTGCATTTCATGCAAACGAACCAACTCGATAGCTTTCAACTCGATTTCAAGATTCAACCGAGATTGAACAAGCCGGTTCTGCCCGCACTTCCGCAAACGGAAAATTCGACGTTGCAGATCACCGGCGACCTCGCAAAAAGACAAATCCTCAATCCGCCGGATTTGCCGTCGCTGGCTTACAACGATTTGATTGCGCCCGCCAAAGTGCAGGCGCTTGTGGACGCCAGCGGCAATGTTGTTTCCGCCATTTTGCTGCCGTCGGCCAATAGTTGGGAAACCGCCGCGCGCGCGGACATCGGCGACACTAACGCGCTCGCCATCACCCGCGCGTTGCGCTTCGTGCCGTCGCCACGCCCGACCGTCGGCGAATTGATTTTCAACTGGCACATCGTGCCGCTGCCCGCGACCAACGCGCCGGCCAATTCACCATGAGCGTCGCCTCGCTGATTTTCATTTACGTGAGCGTGCTGCTGGGCGCGCTGTGCGGCCTGGGCATTTATTCCGAGATGCGCCGCCGCCGTTTCGGCCCGACGCATACCGAAGACCGGATTTTCCGCTGCAAAAATTGCGGCTACGTTTACACCGACGACCCGGACGTTGACCGCTCGCGCTGCATCCAATGCGGCAAACTCAACGAACCGATTGTGTTTTAATTTCCCGTTTTCAATTCCACCACGTCGTGCGGCGCGGCTTCGCGCATCCCGGCGGGACTGACGCGGATGTAGCGTGCTTTCACCCGAAGCTCTTCCAAATTTTTCGCGCCGAGATAACCCATGCCGCTTTGAATGCCGCCGATGAGTTGTGCGAGCACGCGATCAACCGGCCCGCTCACTTCTTTCAACGCTTCGATGCCTTCCGCCGCGAGCTTGCGCGTCGAATCATTTTTCTCGTGGCCGTAACGCGCCGCGCTGCCGGCTTTCATCGCCGCGAGACTGCCCATGCCGCGATATTGTTTGTAAAGTTTGCCGCTGATTTCCATCACCTCGCCCGGCGCTTCCGTGCAACCGGCGAATATCCCGCCACAAATCACCGCGTCGCTCAACGTCAACGCCTTCACGATGTCGCCGGATTTCGTGATGCCGCCGTCCGCGAGAATCGAAACTTTTTTCTTCTTCGCCGCCTGCGAACAAACGTAAAGCGCGGTCATTTGCGGAATGCCGACGCCGGCGACCACGCGCGTCGTGCAAATTGAACCCGGCCCCTGACCGATTTTAATCGCGTTCGCGCCGCAATCCGCCAGATACTCCACACCCGCCGCGCTCGTCACGTTGCCCGCGATGATGGGTAATTGGGGAAATGCGTCGCGCAAAACTTTCACCGTGTCGCCCACGCCTTTGCTGTGGCCGTGCGCGGTGGAAACCGCAATCACGTCCACGCCGCGTTCGACGAGTCCGCCAACGTGTGTCAAAATCCGTTCGCGGTCGAGTTCGCCGAACGCATTGCGCGTGGCCGAAACCGCCGCGCCGCAAACGAGCCGAAAATGTGAATCGCGCGCCGGTTTGAATTGCGCCTTGCGTTCCTGCTGAATCCGTTCGACATCGTTCATCGTGAACAGGCCGCGCAAATTGTCTTCGTCATCCACCACGAGCAATTTGTGGATGCCCGGTCGTTCCGTGAAAAATTTGTCCGCCCGCGCAATCGGGTCTTTGCCCAAATCTTTTTGTGCGATGGTGTGAACCTGCGCGCGCGGCGTCATCGCCTCGGCAATTTTCCGTTTCGCGTAACGCGGCTTCACGACGTGGCCGGACAGCAGCCCGACCAATTTGCCTTTTTCGTCCACGACCGGAAACGTACTGAACGTAAATTTTTTTTCTTCGACCAGTTGCAGCACATCGCTGATGAATTGTTCCGGTGAAAATTTAATCGGTTCGGGAATCATGCCCGGCACGTGAAATTTCACGCGGCTGATTTCCGACAACTGCTGCTTCTCCGGCATATTGTAATGGATGAGGCCGAGACCGCCATTGAGCGCCATCGCGATGGCCATGCGCGATTCCGTCACCGTGTCCATGTCGGACGAAATGACGGGAATGTTGAGGTGCAGATTTTCCGCGAGCGACGTTTCAAGCTGCGTGTCGCGTGGCAAAACGTCCGAATAAAGCGTCGCCAGCGTAATGTCATCAAACGTCAGGCCGAGATGATTGTTTGCGGGAAAAAATTGTTCTGCCGGTTGGTAGAACGTATCGTCGAAGGCATTGGAATTGCGCGTCGCTGCCATGTCAGAAAATGCCTGCGAACCGGCGGCTTTGGCAAGCAAATAAATGCCTAATCAGGATAACCGTCGGGGAATTTTTTATGCCACGCCCACGCGGTTTTCACGATGTCGTCCAGTTTTGGAAATTGCGGCCGCCAGCCAAGTTCGTTGAACGCTTTGCTCGCGCCAGCAACGAGTCGCGGCGGGTCGCCCGCGCGACGCGGTTTTTCAATCGCCGGAATTTTTTTGCCGGTGATTTTTTCACACGTCTCAATGACCTGTTTCACCGAATAACCGTCGCCGTTGCCCAAATTGAAAAATCCATTTTTGCCCGGCGCGAGGCCGAGAATGTGCGCCTGCGCCAAATCGCGGACGTGAATGTAATCGCGGATGCACGTGCCGTCGGGCGTCGGATAATCCGTGCCAAAAATTTCGACGTGCGATTTTTTACCGAGCGCGACGGCAAGGACGTTCGGAATCAAATGCGTTTCGATGTGGTGATGTTCGCCGAATTTGTCACTCGCGCCCGCGGCGTTGAAATAACGGAACGCGATGAATTCCAACTTGTAAATCTGCTCATACCACAACAACGCTTTCTCGAACATCAATTTAGATTCGCCGTAGGGATTGATCGGACGCTGCGGCAAATCTTCCGTCATCGGAATTTTGTCCGGCGGGCCGTAAGTCGCGCAGGTCGAGCTGAACACAAATTTTTTCACGCCACATTCCACCGCAGCATCGGCCAGTTTCAGCGCATTGACAAAATTGTTGTGGAAATACTTTTGGGGATTCGTCATGGATTCGCCGACGAGCGTGGACGCGGCGAAGTGCATGATGGCGTCGGGCTTCACCGATTTGACCGCGTTCAAAATGTCACCCTCAATTTCCGGTTTGGCAAAAATGAATTGCGCGCGGGAATCCACCGCTGAACGATGACCTTCAGTGAGATTATCATAAACCGTGGCTTGATGTCCGGCATTAAGCAATTCTTCGACACAAACCGAACCGATGTAGCCCGCTCCGCCCGTGACAAAAACGTTCATGCGCGAAGTGTAAAAAATTGCGGATGCGCGCGCAATTTTTGAATCGTTTCCGACGACAATTTTGCGCGGGAATAAATGGGTTCGCGCAACGGCTCGGAAGAATCAGAACGCAACGCGCGTTCCAGCCAGCGCGAATTTAACGGTTCGGAAATCAAATCCAATGTATTCGCAGCCACAGTTGTTTCTTCCTTAAATCCGGTCGCATGACCGACGCCGACATGAAATCCGCCGAGTAACATTGCTGTTCGCGCCGAAGTGCTGCGCGTAAAATTGGCGAGCGCGCAAGGTCGTTGCGGGTCGAGCGCGCGGAACAAATTTGTGAACAGCGAAACCGTCCACATCGCCGGATTTTTTTGCGGCGAATGTGGATCAAACAAAATCGCATGTGGCGGTGTTTGCGCACGACCACCATTTTTTAATTTGAGCCACAACGGAAAATCGCCGTACAAAAATTTCCAATTTACAAAAAGTTTGCCGGTTTGAAATTCGACAGAATTCTTTTGAAGCAATTCGGCGATTTGATTTTTGAATCCGGCAAGATAGTTCAATTCGTCGGCATGTTGCAGGGCGAATTGCAACGCTTCGCCGGTTTGGTCAAAGCTGATGATGCGAATGGATTTTGTTTGCGACAAGCTCCGGGAAATTAATTTGATGGCAGTCAGCACATTTGCCGCCGCGCCGAGACCGATATCCCAAATGACAAATTCCTCACTTGTTTCGCGAACCCGTTCGGGCAGGCGCAATTGCCGGACGTAAAGCACTTCCGCTTCCGCCATCGGCCCGATGCCGGGGTGAAATGTTTCCGCATGAGCAATTGAATGAACGCTGCGCGCGCCATTTTTTAGTTGGACAATTTTATATCCGGCGGTGGCAGACATAAAATTTTCGCCGACGTTCAATTCGATATGGGCGTCAGCGTCACAGATTTGAGGTTGATAGGCGACCAATTTTCTTTGACCGGTTTGACGGCGAGCGTGATTTCGCCCGGTGTAGAAATTACCAAAGTGTCGTTCAGTTTAGTGTTTTGAAATTTAGTGTAATCGCCTGTGTTTGGCGCAGTTCCTGAAATGTTTTGATCGCCGATTAAAATTTCAAAATGACTTTCTGCCTGAGCCGCGGTTTCAACTATGACTTGAAATTTTCCGGGTTGATTTGCCTTGAACGTCCAACTGGCAGAATCGTTCGGGTCGGTCCAATAGCCGATGTTATCCTTGCCGTTGCCAACTTCATATTGCAATCCGCCGTGCAAATCAGCATCCGCCGCGTGAAGATTGATTGAACCGTCGGCGTTTTGCTTTAATACCGTCGCTTCCACTTCGGGCGCGCCTTTGATTTTCAAAACGATTGTGGAAGAAATGGAATCCGGTGCTGTGGCGGGAACTTCAATCACCACGCCGTCGGCGTTCGCGGAGGTTTTCAATTTTTCTCCTGTCGCCAGCAACGTAGCGGATTTCACGGAATTTTTCAGGCCGGGCACAAGAAGTTTCCCGTCGTTTGGCCAATTCCAAACGTGCAGATAAAGAATTGTATTTTTGCCATCTGCTTTCTGTGTGCAGCGTCCCCACGGCAATTTTTTGAACGGACTGGCGCTCGTATCGTAGATCGCGACGCCGTTAACGCGCATCCAATCGCCGATTTCTTTCAATCGTTCCAGTTCCGGCGCGGGAATTACGCCGGCGCTCGTCGGGCCGACATTGAGTAGATAATTTCCGCCTTTGCTCGCGCAATCAATCAGGTTGTGCACGAGCGTTTCGGCGGATTTGAAATTTTGATCGGCCTTGTTGTAGCCCCAATGGTCGTTCATCGTCATGCACGATTCCCAATAAATGCCGGGGCCGAATCCGGTCGGCGGAATCGTTTGCTCCGGCGTGCCGTAATCGCCGACTTCGCCGGTCTTGGCAAAGCCGCCGCCGGGCGTGCTTTCCGGTTTGCCGACGCGATTATTGACGATGAGCGACGGCTGCAAACTGCGAACGTAATCGTAAATTTCACGACCGCGTTTCGCCGTCCACGGCGATTCCCAATTGCCGTCGAACCAGATCAAACCCAGCGGCCCGTAATTCGTGATCAATTCCTTGAGCTGGCTTTTCATGTAATCTTCAAAACGATCCATGTTTGGCGGGCCGGATTTGGCGGCGACGTCGTTCCACGGACGGCGGGTGCCCCAATCCGAACTGTGCCAATCCATGATGGTATAATAGACGCAAAATTTGATGCCGGCTTTGTGACAGGCATCAGCCAATTCTTTCAACGGATCGCGCTTGAACGGTGTGCGGCTGATGCTCCAGTCGCTTAATTTCGTCGGATACATCGCAAAACCGTCGTGATGTTTGGACGTGATGACGATATATTTGACGCCGGCATTTTTCGCCGCCGCCACCCAGGCTTTGGCGTTGAAATTAGTCGGATTAAATTGATCCGCAAATTTCTCATATTGACTCACCGGCATGTGTGTCTGTTCCAGAATCCATTCGGCGAAGCCGGTTTGATTATCCCACTCGCCGGCGGGAACGGAATAAACGCCCCAATGGATGAACATGCCGAACCGCCCGTCATTCCACCATTTCATGCGCGCCGCCTTTTGCGCAGGCGTTTCGTTCAGATAATTCGTTGAATCGTTTTCCGCCGCGACCAGAAAATTCTCTGAAACTAAACAAAAAATGACAATGGCAAGAATTGGAAATGAAATTCGAGTCAGGATTTTCATAGGGAAATTCTTTCTTCGCCAGCCGGCAAAGTCAAAGCGTATTTTTAATTGAGCGTGCGGACGGTTTCAATTTTGGTGATAAGCCAGTCACCATCCATTTTTTGAAACGTGAATTTCATTTCCTGCACAAGCGCGTCGCGCTCGCCGGAAATTTCCACGTCCACCGTCACATCCGCCACCGCCGATTGCTTGTCCGGCGCGAGCGTCACCTGCACGTCGGGAACTTTGACAACTATTTCGCGCACAGCTTCACGCACCTGAAGCACGGCCTGCGTAATTTCCGCGCGACCGACCAGCGTATCCTGTTCGTGGCCGGGAATCGTGATATTGATTTCGACATTCGTGGAAAAAAATCCGCCGACTCTTTCACCGGCGGCAACGCGCGAAAAGTTGCCTTCGTCTTTTGTGAATGAAGCGATTTTCGCCAATTTCAAAATGCGCTGGCGAACAACCGTTTCCGGATTGGGAAAAAAGATTGTCCAGAGCCAAATTCCCAGCGCAATCAATGCGACGGTGAAAATGATTCTCACGACAATTTTCATAGCAACGCTTTGCCCAAAATCCGCCAGCGTTCGACGCGGCCTTGCATGTGCAATGATTGTGGCATTTCACGATTGTCGCCAACGACATAATATTCGTCAGCGCCGATTTTTTCCGCGGGCATATTCCAATTGCACGAACCTTTTTCGTAAGATTCGGCCAGCGGCTGGCTGTTGATCATGACGCGCCCGTTTTCAAAAGAAATCGTTTCGCCTGGCAAACCGACAATGCGTTTGAGCAGCATCAAATGCGGCCCGGCGAATTGAATGCCGACCACATCGCCTCGTTGCGGCTCATGCCACCAATAAGCGAAACGATTCACAAAATTGACAGAATCATCTTTGTAAGTCGGCGACATGCTGATGCCCGTCACGCGGATGGGAATCAGCATGAACTTGAAAACGAAAAAGCAAACGACGACGAGAATGACAATCCGAAGCATTGTGCGTCGAGGGCTTCTGCCAAAAACAATCAGGCGAAACCAATTGCGCTTCGGCGGCGGATTCGTTGTCGTGTCTTGCGCCATATCATCAAAGGATTCAGCGCATTTTGCCGACCCGCAATCTCAAAGCTGCGACATCGCCTTGTCCAGCGCGGCGAACAATTGATTCATCGTCGCTTCCGTTTCGTCGCCCATGTTGGAAATGCGGAACGTCAGTCCCTTGATTTTGCCGTAGCCGCCGTCAATCAAGAAACCTTGATCCTTCGTCAATTTTTGCAATTTGGCAACGTCAACAGTTCGTCCGCCCGGTTTCGCGCCGTTGTTGACACAAGTCAGCGTGATGGACTCGAAGCCTTTTTCGGGAAACAACGTGAATCCATGTTTCGCCGCCCAATCGCGCGTGAGTTGATTTGTCTTTTTGTGGCGCGCGTAACGAGCGTCCAAACCTTCCGCAAAAAATTCGTCGAGCTTGCTGCTCAACGCGTAAATGTGCGGAATGCTCGGCGTGCTTGGCGTCATGCTTTGCTCGGCATTCTTTTGAAATTCGACAAAATCAAAATAATAACCGCGATCTTTTGCTGTCGCCGCTTTCGCAAGCGCGGCGGGCGACGCGACAAACACCGCCAATCCCGGCGGCAACGCGAACGCCTTTTGCGTTCCCGCCAGCAAAACATCAATGCCGAGTTCGTCAAATTTCAACGGCACGGCGCTCATGGAACTCACCGCGTCCACGATGAACATCACGTCGGGATACTTTTTCTTGAGCGCGGCGATTTCCGCGAGCGGCGACATCGTGCCCGTCGAAGTTTCGTTGTGAATCAGCGTCAGCGCGTCGAATTCGCCCGTCGCCAGCTTTTTGTCAATCGCTTCCGCGCGAATCGGCGAACCCCAATCCACCTGCAACGCCTCGGCCTGCTTGCCGCATTTTTTGGAAACATCGAACCATTTGTCCGAAAACGCGCCGCACATGCAGTTCAAAACTTTTTTGGAAACGAGATTGTGAATTGAAGCTTCCATCACGCCCCATGCGGACGACGTGCTCAAATACACCAATTGTTTCGTGGAGAGCAACTGTTGGAGTTGCGGTTGGATTTTCGCGTAAAGGTCTTTGAAACCCTGGCCGCGATGACCGATCATCGGCGAGCAAAGCGCCTTGAACGTTTTTTCGCTGACTTCGACCGGACCCGGAATGTGTAATTTGACGTGCGCCATAAAAATTAAAAATCGTTCGTGAAATTTTTCACAAGCGAACGCAAAAGGCAAGTTAAGTTTTTGGCATAGTCAATTCAGCATTTTCAAAATTTCCTTTGCTGTTTCATCATCGGGGAAAAATTTAAAGAAATCGCTTGCTGTATTTTTGGCTAGGTCGGGCTGATTATTTAAAATATCAAAAATAATTGTGTTTAACCACCATTCACGCCCTCGCTTTCTCTTTTCATCATCGTCAGGCATCTTTTGTAAAATGACATAAGTGCGAACTAAGTTAGTGCGGGCTACTGACAAATAATTTGTCTGCGCGCTTTGTTTCAAAGCAATCGCTGCCAGCAGCAGTGGAGGAACGCTATTGTTGGTTTCAAGTTTTTCCGCGATTTCAGCTTGCTCAGTAGCCTCACTCCATTTACTCATTCTCTGCGCTAGAATTTTGCTTAAAATAATATGATTGCGGGCGGAATCTTTGATTTTCAACCGCGCTTGGGCAACCGATAACAACTCATCTGGTGAAGCTGAAAACAGAAGCATTGACAGCAATAAATCCCAGGATTGTTCGCGCGTCGGGTCAAGCGCCACAGCGCGACGAAAATCCGCCGTCGCTTCCTGTTTATTTCCAAACACCATATTGAGTATTCCGAAATTTTCCAATGCACCTACCGCTGTTTTTTTGTCTGTATCTCCAGATAGATTTTCCAAACGAGTCATGGAACCATGAATGAAATGGCGTGTCGCTTCCGGCAAATTGTCGGGAGCAGGATTAAACGAACCGCGATTTTGTAATGCGGCGTTATACCATTCAAAATAAGCCGCAAGGCTGATATATTGATAATCTTTTGGGTTTAATTCTGAAGCTTTTTGCAAATTGGCAATCGTTTCTTTGGAAAAAAATGTCAGAAGCCATTCATTTGTCCCAATTTCTTCATGATTACGGTAATGCCGGAAGAAGCAGCTTTGCCAGTTGGATGTGGACATATATCCAGCGCGTTGTAAAAATAGTTCTGGTTCTTTGGGCGCGATTGTCATTGCCCGGTCAAAACATCGAGACGCTTCATCACGAGCGGCTTCCGCTTTTTTGAGTGATTCTGCCGAAGGCCGATAATCCAAAACCGCTTGAGACAACATTTGTCCGGGAGCAATTTGATTTAGTAAATTTGTTGGAAACATCGAAGAAAAGTATTTGCTCGGCAAAAAATTCCCCAATCCAACCCAACATCTCCAATCATTGGATGCAACCAAAGTGGCTTTGCGAAAATCGTGTTCAGCTTCGTCTTCTTTACCCAATGCGTCAAGGACTACACCAAGCGTCATCAAATCCGAACCGTTCTGTGGATTCACGGCAATTTTATTCCGGCAAAGTTGTTCAACTTTTTCATAGCAGGATTGTGACTCGTTGGTTTCACCATTGCTATCCAGCAAATACGCCAGATGCAAAAGTTGCTTCACATCATCCGGCTGGCGTTTTAATTCTTCGCGCTGTTCGGCAATCGCGCTCGGCAAATCAACAGTCTGGCTGATTACCCATTCGTTGTTTTGACAATTGAGTCCCCAATTAAAATTGAAGTCCATTGAAGGAAAAACGACTAATTCGCGCAGACGCTCGTCGCCGCGCTGCGGCGCGGCAGCACGCAGACCAAACGCCAGCGCTAAAACAAAGGCAACGAGAATTATTTTCTTCTGCATTTTGTTAATGGGTGGCGCTGAATTAAATAATCGAAAACGAGAAGCAGGCAAAGGCTGAAATTTTTCCATTCGACCGCTTGACTTCATTTGCCGACTTGGAAAAACTGGCCGCGTCGTATGCCGGTCAAAAGCAGTGCCAGAAAAAAGTTGAGTCGCGCCAGCCGCCGCGATTTGGACACCAAAATCGAATTCATCGAGGGCATCGTCCGGCGCGACCCTGATTACGTGGACGCGCTGCAACTGCTCGGCGACCATTACACGCAGCGCGGACGGTTTGACGACGGCTTGCAAGTGGACGAGCGGCTCGCGCGTTTGCAACCGGAAAACGCGATGGTGTTTTACAATCTGGCTTGCAGCTATTCACTCACCGACCAGTTTGAGCGCGCCGTGCTGGCGCTGGAAAAAGCGTTGGAGTTGGGCTATCGCGATTTTAATTGGCTGGCCAAAGACCCCGATTTAAAAAAACTTCGTCAACAACCGATTTACGAAGGCATCAAGTCAAAAATTCGCGGTCTGAAAATCAAAATGCGGTGAGGCTCGCGATTTGTCCGGCAAGTTAAACTTGTGCGGAGTGCCAATGGAAGTTAATCTGTCGTTTCTGCGCGGCGGGGTAGCCAAGTGGTAAGGCAGGGCTCTGCAAAAGCCTCATTCGTCGGTTCGATTCCGACCCTCGCCTCCAGCCCAAACCGCTTGAGCGGCAAGGGTTTTGTGAGTGAGGAGTCCACAACGGACACCAAAACGGACACCAATTTTTTCGCTCCGTAACCTTCTGGCGTAACTGCGGGTAACTCGCCCGCTGCTCGCTAACGGTTCGGAGTCGGCCTCTTTTATCTTCGCGGTTGCGTGACCAACATGAGAACACGTTATCGCTTAACCTATCGCGGCAATCGCAGTGGCATGTTCTATTGCGTGGACAAATCCACCGGCAAACGAACCAGCTTGAACACCTGTAATGCCGATGAAGCCCGTCAAATTGTCGAGGCCAAAAACAATTCTGAACGGCAACCGATGCTCAATCTTCAAATCGCCAAAGCGTATCTGGCCGGCACGGATAACGGCATCGCCACGCGCACATGGAAAAATGCCATCGAAGCCTTGACCCTGTCCAAACAAGGAGCCAATCAACATCGTTGGCGCACGGCGGCCAAAGACAAGGCGTTTGTTCCTTTGCTCCCACATATCATCATTGAAACACCCGCCGAATTATTATTAAAAGTGCTGCAAATGGGAACGGTTTCAACCAATGTTTATCTGCGACGCTTGCACAACTTCTGTGTGGACATGAACTGGCTGCCGTGGCCGCTTATCCCCAAACGTCAATGGCCGATAGTAAAATTCAAAGATAAACGCGCGATCACATTTGATGAGCATCGAAAAATTATTGCTGCGGAGAAAAATCCCGAACGAAAAATGCTTTACCAATTATGTTGGCATTTAGGAGCCAGTCAGGGAGACATTGCTGGTTTGAAGGGTGAAGACGTGGACTGGCAAAATCATACCGTCAGTTTTGTCCGTAAAAAGACCGGCGTGCCGGTGCTGATTCATTTAGGCAAGGAAGCCTTGAATCTTTTCAAAGATTTACCCTCTGAAGGAATGTTGTTTCCATATTTGTCTCGCGTGCGGGCAGGGGATAGAGCCACGGAATTCGCTTCTCGTTGCCGTCAATTAGGCATTAATGGCGTCACGCTACACAGTTACCGTTATGCTTGGGCAGAGCGGGCCAAAATAGCTGGAATGCCCGAACGATTTGCACAGGAGGCCTTGGGACACAACAGCAAAGCCGTTCATCGTGCTTATGCGAAACGCGCCTTGATGAAAATTCCCTCTTTGGAGGATTACGAGCGGCAGGCTTCCATGCGAACAACATCCATGGTTTGATGGGTTGCTTGATTTCTTTTGGCAGCATTTTTGTTTTGCCAGTACTGGCTGAGGGCGTCGGTTGCTCTCGATAACCATGCCTCGTTTCTTTCCAGTTCCAAAATTAATTCCCGCGCGAAATATTTCTCCGCATTCGGTTTGGGATGACCCAACGGTTTAAGAAATCCTCGTGCGACCAAGATTGGAATGTCATGTGCCTTGAATCCCAGTCGCGCCGCTGCCTGTGCCACATTGAATCGTCCCGGCGGATGGATGAGATTCAAAAAATCTTTGACTTGCGGTGTCACCAGATGTGGCGAGCCAACTGCAGCGCGAACTGTTCCTTCATACCGTTGATTGAAATGATTCATGACAAGATTGTGACAAATTACAGGGCATCGTGTGGGTAACTCGTTACCCAAGATGAAGGCCGGCGTTTAGACTGTCCGGCTTTTTGGCTGTCCTTGAAAACCGGACAGACAAAACGCCTTGAAAGATGAAGCGCTCAATAGCCGTTTCTCAAATCCGCGCTTTACTTCACAACCGTTCCGTTTTGCTTTGATTTGAGAAACGTCTATTCAGTGCTGAAACAATAAAAGCGGCAGGTGCCGCAGTCGGTAAAAGAGCAGTCTTTTTCTTAATGCAAGCCTTACCCCTTAGCTGAAGTAAGGATTTTGTGTTGACCGAATGTTGAGTCAAGTATTGACGAGGATAAACACTTTCGCGTTGAGCATGATGTGGCGCGTGGTGTTAACTCAATTGTTGACTATGATGAACACCGTCTTGTTGCGTTAGGTGTTGATTGAGGACACTCTAATGTTGTTCGGCGTTTTTTACAGTCGAACTGCTATAACATTTTAACGACGGAGTATGAAATTCATTGACAAGCTAAACTGTTAAACAGTATAAATTTGCCCATCTTCTCGACGTAAGGCTTATTGGGGAAGGGATGTCTCATGACCACTGTGCCGCAACCTTGGGGTGTTGCCACCGGGCTGATGCGTTTCTCAGGCCCACGTCAGTTTCATATCCAAACGAAGCCTTCATTGCGGCTACCGCTTTATTCACTTATGAAAACAATTTTTCTTTGGAGCGGTTTGTGTTTATTGACCTTAAGAGTTCAAGCCCAACTCGCCACCGCCAGTTCCACGACGACGATTAACCCATCTGCTGCGGGAACCAGCAAAACTGCACCTGCTGAAGTTGTAGTGGGACATCAAATCAGTCAACAAGATGGCAATCAGAATGTCTGGCAGAAGATTGTTCAGAAAACCGATGCCCAAGGCAACGTCACTTATGAAACCAATCAGGCCTACATTGAATTGGCCTCTGGCTTGAATCATTTAGTGAACGGGAAATGGGTGGCATCCAGTGAACACATTGACATATTGCCCAATGGCACAGCCGCAGCGACGAATGGCCAGCATCAGGCTTATTTCCCCGGAGACATTTATGAGGGACAGATTGAATTGGTGACACCAGACGGGAAACAACTTTACAGCCGTCCGTTGGGATTGAGCTATGACGACGGGACGAACACGGTGCTCATTGCCGAATTGACCAATAGCGTAGGCGAGGTGGTGGGAGACAATCAGGTGGTTTATCCGAATGCCTTCGTCGGGGTAGATGCTGATTTGCGTTATACCTACACGAAAGCAGGATTTGAACAGGACATCATCATCAGAGAACAGCCACCAGCCCCGGAAGATTTCGGGATGGATACAATGAACACGAAGTTGCAGATGTTGACGGAATTCTTTAATCCGCCCCAGCCGAAGATCACTGCAAACAGTTTACGGACGCAGTCGGGGACTACGACAGATGATAATTTGAGTTTTGGAACAATGCAGATGGTGCCGGGGAAAGCGTTTTCGA
>DASZXH010000034.1:0-40277 GCA_035545995.1 Verrucomicrobiia bacterium
GTCCCTGTTCAACCTTTCGGTCAAACAGGGACAAATGGGGGATGGGAGTTCGCCAAACTCTCTTTCCCGAACCGGCATTAGGCGCGCCCTCGCGGGGCTGCCGGTTTCCCGACGCTATTCTCCGTTTCTTTTTTGGCTCACGGAGTTTCGGCTTCGTAGCAGAGCCGTCCGACAATTTACACCACCGGATTTTGAGTGAGGCTTTTCAGCTCGCTTCGGCTGATGGTTGCGCCATCGGCTCACGAACCCGGTCAAGACACGCCTGCGACTTTCATTTATTTCGCATCTTGACCTGTTGCATCAGGTCAGCCACCGCTTTTGACAGTGCGTTCGCCCTTTGCCACGGGTCTCGCCTCTTCACTCTCAAGTTGCTTTTCATTCACAGTCCGGCGGTGTCGTTTTTAACATCGCCGGTTTGGAAGTTTTTACGCGGCTTGCCTCGCCATCGTATCCTTCCCGATGCGCACTGTTTCTTTTGTCCGTCTTTCAACGGCTTTCATTCGGCGTCGTCAGTTTTGAATTTCGCCGGATTACACGCACCGTGCTGATCCGCAGTAGCAACCAATTACCCTTTGGGTAACTGCGATTCATTCAGGCTCGAAACCTGTCTGAACTACTTGACTCGACTCGAAACGGTTTCTCATCGTTTCTGGCCGCCCGATCCTGTTTTCGCGTCACTGACACGCGCGAACGTGCCAGAGGAACCGGTGAATTGTGCCTCTCACCAAATCTTTCGATTTGATTTCCGAGGGGCCGGGCAATCAGCCACGCCCAACCTTTCCCCGGTCACCCGGGATTATCCTGGAAACACTGGCTGCAATCTTTCAACCGCCGCCACCGCTTCGTTCTTTCAATGAACTGCGAACATCATAACTCATTTCTGATTTCCGACAATGAATTGATACCCACACCTTATTCACCAAAATTCTCACGTAAATAATTGTGCAAAAAATAAAAATCGCCAGTAAAACGAAGCCAACCTGCACTTCAAGCAATCAAATTATTAACAACTTTTTGAATCAGAAATTTCTGTGGTGAACAAGTTGCTTCCAATCATTTTCATAAAAAATCCGGCTCGACACAAAATTTCAATTTGGAAAACTACCCGACAAATAATTTATGCAATGATCCGCACCATTAAGTTTTTCAAATCTCCAAATTGATTGAATCTGAAACTTAAAATTCCATTTCTGCTCACCACGTTGCGATTGTTGCTTGGCCCTGTTGCCTTGATTTGTGCGTTCGCCAATGTTTCCCGCTTGGTTTATCTGCCAATCTTAATCGTCGCCACGCTTTCAGATATTTACGACGGCGTTCTTGCGCGCAAATTTGGTGTTGCGACATCCGCGCTTCGGCGTTATGACAGCGTCACGGACGTCATTTATTATTTGTTCATCCTCGCCGTCGCGTGGATTTTGTGCAAGCCGGTCATCGAACAAAATTATTTTGCAATCGCGCTGATTCTCCTTTCCGAAATTGCAATCATTCTCGTCAGTTTCATCCGTTTCAGAAAATATCCAGCGACTCATTCGTATCTCGCCAAATTTTATGGCCTCTGCCTGCTCGCCGCGCTCGTCACTCTGCTCGTTTTCAACGCAGGAAGTTGGGCAGTCACTTCATTGGCCATCGTCGCATTGGTGACCAACGCGGAAATTATCGCCATTCATTTGCTCATGCCATCGCCGCCGGTTGATGTGCGTTCTATTTTCGTTTTACCGAAACAGCAAAAATAAAAAGGCCGCCCCATTGGACGGCCTTATCCATTTTTGAAATGCTGGTTTAACTTGTCTTTGATTTGGCGGCTTTCTTCGCTTTCACCGCCTTTTCTTTGCGTTTAATGTAGTTGACCCGGCGTTTGCGTTTCAAAAGTTTGTTATATTGTTTGCCCATAAGTGTCTTTACTTTGTTCGCGTCTTGCGGTTTTGTAAGCGCACTATGAAAGTTTGCGCGCGACAATTCAATCTTTTTTTGACGCTGGCAGTGTTGGCCGGATTCATTTGCGGTTGCAGCACGGAATCCAAGGAAGCCAAAAAAGAAAAAAAGCAAACCGCCGCGCTCCGCGTACACATCGAAGTCAGCCGCAACGACATCAGCTCCAAACAGACCGTTTCCGTGCCGCGTTCCGACCCGGTGGCGGTGACCATCGCCGACGATCCCGTTTTGACCGAAGCCAACATCATCACCGCCAGAATCATTGACGCGCCGGGCGGTTTTGCCATTGAGGTTCAATTCGATGAAATCGCCACGTCGCTGCTGGAACATTATTCGGCCACGAATCCGGGACGACATTTTGTCATTTTCGGCCAGTGGGGCGAAAAACTGGCGAATGGCCGCTGGCTTGCCGCGCCGCTCATCACGCATCGCATCGCCAACGGCATTCTGGCTTTCACACCGGATTGCTCCCGTGAGGAAGCGAACCAACTCGTGCTCGGTCTTAATAACCTCGCCGCCCAAATGAACCAAGGTTTCGTGAAATGATTTATCCTGTTTTTCGTCGTGCGATTCATTTCATCGCCACTTCAATTCTGTTCATTTGCGCGTCATCACTTGCGCAATCCCCTTTTCAATTTCCCACCGCCAATCACACTCTGTTTGAAGCCGGCAACGAATCAAAATTTTTTGCGCCAACTGCGCCGGACAAACCGTGGACCAGCGGCAGCTTTGGTTGCGTGCGCAACAACGGCACGCGCCTGCACGAAGGACTCGATATTCTCCATTTGCAAACCGACAAGCGTGGCGAACCGACCGACCCCGTCATGGCCACCGACGACGGCGTGGTCGTCTATTTTAGCACTCGTCCGTCGCTTTCAAATTACGGCAATTACATCGTGATTCGACACAACATCAGTGGACTGGAAATTTATTCACTTTACGGACATTTGAGCGCGATTCGCGCGGGATTGAAAATCGGCGAATCCGTCAAAGCCGGCGAAGTCATTGCCACAATGGGACGCACGTCCAACGCCGAAACCATCGCCAAATGGCGCGCGCACGTGCATTTTGAATTGAACCTGCTCGTCAACGACAATTTCGCCGCGTGGTTCAGGAAAGCCAGCCCCGGCGAACGCAACGATCACGGCGAATGGAACGGTCAAAATCTGAATGGCCTCGACCCGCGCGAAATCCTTCTGGCCGAACATACGCAAGGCACGAATTTCAATTTACTGAATTTCATCCGCAATCAAACCGAACTTTGCCGCGTGTTCGTGCGCGCGACCAATTTCCCTTATTTGAAACGCTACCCGATGCTCATCCTGAAAAATCCTGTCGCCGAAAAGGAAGGCGTTGCCGGTTACGAAATTGCGCTGAACTTCAACGGTGTCGCGTTCGCGCTCATGCCACGCGCCGAATCGGAAATCAAAAGCCGCGCCAAATTTCAATTGCTCTCCGTCAACGAAGCCGAGCAAAAAGCCAATCCCTGCCGCAAGCTCGTGGTCAAACGCGGCCGTCATTGGGAATTGGCAAATGACGGTTTGCGCGAATTGGAATTACTGACGTATTAAATCTGGAAAGGTCGCCGCGTCGGCGACTCAAGTTGAAACGGTAGGAATGACCGCCGGTCGTCCGCAGCCGTGCCGCAGCACGGCCCCACCAAAATCAGAATGAACAGGGACTCCCGAAAACAGAAAAGAGACCGGGCACTACTCCGGTCTCTTTCAATGAGAACTAAGCGCTTTTCAAATCATCTTTCGCAATCGCGCATTGCGAATCTTTGTCGGATGCGGCGCAGCAGACATTCGCCTTACAACACACGGTAACTGCATTTCTGCATCAACGACGCAATCAACATAACAAATAACCCGCCCCCAGCGAGTCACCAATACTGGTTACAATTCCTAACGGGATTATCCGCTTCACACACCCACAAAGTTATTCAATAAAATCAATGGTTTTATGAGTTTTTTAGCTGAAAAAAGAGGGGTTTTTGAGTTTTTTGAAACTGCCGTTCTAGGGCGATTAACGGACAATATCTTTCATAAGCTCACGCCTCCCCCCAAAGTGGATAAAGGAGGAAATCATGCACAACATTAGTCTTTACGGGTTTTTGGGAGTTGGGGATTCTATTGCACTATGCTTGGTGACTTTCTCAAATTTTGGCTTGGGTGTTTACTCGAAGGTTTTCATATTGCTGATGGAGCTTTTGGAATCATTGAGGGGATTTGTATTTTTATTGGAGCGGCGCTGCGATGGCACGACAAAATTCCTTATCTCAAAAAATATACTACACATTGGGAAAAATGGGAGGGTGTCGCCATGAAGTGGGCTGTAGCAATTTTCTTGGTTTCATTTTTGATTTCAACTTTTTGTGTTGCTCCATTTCTAAAATATACAGAAAAAAACAATGATTATGAAGGAAGTATTAAATCTATAAATTTCTTAACTCAATCCAATGCTTTTTTGAATGGTCAAATTCAAGGTCAGTCCAATCTAGTTAATGTTCTACAAAAGCAAATTGAGGATACAAAACGAGATAATGAAACAGCTTTATTAAATCTAAAAACAGACTTAAATGAAGCAAATAGGCAACGTGATGTTACACTTCAGAGATTGGACTTTTTTGAAGCCAATCCAGACAAACTTTTTCAAATTTATAGCAACATTTTTATTCATACCCCAACAAATTTTGAACAAATTGACCTACTCCTTTCACGATATAATTCAACATTAAGTAAAAATCTTGCCGAAATCGAAACAGAAGCCAGCGAAATCAAATCAAATGCTACAAATCAATTCTCGGATTTGGGAATCGAAAAATTACCAGACGGCAGAACGAAATTTGGAGGAGTGGTTACTGGCTCGCCAAGAATTATTATGGCTGCAATGGAGGCTGGAAGACAGAACGCATTAAGCAACGACTTTTCTGCCGCTTTGCCGAATTTTCAAAAAGCTATAACGGCATTTGAATCAACAAAGTCTTCCGGTGCAATGATTGATACAAGCAGAAACCTAACAACTTTTGGAAAATCGTTAATGTATAGTTATGCTGGAGTCTCTGCTATGAAACTAGGAAGTAATTCTCTTGCTATAGAATATCAAAAAAAATCCAGCGAATATGCCATACAAGCAGAAAAAGAAAATCCTGAAATTAGAGAAAAACTTATGCTAATTTCCACATTCGCGGATTTAGGCATTGCATATATGGATGTGAACGATTTTACCAATTCTTTTGAATCATTCAATGCGGCTATTACTAATTATGAGTCTCTAGGTTCTTCAAATAATTTAGAGATTTCTAAAACCAATGTTTTGCGTCTTTATGGTTCTGCTACGCTTGCCGCAGTCCGCAGTGGAAAAACCAACGAGGCATTTGCTTTAGAGAAAAAAACAGAAGAAATTTTCAATGAAATCACAAACAGCGCAAATCCGCATTAAAAAACTAGAATATAAGTGTCACATTTATTATTGACAACATCCCGTTTATGTGTCACTTTTAAGGCATGAAAACGACGGAACAAAAAGACGAGTTGAATCTGGTGACGCTGGCGCAGGAGTATGCCGATGAGGATAAAGCCCGCGAGTTATTGGAGTCAATTTTGTGGCCGGATGGCGCGGTTTGTCCGCATTGTAAAAACCATAAGGAAAAGGCCATTTACAAGCTGCAATCCAAGCCGGAAAGCAAAACGCAATTACGGAAGGGACTTTACAAATGTGGCGCGTGCCGGAAACAATTCACCGTGACTGTGGGAACGATTTTCGAGGATTCACATATTCCGATCAGTAAATGGCTCATGGCTCTTTTCATTCTTTGTTCATCCAAGAAGTCCATCAGCGCATTGCAATTGAGCCGGATGTTGAAAATCGGTTATCAGGCGGCGTGGTTCATGGCTCACCGTTTGCGTTTCGCTTTCATTGATGATGATTGCCGAAAGCTCAAGGGCGTTGTGGAAATTGATGAAACATTCATCGGCGGCAAAGGCGACATGAAAACCAAACTCTCACGCAAAACGCCGGTCATGGCTTTGATTGAGCAAGGCGGCAACATGAAGGCGCGAGTTGTCCCGAATGTGAGCTATAAGAATCTCGGTAAAGTTTTGCGCGAAGAAGTTCAATCGGATGCGGTGATTTGTTCGGACGAAAACACGGCTTATCAGCAAGTTGGCAACGAGTTCAAAGCGCATTACACGGTCACGCATAGCAAGTATGAATATCTTTTGCGGACAACGGACGGCATTTCCGCTGGCACGAATCATTGCGAATCGTTTTTCAGTTTGCTCAAGCGCGGTGTGAATGGCGCATGGCATAATGTCAGCCGCGAACATTTGCATCGTTACGTCAATGAATTTGCGTTTCGTTGGAACACACGCCATCAAACGGATGGCGAGCGCATGGAAACGGCTCTTGGATTGACGACTGGAAAACGATTAACTTATCAGCAGGTGATATGAGGGAACAAAGATTACAAACATTGTGATTGCCTTGTTAAACCAAAAGCCCCGCATATCCGTTGGGGCAGAAAGAGAAATCGTGTCAAAACGAAAGAAATCAAAACGGAAATTGCGGGATATTATGCTCCCGAATTTGAGCGGCATTAAGTTCGAGGATGCCGTCAAAAAATTATTGCAAACTCCGCCGCCGAAAGACGGCAAAAAGCCATGAGCGAACCTGTTCCCAAAATAGGCAGACCGATGCTTCCTAAAGCAGAGAAGCGTTGGAGATTCATTTCAACGCGGCTATCGCCGGAGGAATATCAGGAAATCATAGCGGCGGTGAAATCATCCGGTATCAGGAAAACAACTTGGGTGAGAACAAAGCTGGTTGCCGCTGCTCGGCGCGCTTAAAAATCACATGAAAATTTCGCCTAAAACATCAACCAAAATTGGGTGTGTGAAGCTGATAATCCCGATTCCTAAAAATGCAAATTTCATGGAATTCGCGCTAAAATCGCACATTTGCCCATATTCCCGAATGTTTGAGAGTTTGAACACCTGAAGCAAATCCATTCCATTCTTGAATTTCCGTCGCTGGTGCGTAAATTCTCCGCCGCTCAAATGAATTACAAAATTTCTCATCGCGCCGCGTCGCTCGCGCCCTCGCTCACTCTGGCCATTGATTCCAAAGCCAAAGCGATGAAAGCGGCGGGCGAAGACGTCGTCGGTTTCGGCGCGGGCGAGCCGGATTTCGACACGCCGCAACACATCAAAGACGCCGCCGCCAAAGCGCTCGCCGCCGGATTCACCAAATACACGCCGAGCAGCGGCATTCCCGAATTGCGCGAAGCCATCGCCGACAAATTCAAACGCGAAAACGGTCTTACTTACAAGCCGTCGCAAATCATCGTCTCGAACGGCGGCAAACATTCCTGCTTCAACGTCATTTTTGCGACGTGCGAAGCGGGTGATGAAGTCATCATTCCCGCGCCGTATTGGTTAAGTTATCCCGAAATGGTCAAACTCGCGGGCGCCAAACCGGTGATTTTGCCGACGACCGACAAAACGGAATTCAAAGTCACGCCCGAACAACTGCGCGCGGCCATCACGCCGAACACGCGCGTGTTCATTCTCAATTCGCCGAGCAATCCGACGGGTTCGGTTTATACGCCGGAAGAAGTGAAAGCGCTGGGCGACATTTGCGTGGAGAAAAACGTCCTCATCATGAGCGACGAAATTTACGAGCATTTGCTTTACGACAGCGCGAAGGTGAAAAGCGTCGCCAGTTTTTCGCCGGAACATCAGGCGCACACCATCATCGTTCACGGATTCGCGAAAGCATGGAGCATGACCGGCTGGCGGCTCGGATTTCTCGCCGCGCCGGAGCCGATTGCGAAGGTGATTGACGCCGTGCAATCGCACAGCACGAGCAATCCGACTTCGTTCGCGCAAAAAGGCGGTGTCGCCGCGCTCACCGGCCCGCAAGACCATTTGCCGAAATGGCTGGCGGAATTCGATAAACGCCGCCGTTACGCGCACACGAAATTGAATTCCATTCCGGGAATTTCCTGCGTGAACGCGAAAGGCGCGTTTTATTTGTTTCCGAACATTTCCGGCACCGGACTGAAATCGTCCGAATTTTGCGCGAAATTATTGGAAGCGGAAAAAGTCGCCGCCGTTCCGGGCATCGCCTTTGGCGCGGACGATTACATCCGTTTGAGCTACGCGACGAGTTTTGCGAACATTGAAAAAGGTCTCGCGCGCATCGAGAAATTCTGCAAGACGCTGGTGAAGTAATCAGCGGAGAAAATCCCGCTGCAAAATCTGCATCAAATCATTGACGGCGAGCATCAATTCGCCGCGCAATTCCGAATTGTCCTTCGCCAAATCAATCGGCGCGCTCATCGCGTCGGCATAACGATGCGTCAATGCGATTTGTTCGTCCTTGTTTCCCAGTTCGCGCAGCAACTCGCGGACTATTTCCGCTTTCAATTTCGCGGCAGAAATTTTTTCCAACGCCGCGTGTGCTGACAATTCGTTTGCCGAAACTTTTTTCAACAAGCCGCACTCAAAAGTTCGGCAGCGTTTTGGTCTGTCCGCGTAAATCCGGCAAAGTTTTCCATCGAAACACGCGCACGGCTGCGCGAAAGCCAGTTTCCCCTGCCCTTTCTTTTTCAATGACAAACCGGATTTTATCAATTGTTTTGGATTGTCACCTTTCCGCAATTCCACGTCCGCGAACAACGTGCTGTCGCAACACAAACCACAATTCGGGCAAAGTTGTTCGACGCCAGTCACGCGAAGATCATCAAGGCGAAAGACGATAGAACATCTGACCGGCATTGGCCGGCACGATAAAGACTGATTGATTTGTATCCACAGTGCTTAACTGAATCGCGCTGGTTGTGTTCACCCAATTGGTCGAAGCTAGATTTGTGTTTTGTTGCAAAACATACGGATAACCAAAGTTTGTGAAGGTCAAAACCACGGGCTGAAAGATGGAGATCGGCGGCGCAGACAACGTCACGATGTCGAACTGGACATAATTACCCGATGTAGATACCAGACCACCCAGCGTCCACGTCGAACCGGCATCCAATGTTGAAGCGGCGATTCCGTTTAATAGGAAGGCAACATTGAGCGAGCCACTGTTTTGCGCCACAATCCAATAAGTCGTATTGGTTGCCAATCCAAGCGTGGTTGAGTTCGTATACAAATCAATCGCTGTAACACCGGAGTCATTTTCGCCCGCTGGCAACAGAGTTCCCAAAGTGTCGCCCGGTTGTCCTCCAGCATCCTTGCACAGCGAAACGACCAAAGTGCCCGTGGTTTTCACCATGCCGGGTAAAAAACGAGAGGATACTGGCAACCCTAAACTTTGGAAATATCCCGAGCTGTTTCCTGTGTTGAAGGCAAAAGCTGCGGTAGCATTGGGGTCAATCTCCACAAACTGCGCAAACGGCTGATTGAGGTTGGAGATATTCGTTGTGAGCAGTTGCGCAAACGCAGCCTTCGCCACGAGGATAAATACCAAACCAATCCCAATCGTTTTCATAGCTCTTTAAGATTAGGTGTCCGCTCCAAAACGGCAATGAAAAAACCTCATCGCCAAAAATGTTTCGGATACTTCCGCGCCAGTTCGGATTTGATTTTCGGATAATGCTCGCGCCAGAAATTGGCCAAATCCTGCGTCACTTGAATCGGTTTCATGCCCGGCGTCAAAATGTGAACGGTCACGGGAATTTTGCCGAGCGCGATTTTGGGCGTCTGGTTCACGTCGTAAAGTTCCTGAATCCGCAGCGAAATGAACGGCGATTTTCCCTTTTCGTAACTCACTTTCGGCGTGCGGCCATTCGGCAGCGACAACCTTTCCGGCGCATGTTTGTCCAATAATTCGCGCTGTGGCTGCGAAAGCCACGACATCACGACGGATTTGACTTCGCGTTCCTTGATGTCTTTGTAACTTGTCGCGCCGTGACAAAGTTGTTCGATGATGGCCTTCTTATCCTCGTCCGAAATTTGCGGCAACTGCAATTCGGGACAATTTGTGCAGAGCAAATCCAAGCGCGCGAGCCATTGTTCGACGCCGTGATTCCAATTCGGCAGCGCGAGCCGTTCCGCCAAAATTTCGTCCGCGAGCAAACGCGCGGCGGCATCGGCGGGCGGCGGGTCAATGCGTTTCGCCGCGAGCGCGAGTCCGCGAAAACGCAAAAGTTCGGCGGCGAGAACGCGTTTTTCGCGCGCGTCAAATTGGACGTGCAAATCGGACTTCAAATCGTCGGGAAACAATTCGCGCAGCCAGTCGGTTTCAATCGCCGTCGCCAGCGACAAAATTGTGTTCATTTCTTTGCCGCGTTGTTCAACCTCACGAATTTCAGCGACGACAAACAACGGATTTTGTTGCACGACGCTTTCGCGCGCGAGAACGCCGCGACGATTGTGAACCAATTCGCAACGCAACGTCCCTTCGTCCATTCGCCGCGCGACTCGGTCGCTAAAGCCAATCAAAATACATTTTTGCAAATTCTCGTCTTTGATTTCGCGAGCTTGCGTGTCGAGATCTTCGTCCTTCGCGATGCGTAAAAATTGTTCCAGCAGCGGCCCGACCTGTTTCGCGGTGACGGCGTGGATGCCCAATTTGCGGCAAACGTCCATGCGAAATTGGTTTTTGGCGGCATAATTCCACGCGCGCATGAGAATCCAAAAATCGGAATTCGCCTTGTCGCCGAACAAATCTTCGCGCGCGGATTCGGCGTCGCGACCGGGATTGCGGATGAGCAAATCGCGTCCTTGCGTGAGCGCGGCGACGAGGCACGCCTGATGCACGCAGCCGAAATCCTGCGCCGCGAGCAACATTCGCGCGTAACGCGGATGCAACGGAAACGCGAGCATCTTGCGGCCAATCGCGGTAATTTTTTGGTCGCGGCCAATCGCGCCCAAATCTTCGAGCAATTCTTCCGCGTGCGTGAGCGAAATTTCGTCCGGCTTATCGAGCCAGCGAAATTTTCGCAAATCGTCCACGCCGGCGGCTTTCAACGTCAAAACGACTTCGGCCAAATCGAGCCGGCGAATTTCCGGCAATTCGTGCGGCGCGCGTTCATTGTGTTCCGCGCGCGACCACAGGCGAATACATTTTCCCGGCGCAGTGCGACCGGCGCGACCGGTTCGCTGGTCGGCGTTGGCTTGAGAAATTTTTTCGATGAGCAAAGTATTGATGCCGCGATTCGCGTCGTAACGCGCGACGCGCGCGAGGCCGGAATCAATCACCAATTTCACGCCGTCAATCGTGATGCTCGTTTCGGCGACGTTGGTGGCGACGACGACTTTCGGTTGTTCGTAACGCGCGACGGCGGCGTCCTGATCGCGCGGTTGTAATTCGCCATGCAGCGGCAAAATGATGTAGCCTTTGGCTTCACTCGTGTGGCGAATGGCTTCGATGGTTTGCGAAATCTCAAATCCGCCCGGCATGAAAACGAGCACGTCGCCGTCGCCGCCGGAATTGACGTAGCGCGAGAATTGTTCGGCGGCGATTTCCCAAATGGGCGGCGCGTTCAAACCGAGACGATGCGGCAGGTATTCGATTTCAACGGGAAATGTGCGGCCTACGGACGCGAGCGTGGTGCATGGCTTGAGATAATTTTCCAATTCGCCCGCGTTGAGCGTCGCAGACATGACGGCGAGTTTCAAATCGGGACGCGACTGCTCCTGCAAATCGAGCGCGCGGGCGAGCGTGATGTCGCCGTAAAGATGGCGCTCATGAAATTCGTCGAACAAAATCGCGGAGACACCGCGCAGTTGCGGGTCGTCAATCAGTTGGCGCAGCAAAACGCCTTCGGTCACGAAACGGATTTTGGTTTTGGCCGACGTGACGTTTTCAAAACGGATTTGGTAGCCGACTTCGTCACCCAATTTCACGCCGAGTTCTGACGCGACGCGCGAGGCGAGCAAACGCGCGGCGATTCGGCGCGGCTGCAAAATCACAACTTGGCCGTCGGCGAGCAATCCGTGTTTCAGCAACATTTGCGGGACTTGTGTGGATTTGCCGGAGCCGGTGGGCGCGGATAAAATCAGTCGCTTGTCGGATTTGAGCCGCGCGATGATTTCATTTTCAATTTCGTAAATGGGCAGACGGTCGGGCATGGAACGCGCAGCATAACGAGTTTTGCGGCGCAGGAAAAATCAATTCAGTCATGGCTAATGACGCTGCGCTAATCAATCCCATACTACTTCGACTTTGTTCACGAGAAAGCCAAGAAAATAGCCACCGCATTTTGCCCATCCGCTGCGCTCTCGGCCTCCATAATCGCGGACTCGTATCTGATAAACCTCCTGACTTTTTGAGGCAAAGAGAAATGGGCTAAACTTAAACCAATTTATATTCATCTGCACCAACTCATATCCGTTTGCTCTCGCCCACTGCTTCAAGAGAAATCTCGACCGAAACCAGTGCCAAGTAGTGGACAGAGCTACCCAGCACAAAACCACCAAAAAAATAATAATCTTCGTATCGTTGCCCATGACGGTGTGGTCTAATTATTTTACAATAAACTGATGCGATATTTTTAATACGTGAACCATTTCACGCCAAGAAGTTATTTTCGATTTCGTAAATGGGCAGACGGTCGGGCATCGAATTCACAGATTAGCGATTTTGGCCGCAAATCAAAAGAGATTCACGCGATCCCATTGTGAATAAAAATGTGAATAGAAGTTCACAAGGCCGTCACATTGGCGTAACAGGGCCAGAATAGATTTCCGTCGTCCGAGTATTCGAGTATGAAAAAAATTCTCATTCTCACCGCCGGATTTGGCGACGGGCACAACGCCGCTGCGCGCAGTTTGCGCGACGCGATTGAACTGACCGACGAGGACGCGCGCCCCGAAGTGCTCGACCTGTTCGCTGACAGCTACGGCGCGTTCAACACGCTCGCGCGAAAAACGTATCTCGGCATGGTGCAATACGCGCCGAAATTGTGGGGACAATTTTATTCGCTGCTCGAAAGTCCGTTTGTTGAAAGGCAACTCGGCGGTTTCACGCGTTTGCAAAACACGCTCGAAAAAATTCTGGGCGAGACGCAACCAGATTGCGTTGTCTCGACTTATCCGGTTTATGGCCACGTCATCAAAAAGATTTATGCGCATCACCACGAACGGCCGTTCCGCTTCATCACGGTCGTGACCGATTCCATCACCATCAATTCGGCCTGGTTTCACGCGCCGGCGGATTTTTATTGCGTGCCGAACGAAGCGAGCGCGGACGTTTTGCGCGCGAGCGGCGTGCCGGAAGAAAAAATCAAAGTACTCGGTTTTCCGGTCAATCCGATTTTCGCCGAAAATAAAAATGAACTGCCGCAACCCGTCGGCGACGAACCGCGCCGGATTCTCTACATCATCAACACCGGCAAGAAAAAGGCGGGCAAAGCCGTTGACCGGCTGCTGGAAATTGACGACGTGCATTTGACCATCACCGCCGGACGCGACCCGGAATTGCGCGCGAAGTTGATTGAGCGCACGCGCGATTTTGGCGACCGCGTGAAAGTCCTCGGTTGGACGAACCAAATGCCGGAATTGATGATGTCGCATCATCTTGTCATCAGCAAGGCCGGCGGCGCGACCGTGCAAGAAGCGATTGCCGCGCGTTGTCCGATGATTGTCAATCAAGTGATTCCCGGACAGGAAGAAGGCAACGCGGAGTTGATTGAGAAATTCAATCTCGGCGCGGTCGTCGAAAAAAACAAGGAAGTCGCCGAAGCCGTCGAACTCGCCTTTGAAAAACGCGCGACGCTGTGGAACGAATGGCGAAAGAATCTGAAAAAGATTTCCCATCCCGACGCCGCGTTGAAAATTGCTGAATTGATTTTGGAAGAATCGGAAAATGATTCTCCCGGACGCAAAGCCATCAAACTGTTTGATCCCGCGCCCGCGCGCGTCATGCGCCCCACATTGGCGACAAGCGCGGCGAATAGCTCCACGCAAATGTTGCTGTGCGATTTTCACATCCACACGAATTATTCCGACGGTAAATTGTCCGTGCCTGAAATCATAGATTTTTATGGCGAACGTGGATTTGATTGCATCTGCATCACCGACCATTTGGCCGATCCGAAACGATTACTCGGGAAATTGTCCGAATTGGTCAACATGACGCTCGCGCAAGATCAGGTGGACGAGTATTTCGCCGTCATTGAGCGCGAACGCCGGCGTGCGTGGCGACGTTACAAAATGCTGGTGATGACCGGCATCGAATTCAACAAGGACGGTTACACGCGCAAAACGTCCGCGCATCTGCTTGGCATTGATTTGAAGTCGCCGATTTCCGCCGCGCTGGACATTCCCGAAATCATTGAAAAAATTCACGCGCAAGGCGCGCTCGCCATCGCCTCGCACCCGCACATCATGAAAAGCGAATGGGGCAAAAATACGCTCTACCTTTGGGAAAATCAGGAGAAATTCGCGCCGCTGCTGGATGCTTGGGAAATCGCCAATCGCAACAACATTTTTAACGACATCGGACTGAAACGATTACCGTTCATCGCCAACAGCGATTTCCACAAGCCGAAACACATTTATTCGTGGAAGACGCTGATTCACGCCGAGAAAGATTACGAAGCCATCAAAGATTGCATCCGCCGCAACGAGCATGTCGCCATCACGCTGTATCGCGATTTTGCCGATGCGGTTCCTGCTCGCGCGCACAATCGTTTTGACTTGGCCACTAACGGACAGTTCTCACACGAACGGCTTCCGTTGTCGGCCATGAACGGTTGAAAATTAATTTTGCGGCGCGGAAAGCTCTTCCAATTTCGCGCCTTCGCGCTGGCGCAAAACCGCTTCGACGCGCGGCACATACATTTGCGTTTCCGCCGGCAAATGCGTGGCGATGTCGTCGTAATTCCGCGTCTGGTAGCGATTCAATAATTTTTGCACCGTGCCTTCGCCGGAATTGTAAGCCGCCAGCGCCAGCCGCCAATCGCCGAATTTGTCGTGCAAAAATTTCAAATACTGCGCCGACGCGGACGCGCTCGGCTCGGCCTGAAATCGCTGGTCGCGCGGCCAAAGCGACAAGCCAAAACGCTTCGCCGTTTCCGGCATCAACTGAAACAATCCCACCGCGCCAGCCGGACTTTGCGCGTTCCGGTCAAAGGACGATTCCACTTCCGCGAGCCAGACCAATTCCGGCGGCACTTTTTGCGCGGCAAAAACCGGTTTCAATTGCGGCACGTATTTTTTCGCGCCCGCCGGCCACGGTTCGGTGGAAACTTTTTTAATCCAGATTTCACGCTCGGCTTGCGGCGGCGGATTCACCGGCAATGGCGGCGACGAATTGGTCTCCACTTTTGGCGACGGAATCGTGATGCGGATTTCATCCGCGACTTCCAGATAATCCATTTGCGCTTTCAGCCATGCGGCGTAAGGTTGTGTTTCTTCGTGATTCTGCAACAGCGGCAAAACCGTTTGCGCGGCCTGTCGCAAGGCCGCCAGATTCACCACGTAATCACCTTGAAATTGCTGCTGCAAATCGTGGAAGAATTGTTGCGCCATTTGCTCGTCCACTTGCGGCAGCGCGTTGAGAACATTGGTGTCGAGATTTTCCTGCGCCCATTGTTGCGCGCCTTGAATCAAATCCGGCAATGAAATCGTGGTGTCTTCCGCCCGCACAAATGGCGAAGCCGCCAAGAAAATCGCTAAAATGCAAAACGCGCGTTTAATCATTTTACCGATTAAGATTTAGACAATCCGATTTGAATTGCGCAAGCGATTTCCTTCATTTGACAAACCGCCGTCAGCGATTAACTTCGTGTGCATGAAATCAATTCTTTTGCTCGCCGCCTTTTCATTGATGACAGCCTTCGCCGCCCGTGCCGCGTCCGTTTACGATATTTCGGTCAAGGATATTGACGGCAAAACCGTTTCGCTGGGCGATTACAAAGGTAAAGTCGTGCTCATCGTCAACGTCGCCTCCAAGTGCGGATTCACGCCGCAATACAAGGCGCTCGAAGCCGTTTACAAAAAATATCAGGACAAGGGATTCGTCATCCTCGGTTTTCCGTGCAATCAATTTGCCGGACAGGAACCGGGCACGGACGCGGAGATCAAACAATTTTGCACCGGCACTTATGACGTGACGTTCCCGCTGTTCGACAAGATTGAAGTGAACGGCGCGAACCGCCATCCGCTTTACCAGATTCTCGCGGGCAAGGATTCGCCCTTCCCCGGCGACATCGGCTGGAACTTCACCAAATTTATCATCGGCAAGGACGGCAAAATCGAAAACCGTTTCGCTTCCAAAATCACGCCCGACTCGCCGGAAGTTGTTTCGGCGATTGAAACGGCGTTGGCGAAGTAAAAGTTAAAGTTGCAGCAGTTGAAATTGCCCGTTACGTGGGAACGTGCATGGAGGGATTGAAAAGGCGTTTTTGCCCTTGTGCAACTAGAAGATTTGACGACAACTTACTCATGGCTGATGCGATAGTAGATAAGATGCGCTATTTTGCGTCAAATTTTTGCAGGTGTGACCGATTGCCTCCTATTCTAATAGGCCAACATCGGTGTTGGTTAATACTAGGTTAGGCATCCTCCGATGAAGTATATTGCAAGAGTTAAGCAAGTTCTTGTGCCGGGCCTTCACGCGTGGGCGTGTCGGGATTCTGCCGGGCAGTTGCAGAAGTCTGTGATGCCTTCGCCTGATTACGTTATTATTGAGACCGGCGAGCAAGATGCCGCAGGTTGCATGATATACCGATTCAGAGATGACGGGACTTGCGTTGGCGACACGTGGCATGAGAATTTGACGGCAGCTAAGCATCAAGCGCAGTATGAGTATGGGCTTACAGACATTGATTGGAGCATTCAAAAGGATGCCTAATACGGAGATAGGCCACAAACCTTTCATCCCTTAACCACCGTTGCGCCCGCCGCCGGACGTGAACTAAAAATCGTCGTTTCGATTCCAGTTTTATTTTTGTAATCAGCCGAAAATTTTTGGGTGATGGCATCAACGACTTTAGTTTTCACCAGCGCGACGCAGCAGCCGCCAAAGCCGCCGCCAGTCATGCGGCAGCCATAAACGCCACCTTTGATGCCGATGTCTTCGGCGATTTCCACCACCACGTCCAATTCCTTGCAACTGACTTCGTAATCGTCACGCAACGAATAATGGCTGGCATACATAAGTTGGCCGACAGTCGGCCAATTGGAATTTTCAATCCCATCGGCGGCGTGCAGCGTGCGTTCAATTTCACCGATGACGTGACGCGCACGGCGATAAACAACTTCGGATAATTTGTCTTTGCCGCGTTCCAAAATTTCCGGCGTCGCGTCGCGCAACGATTTCACGCCGAGCAAGCGCGCGGCTTCCTCGCATTGCGCGCGGCGTTCGGCGTATTCGCCGCCGCTCAATTCGTGCTTCACGTTCGTGTTGATGACGAGCAACGAAACCGCCGGGTCATTCATCGGCACGAGTTTGGTTTGCCGCGAGCGGCAGTCGAGCAACAACAAATTTCCCTCGCGACCGAGCGCAGAAATGAATTGGTCCATGATGCCGCACGGCACACCGGCAAAATCGTTTTCCGCCTTTTGCGCAATCAACGCTTTTTCAACGGGGTCAATTTGTTTGCCCGTCGCGGCTTCAATCAAAGTGCCGGTGGAAACTTCCAGCGCGGCGCTGCTGCTCAAGCCACCGCCGAGCGGCACGGTGGACATGAATGCCACGTCGAGCGCGGGAATTTTTTGGCCGCGATTTTGAAAGCCCCAGATGACGCCGCGAATGTAATTCGACCATTTCGGCGCGCCTTTGGTCACGATGCCGGAAACGTCAATCGTCGCCGTCTCTTTGAAATGCGCGTCGTAAATGGAAATTTTTTCACCGGTGGCGGAATCCGCCGCCATGACGGTGTAGCGTTCAATGGCCATCGGCAGGACAAATCCATCGTTGTAATCCGTGTGTTCGCCAATGACATTGACGCGACCGGGCGCGGCGGCAATCCAGCGCGGCGCGCGGCCATAATGTTTTTGAAATTCAGCAGCGACGTGAGCAGATAATTCCTGAAGGTTCATAAATAAAAATCGCGCCGGGCAAAATAATTTTCCTGTGGGTAAAAAGCAATTAGTGACGCAGTTTTCTCCCTCTCCCCCGAAAGGAGGAGAGGAGGCTGTTTTGAAACTTAAATCCCCTCACCCTGATCCTCTCCCCGTTTGGCGAGGAGAAGGAAAACAAATTTAATTCTGCGGCGGATTTTTTTTGCCTTTAATCGCGCCGAGCAACATTGCCACGCCGAAGACGAGCAACACGATGCCCCAAATCAGGTTGATGTTGATGCCGAGCGATTGTGAGCCAGCGGAATTGCCGACGCCATAACCGGTGAGCAACACGCCAATGAGCGTGAACATGAGTCCGATTGGCCAGCGAATGTCGAGTCCCATAAATCAGTTCCTTTCGGTTAATTTTTACCAGAAAATCAAATTCAAAATGACGCACGCAATCAACAATACAATGCCGACGACGGCGGGTCGTTGCCAGACGGGTTGGTCATGGCTCACAATTTTGGGCGTGAGCGAATAGACGAGTCCTTTCAATTCCGCGTCGGATTTTGTGCGTTTGGTCGCCAGCGAAATCACTAAAGTTAGCGTAAAGCAAATGGTGAACGCTATCGCGGCGAGCCAGAAATTTTGCGCCATGGTCGAGGGGAATTCATAAAGTTTATGGCCGAGCCAGCCGCCTTTACCTTCGGCAACGGTCAGGCCGTGAACGACAGCCGAGCCGGTGATGCCTCCCAGCAAACCGAAAAATGCGCCGATGCTGGTGGTGCGTTTCCAAAACATGCCCAACAGGAACGTGGCGAACAGCGGCGCGTTCACGAAGCTGAACACCAATTGGATAACGTCCATCGCGTTGCTGTAAAGCGAAGCGAAATAGGCGGCAGCAATGCTCAACAAAATGCCGACGACGGTGATACATTTGCCCATCCAGAAATAGTGCGCGTCACTTTTGTTCGGCGCAAAGTAGGCTTGATAAATGTCATATGTCCAAACGGTGTTGAAGGCAGTGACGTTGCCGGCCATGCCAGACATGAACGAGGCCAGCAGCGCGGTCAGTGCGAGTCCGAGCAGGCCGGACGGACAGTATTTCTTGACGAGCGAGAAAATCACGCTGTCGTAATCGTATTCGGCAACGCCGTTGTAAATCCCCTGCTTGATTTGCTCGTCGGACAGTTTGTTCTTGGCGTTATCAGAAATGAGCGCGGATATTTTGGCGGTATCCACTTTTTTGCCCAGTGCGTCGCCAACGGCTGCCACCCCGGCAGCCGGATTGGCAGCATCGGCATTTTTAACCGCGACCACAGCTTTGTCGTAGGCTTCCTGCGAAATAATCGGCGGCGGAATGCGATAATTTTTGTCCGGCATCGAAGTCAACGCGATGGCAATCATGCCCGGCACAATCACGAGAAAGGGAAATAACATTTTCGGCACGGCGGCGACGAGCGGTGTGTTGCGCGCGGCGGTCATGTTTTTCGCCGCCATCGCGCGTTGCACGACCAGAAAATTTGTGCACCAATAGCCAAAGGACAGAACAAAGCCGAGGCCGAAGAGCATGGCAAACAAATCCACGCCCATCGGATTTTGTGACGAACCGCCAAGCAACGGTTTCCAAGCGCTTGTCCAGGCATCCGCTCCGAAGCTTCGGCTGTTCAAATCCAACGCCGCTGGATTCTGCGCCACAGCGTGAAGCCTGTCGGTCATCGCGCTCCAGCCGCCGGTATCTTTCAAACTGAGATAAACGACCGGCGCGAAACCGAGAACAATCATAAAGAATTGTAACACTTCCGTGTAAATCGCCGAGGTCAATCCACCTTTCAAAACGTAAAGCAAGACGACGCCGGAACAAATCCATAGCGCGATGTTGTAATTCCAACCGAGCAATTGGTTCAGCAATTTCGCCAGCGCGTTCATCGAAATGCCGGACGCGAAAATGGTCATCACGGCGAAGGCAATGGAATTCAGACCGCGCACCCACGGATTGAAGCGCATGTTCAGATATTCGGGAACGGAACGCGCTTTGGAGCCGTAATAAAACGGCATCATAAACACGGCGAGAAAAATCATCGCGGGAATCGCGCCCACCCAATAAAAATGCGCGGTGGCGATGCCGTATTTCGCGCCGCTGGCGGCCATGCCGACGAGTTCGAGCGCGCCGAGATTGGCGGAAATGAAAGCGAGTCCCGTCACCCACGTCGGAATCGAACGCGCGGACGTGAGAAAGTCCGACGACGTTTTCATGTAACGGGCGAGCGCCCAGCCAATCCCTAAAACGAAAACGACATAAGCGATTAAAATGGAGTAGTCCACCCACGCGAGATGAATCGGTTGCATAAGAGTTTGCAGAGGATTATCCATTCACACAATCAAAGTCAACTTGATTGTGTATTTCCGCGTGTCCATAAAAAAATTACAAATGACATCAACAGAAACTGGACGCGGCGCGGCGCGTTCTGTTAATTTCGCAGCCAATGTCACATACGAATCAACCGCCAAAAACCATCGTCGGCGTTCCATTTGGACGCACGAGCGATGGTCAGGCGGTTGATATTTTCACATTGCGCAATCAAGCGGGCATGGAAGCGCGAATCATGGCTTATGGCGGCATTGTCGTTTCGCTCACCGCACCGGACCGAAATGGAAAATTCGCCGACGTGGTTCTTGGTTATGACCATTTCGATGCTTACTTGAAAAACATGCCGTATTTTGGCGCGCTGGTCGGGCGTTACGCGAATCGCATCGGCGGTGGGCAATTCACGCTGGGCGGAAAAACGTATTCACTGCCAAAAAACAACGGACAAAATTGTTTGCACGGCGGACTTAAAGGATTCGATAAAGTTGTCTGGCAGGCGAAGGCAACCGAAACCGCCAACAGCGCGGCATTGGAATTGGCTTATTTCAGCAAAGCCGGCGAAGAAGAGTTTCCGGGAAATCTTTCAGTCAAAGCCATTTACACGCTCACGCACGGAAACGAATTGCGACTGGATTTTTCCGCAACGACCGACGCGCCGACGGTTTGCAATCTGACGCAACATTCTTATTACAATCTCGCGGGCAAGGGCGATGTGTTGAATCATGAATTGCAACTTCACGCCAGCCGCTTCACGCCGGCGGATTCCAATCTGATTCCGACCGGAGAAATCAAATCTGTGGAAGGCACACCGTTTGATTTTCGCAAACCAAAAAAAATTGGCGCGCAAATCCGCGACGCCAGCCTCAAATCCACGGACGGCTACGACCATAATTTGGTTTTGGACAAGTCGCCCGACAAACTTGAATTGGCGGCGACGGTTCACGAGCCGACTTCCGGTCGCGTCATGGAACTTTTCAGCACACAACCCGGCGTGCAATTTTTCACGGCCAATTTCTTTGACGGTTCCATCATCGGCAAAAACAATCAGGCATACCCCAAACACGGCGGTTTTTGTCTTGAGCCGCAACATTTTCCCGATTCGCCAAACAAGCCGCAATTTCCGAGCACGGAATTGCAGCCCGGCCAAACTTACCGGCAGACGATTGCTGTCCGGTTCTCGACCAAATGATTTATCGCACAACACCAACCATCAACCTGACCAAAATCATAATGTTAAAAAAACTTCCAACTCGTTTTTTGGCCGCGTGCAGTTATCTTGCCGCCATCTCCTTTGCCATGAATGTCACCCAAGCCCAGACGGAAAAAGCCGCGCCTTATTTTGATTCAAAGTTGCCGATTGAAACGCGTGTGCAGGATTTGCTCGTGCGCATGACGCTCGACGAAAAAATCGGCCAAATTGTTCAAGTTGATTTGAACGCGGTCAAAGACCATGCCGACATCCAAAAATATGGTTTCGGTTCGATGTTGAGCGGCGGCGATTCAAAACCGCCCGGCGAAAACAATCCTGAAAACTGGCTGAAAACCGTCAACGAACTTCAATCGTGGGCGTTGAAAACGCGGTTGAAGATTCCATTGATTTACGGCATTGACGCGGTTCATGGCCACAACGACGTGATTGGCACGACCGTTTTCCCGCATCACATCGGCATGGGTGCGACGCATAATCCCGACCTTGTGCAGCAGGCGGAGCACGTCACGGCGTTGGAAGTCGCGGGCACGGGCATTCGCTGGGCGTTCGCGCCGTGCGTCGCGGTCGTCCAAAATGAACGTTGGGGGCGCACTTACGAAGGTTACAGTTCCGACACGAAATTGGTCACTGAATTAGGCACAGCGGCAGTCAAAGGTTTACAGGGCGACCAGCTTTCCGGCAAACCGGATTCTGTTCTCGCGTGCGCGAAACATTACATCGGTGACGGCGGCACGGAAAACGGCAAGGATCAGGGCAACACGGTTTGCGACGAAGTGACTTTGCGAAAACTTTTCCTGCCGCCTTACCGCGCGGCGGTGGATGCCGGCGTCGGTTCCGTCATGGTTTCTTACAGCAGTTGGAACGGCCAGAAAATGCACGGCAACAAATATCTACTTACCGATGTGCTAAAAGGCGAACTTGGTTTCAAAGGATTTGTGGTTTCCGATTGGGCGGCGATTGACCAGCTTTCGCCGGATTACAAAACGGACGTGGAAACTTCCATCAATGCCGGCCTCGACATGATTATGGTTCCGTTCGGCCCGGGTCAGAAAAATAATTACGTCGAGTGCATTCAGGATTTGAAGGCGTTGGTCGTGGAAGGAAAAGTTTCGCAGGTGCGGATTGATGACGCCGTTTCACGCATCTTGCGAATCAAATTTCAAATGGGACTTTTTGAAAATCCATACACCGACCCATCGTTGACAGCTCAAATCGGTTCGCCAGAACACCGCAAAGTGGCGCGCGAATGTGTGCAACAATCACTCGTGTTGCTCAAAAATTCCAAGAACATTTTGCCGCTGCCGAAAAACGTGAACCGTCTGCTCGTCGTCGGCAAAGGCGCGGATGATTTGGGAATGCAATGCGGCGGCTGGACAATCACCTGGCAGGGCGCAGGAGAATTGACGCGCGGAACGACGATTCTTCAGGGAATCCGTCAAGCGGTTTCACCCAACACCGACGTGATTTATTCATCCGACGGCAGCAATATGAAAAACGCGGATGCCATCATTGTTGTGGTCGGTGAAACGCCTTACGCGGAATTCAAAGGCGATCGCACGAGCCTTGACCTTTCAGCCGAAGACGCGGCTTTGATTCAAAAGGCCAAAGCGTCCGGCACGCCGACAATCACCATTTTGATTTCTGGTCGTCCGTTGGTTCTTGGTTCGGCGCTGGATTCCAGCGACGCGTTTATCGCCGCGTGGTTGCCCGGCACGGAAGGCGAAGGCATTGCGGACGTTCTGTTTGGCGATGTGAAGCCGACCGGAAAATTGCCGCGTGACTGGCCGAGTGACAGCGGCCAATTTGCCGAAGATAAAATGACCGGCAATCCCCTGTTCAAATTTGGCTACGGCCTGACTTATTGAACCTTTTGGAAATCTGATTCGCTCACAACCGCCGGCGCGAAATCCGGCGGTTGTGAGTTTTGATTTATTTGGATTGCGCCGATAAGCAACATGACGCATCTTGGCAACGTAAAATTTTATGCCAACACAAATTGAAGAAAACACCATCGTCGAAAAAACCCGGGAACTTTGCCAGACGATTGTTGACCAGCCGGAAATGATTTCCATTCGCAATCGCATTGACGCTTTCATGGCCGACGCCACAGCGCGCGGACTTTACGAAACCGTTGCGAACAAAGGCCAAGCACTCCACGAGAAACAACATCAGGGCACGCAACCCACCGGCGCGGAAGTCGCTGATTTTGAAAAACATCGCGACGTGTTGTTGAATAATTCTGTCGCCCGCGGTTTTTTGGATGCGCGCGAGGAACTTCATGAAATTCAGCACTCCATCCAGAAATACATTTCTAAAACACTCGAAACCGGCCGCGTTCCGACCGAGGCAGATTTCGAAAATGAATCATGCGGTCACGGTTGCGGCTGCGGCCACAATCATTGATTTGAAACCATCATGGACGACAGCAATCAACCCGGCTGCCAAAAAAATTTGCCGACTGTTCTGGCATTTATTTTATTGCTCGGTTTGTCCGCCTGTTCCACAACTTCGGAAACGCGCAGCGTTGACGAATCGGGATTTTTAAAAGATTACTCGCAACTCAAGCCCGGTGCCGACGCCAAATTGGTTTATATTGATTCATCGGTGAATTGGAACAAATTTAAGACGGTTTACATCGAACCGATTGAATTGTGGCAATCGGACGATCCGAAATCAAAATTAGGCAGATTAGACGAGGCAGACAAACAAATGCTCGTCAGTTATTTTTACACCGCGCTGGTTGACAACGTTGGAAAAGATTTTCATCTGGTCAATCAGACCGGGCCGGGAGTTCTGATCATTCACGCCGCCATCACGGAAGCGAAAAAATCCCGTCCGGTTGCCAATCTGGCTTCCACGGTCATTCCTTACGGCATGGCGGTAAGCATGGCGGACAAAGTTGTTTTTGGCAAAGGTGTGGGCGTAGGCGAAGCTCAAGTCGAAGGCGAATTCCTTGACGGACAAACCGGCGAACGATTGGCTGCCGTGGTGGACCGGCGCGTCGGCACCAAAGCGCTGCGCTCAAAATTTGACGGCACTTGGGGAGACGTGAAACAGGCAATGGATTATTGGTCGGCACATTTGGACCAACACATGTTGCAGATGCGCGACAATTCCCAAAACAAAAAGACCGATTTTTAATTTTTCATGAAGGCGTTTGGGAAATTATTTTCACGCCGGCCATGACAAAGTTTATCACTATCAAAAACTGCGCGCTTGGGATTTTCATTGGCGCGCTGGTTATTTTCGCTGTTTCGTGCAAAGTTGGACCGAATTACGTCACGCCGAAATCCAATGTCGCCGATCAATGGACGGGCGATTCTTCCGCAACCAATCAATCGCCCGTCAATGCTGAAATCTATTGGTGGCGCAATTTCGACGATCCGGTTCTCAATCAACTTATCGCCGGCGCTTGCAGCAATAATTTGTCTTTGCAGGCGGCGGGCGTTCACATTCTTGAAACGCGCGCGCAACTGAACAAATCCATCGGCAATCTGTTTCCCCAACAGCAAGGCATTTCCGGCCAATTGAATTACACGCGATTGGACGACGGGCTGGTCTCGCAAATTCCTGGCATCAACGCCAATTATCTCGCGGACCAAGTCTTGTTCGCGGCGACCTGGGAAATAGATGTTTGGGGCAAGTATCGCCGGGGCATCGAATCCGACCGCGCAACTTTTCTGGGTTCAATTGCTTCTTATGACGACGTTATGGTCACGCTCATCGCTGACGTCGCCAGCGCGTATGTCAACATTCGCACGTTGCAGGAACGATTGAATGTTGCGACCCGCAATTTGGATTTGCAAAAGGAAAGCCTTCGCATCGCCACCGCGCGTTACCATGCCGGCGAAACCGGCGAATTGGACGTGCAACAGGCCGCAACGCAATTCGCGCAAACCGAATCGCAGATTCCGTTATTAAATGAAGCGCTGGCGCAAAATAAAAACGGCCTCGCCATTCTGCTGGGTGAAAGGCCGGACCAGATTGACGGACAATTGACCGGCGCGCCGCAGATTCCCGCCGCGCCAACCAATGTGATGGTGGGTATTCCCAAGGATTTGTTGCGGCGGCGGCCGGATGTCCGCGAAGCCGGTTTCCAAGCAGCGGCGCTCTCGGCTTCAATCGGCGTGGCGAAGGCCAATTTATATCCGGCTTTTTCGCTCTCGGGCGAATTCGGTTTTTCCGCCAACAACGAATTCAACAGTTCACTCGCCGACCTGTTCAACTGGCAAAGTCGCGCGCTCAACGCCGGCGCCGGATTGGTGATGCCGGTTTTCAATTACGGACGCATCATCAATCAAGTGCGGGTGCAGGACGCCCAATTTCAACAGGCGGTTTTGAAATATCAGAACACCGTTCTTGCGGCGCAACAGGAAGTTGAAAACGGACTCGCTTCATTTTCCAACGAACGAAACGCGCTGGTTTCGCTGAATCGCGCCGCGAATTCCGCCCGGCGCTCGACCGAACTGGCGATGGTTCAATACAAAGGCGGACAAACTGATTACACAACCGTGCTGACCGCCGAACAATCGGAATTGACCGTGGAAAATAATGCCGCCGTCACCAAAGGAAACGTCGCGCTCGGACTCATTTCCGTTTATCGCGCGCTCGGCGGCGGATGGGAAGCGCGTGGCACCAACGACGTCGTTTCGGAAGCAATCAAAGCCGAAATGTCGCGGCGCACGGATTGGGGAAAAATGCTGGAGCCTTCACATCATCTGCCGCAAACGCCGCCGCTGGCGGATGCGTCCGAAACGAAAGGCAATTCCCGCTGATTTGACCTCGGAGCCATCTATGAAATCAAAAACTTTTCTTCGATTCATCGGCGCGCCGGTTGTGGCCGTGCTTTTATTTGGCTGCGAAAAGTCCGCGCAAGAGCAACCGCTGCCGTCCGTTACCGTCAGCCATCCGCGCTTGGAACAAGTGACGGCTTATGTGGATTTATCCGGTGTGGTGGCCGCGTCGCAATCCGTAGATTTAGTGGCGCGCGTTCCCGGCTATTTGCAATCAGTGAATTTTACGGACGGCAGTTTTGTGGATGCCGGACAATTGTTGTTCGTCATCGAGCCGAAACCTTACGAAGAACAATTAAAATTGTATCAGGCGCAATTGCTGCAGGCGCAATCGGAATACGAGCGGCAACTGGAATTGGTGCAACAAAACGCCACGTCCGCGGCGAATGTCGAAAAATGGCAGAGCGAACGGGATCAGGCCGAAGCGCAAGTGTCCATCGCGAAAATCAATCTCGGCTACACGCACGTGACCGCGCCGTTCAGCGGACGCATCGGACGGCATCTGGTGGACGTGGGCAATATGGTCGGCGTCAGCGGCAACACCACGCTGGCCACACTGGATCAAATCATGCCGATTTATGTTTATTTCAACATGAACGAGCGCGACGCGTTGCGCATCCGCACCGCCATCCGCAAACAAGGTGAAGAGGCGCAATCGCGCATTGGCAAAACACCGGTATTCGTCGGTTTGCAAAACGAAATGGGCTATCCGCATCAAGGGACACTCGATTTTGTGAACACCGGCGTCAGCACTTCGTCGGGGACATTGCAACTGCGCGCGGTATTGGCCAATGAAGACAAAGCCTTGTTTCCGGGATTGTTCGCGCGGCTGCACATTCCGGTTGATGAACCGAAGCCGATGCTTGTCGTCCCCAACCGCGCGGTCGGCAACGATCAGGAAGGCGATTACGTGTTGGTGGTGGATGCCAATGACATTCTTGCGCGGCGTTCGGTCGTGAAAGGACCGCTGACTGGAAATGATTGCGCCATCGAAAACGGATTGAACGCAGACGACCGCGTCGTCGTCAACGGACTGACCAGCGCGCGTCCGGGAGACAAAGTTTCACCGGAAAATGAATCTACGCCGGCAACTCCGTCATCGTAAAATCCCAGCGCAAAAATAATTTCATGTTCGCGAAATTTTTCATCGAACGGCCGGTGCTGGCGAACGTCATCGCCATACTTTTCGTTCTGCTCGGCTTTGTGGCGATTCTGATGTTGCCGGTCGCGCAATATCCGCCCATCACGCCGCCGACCGTTCAAGTCACCGCCAGTTTTCCCGGAGCCAGCGCAAAAACATTGCTGGAAACTGTCGCGTTGCCGATTGAGCAACAGGTCAACGGCGTCGAGAACATGCTTTACATGCAGTCCACTTGCACTTCCGATGGCCGTTATACGCTCACCATCACGTTCAAGGTCGGCACGGATTTGGATTTCGCGCAAGTGCTGGTGCAAAATCGCGTCGCGGCGGCAATGTCACAATTGCCGCAATCCGTCCAGCAACAAGGCGTCGTCACCAGGAAAAAATCTACCGCCATTTTACAAATCATCACGCTCACCTCGACGAATAAGGATCAGGACGCGCTTTTCTTGAGCAATTACGGAGCAATCGCGTTGCGCGATAAACTCGCCCGTCTTCCCGGCGTCGGTGACGTGGTCATTTTTGGTGTCGGCCAATATAGTATGCGCATCTGGCTCGACCCGGAATTGATGCTGCAACGCTCGTTGACGCCCAAAGATGTCATCAACGCCATCCAAAGACAAAACGCGCAAGTTCCCGCCGGTCAAATCGGAATGCCGCCGGTCCCGGTCGGCCAGGATTTTCAACTCACGGTCAACGTGTCCGGCGCGCTGACTGACGTGGATCAATTTGAAAATATCATCGTCAAATCCAGTTCGCAAGGCGGCGGCCAAATCACGCGCATTCGCGACATTGGCCGGGTGGAATTGGGCGCGCAAACTTATAGCCAATTTTTCAAAATGAACGGCCAGCCGGCGGGCGGCATCGCCATCTATCAATTGCCGGAAGCAAACGCGTTGGACACCGCTCAAGCCGTGCGCAAGGTGATGGCCGGTTATGCGAAAAATTTTCCGCAAGGTCTCACCTATGAAATCCCCTTCGACACGACAAAGTTTGTGCGCGAATCGGTCAACGAAGTGTATCGCACCCTGATTGAAGCCGGCGTGCTGGTGCTGCTGGTCATCATGGTTTTTTTGCAGGATTGGCGCGCAACGCTTGTGCCCGCCACGACCGTGCCGGTGACCATTGTCGGCGCGTTTGCCGGCATGGCGCTGCTTGGTTTCAGCATCAATCTGCTCACATTGTTCGCCATCGTGCTGGCCATTGGCATTGTGGTGGACGACGCGATTGTGGTCGTGGAAGGCGCCACCCAACACATCGAGCACGGCAAAACTCCGAAACAGGCAAGCATTGACGCCATGCGCGAATTGTTTGGCCCCATCATCGGCATCACGCTGGTGTTGATGTCCGTTTTTCTGCCGCCGGCGTTCATGCCCGGCATCACCGGCCAGATGTATCGTCAATTTGCGCTCGTTATCGCCGTGACCGCTTTGATTAGCGCCGTCAATGCGATGACACTGAAACCGACGCAATGCGCGCTCTGGTTGCGACCACACAATCCCAATCAAAAGAAAAATTTCTTCTTTCGCTGGTTCAATTCCGCTTACACGCCGGTCGAGCAATTTTACACCCGGTTGATTCGCCGCATGGTGCGGCATAGCGCGCTCATGGTTTTTATCGCGCTTGTATTGGTTGCGCTGGCCGCGTGGGGATTGACGCGCGTCCCGACCGGATTTATTCCGACAGAAGATCAGGGTTATTTACTGATTGCGGTTCAATTGCCCGACGGCGCTTCGTTGCAACGAACGGAAAAGGTGATGGACAAAGTCATGCAAATCAGCCGCGAAGTTCCCGGAGTGGATCGCGTCATCACCATCGGCGGCCTTTCGCCTTTGGACAACAACGCTTCGCTTGCCAACGCCGGCATCGTTTATTTGATTCTCAAGGATTGGGGCGAACGCGGGCATGGTGAAGATTTGAAAAGCATTTACCTGAACCTTTCCAAAAAACTTGTCGGATTTCAGGACGCGGGAACACTGGTATTGGTGCCGCCGCCGATTCAAGGCTTGGGCTTGTCGGGCGGATTCCAAATGCAAGTGGAATTGACCGATGGCAGTTTTGATTTCGTCCGCCTACAACAAACGACCGACGCTATCGTGAAATCAGCGCACAAAAGCAAAGTCATTCAAGCGGCATTTTCGCCGTTCCGCGCGCAAGTGCCACAGATTTCCGTGAACGTGGACCGCGCGCAAGCGGAAACGCTGGATGTGCCTATCGGCGACGTTTATGAAACATTGCAAACCTACCTCGGTTCCAGCTACGTCAATCAATTCACCAAATTCGGCCATAATTTCATGGTGTTTGCGCAGGCCAACGGAACCCAACGCGCGACTGCGGATAACTTGAAAAATTATTACGTGCGCAGCCAGCAGGGACAAATGGTTCCGCTCGGCACCTTGGCCGACATTAAATCTACCGTCGGCCCGGCTGTCATCACGCTCTATAATCTATTTCCTTCCGCTACCATCAACGGCGCAACGGCGGCTAAATTCAGTTCCGGTCAAACACTGGACACGATGCAAACCATCGCCGACAAAACCCTCGGTCCCGGAATGCAATTTGAATGGACGGCGATGTCGTACCAGGAAAAACTGGTGGGCAGCTCGGTTTATTTCATTTTTGGCCTTGCCATTCTGCTGGTTTATCTCGTGCTCGCGGGACAATACGAAAGCTGGATCACGCCCGCCGCCGTGATTTTTGCCGTGCCGCTGGCTTTGCTGGGAACCGTCAGCGTGCTGCTCGCGCTCGGAATCGCCAATAACATTTACGTGCAAATCGGGCTGGTGTTGCTCATCGCGCTTTCGGCAAAAAATGCGATTCTCATCGTTGAAATGGCGCGGGAACGCTGCGAAGCCGGTGAAAATATTTTGGACGCGGTCGTGGAAGCGGCGCAAGTCCGTTTCCGTCCCATCATCATGACGTCATTCGTTTTCATTTTGGGAGTGATGCCATTGGTATTTGCCAGCGGCGCCGGCGCCAGCGCGCGCAAATCGCTTGGCATCGCCGTCGCATCCGGCATGTTGGCTTCAACCTGTCTGGCCGTTCTCTTTGTCCCTTCTTTCTTTGTTGTCCTGCAACGATTCAACGAACGAAAAAAGAAACCGGAATCACAACCCGAAGAAAAAACGAAACCATCGAAATCCGACTCGAACGCCTGAAATGGTGCCCCGGCACGGACTCGAACCGTGAACCAATTGATTAAGAGTCAACTGCTCTACCCATTGAGCTACCGAGGCAAACAAGGCGGATATTTTAACTGCAAATTGCCGGACGGCAAGTTCCAGATTTCAGGAAAAATGAAGCTCACGTTTTTTCGCCGTCCTGATTAGCGCGATAATCAATCACTTTGACTTTTTCGAGCGTGACCAATCCGCCTTTCATCATCTGGTCGAGCGTCGGCAGGAATAAATTGATTTTTTCCTCGCTGTCCACAATCTCGATGATCAGTGGCAAATCCATGGAAAGCCGCAAAATTTTTGCCGTGTGCAGGCGGCTGGATTTTCCGAAACCCATCGGCCCGCGCAAAACGGTCGCGCCGGCCAGATGCAATTCGCGGGCTCTGAGCACGATGGCTTCGTAAAGCGGTTTGTGTTCCCATTGGTCATTTTCGCCGAGGAAAATCCGCAGGAGCATTGCGTCGTTTGGAATTTGCATTTTAATTTCCTTTCATTGAATTGAATGTCGAGCCGAGCAGATAACCGAGCCAGACGGCGATCATGCAAAGCACGACGGACAACAGAACATTTCCGCCTGCGTAGAGCCACTGGCGTTCGCGCAACAAGTTCAAGGTTTGCAAACTGAAGGAAGAAAATGTCGTGTAGCCGCCGCAAACTCCGACCATGAAAAGTTGCGTGACGAACGCGCGCGACTGGGAATCCATCCGCCCTTCGGGACTAGCAAACGCGGCGATAAGACCGATGAGAAATGAGCCGGTGACGTTGATGGTCAGCGTGCCCCACGGAAACGTTTCGCCCAATTTGCTGGCAACGAGTCCGCCCAGCCAAAATCGTCCAACGCTGCCGAGCGCGCCGCCGATTGCCACCCAGAAATATGCAATCATAAAATTTCTGCGAATGTTTTCACTCGTGGGAGTTATCAGCGCTGAAGATTTCAAGCGGCTTTCTTGCCCCAAGGCAAAGCGGCAAACTCCATTGTCAATCAACGGCTTGTGTTTACAACAACGAACGTAAATTGGCAACTGCCAATCGGCGAAATGCCACCGGAAAATTTTCAGGCTTCCGGCAATTTGCCGCGCCCGATTTTGTGACCGGCGATTCCGTAAAACGCGACGTAGGCATAGGCAATCAGCGGCACGATGAAAGCGGCTTGCAAATTCCAAACATCAGCGATGCGTCCTAAAATGGCGGGCAATACCGCGCCGCCAACGACGGCCATGACCAGCAGCGACGACACCTGGCTTTTCAAAACGCCCATCCGGTCCAGCGCGAGCGAGAAGATGTTCGGCCAGCCGATGGAAGTGAACAATCCGATGCCGACAATGCACCACATCGCCAATTTGCCGCCGAAAAGAATTGAAATCGCGAGCAGCACGACAATGGTTGCGGAGAAAATAAACAGCGTGCGTCCGGCAAGACCTTTGCCGAATTGAAACAGCAGCCAGCAAAATGCGACCAACGGCAGATAATTTTTCACAATCACCCAACCGGCGGAGAAATCAAATTGATGCTGGTCGGAATCCCAACTGCGCAAAACCCAGAACAATAGAAACGCGAGAACGGGAATCGCGACAAGCCACAATTGTTTGTTAGCTTTTTTCATTTCACTTAACTCAACCGCGCCCATGAAGCGGCCAATCAACATGCCGCCCCAAAACAATGAAACATATTTGCTGGCTTCCAACGCGCTCATGGCGGCGACGTTCGGCTGGCCGAGAAAATTGATGATGGCGCTGCCAACGGAAACTTCGCCGCCGACATACATGAAAATGGCCAGCACACCAAGAACGACGTGCGGATATTTTAATGCCCCGACACCCGGTTCAACTTTACCTTCACCGACGTGCGGCAGACGGATGGAGAAAAAAATCGCGGCGAGAATCACGAAGACAATACAAAATATCAGATACGGAATCTTGACGGATTCCGCCCCATGCGCGCCGGTTTTGGCGAAATATTGAAAAATCAAATAGCCGCCAATCAATGGGCCGGTTGTCGTGCCAAGAGAATTAAAAGCCTGTGCCAGATTCAAGCGGGACGATGCCGTGCGTTCTGGCCCCAAAATCGTGACGTAAGGATTGCAGGCGATTTGCAACATGGCAAAGCCAAGGCCAATAATAAACAAAGCCAAAAGAAACAACGGATAAGCATTTATTTCCAAAATGGCTTTTGCTCCAATCAAATTGGGCGCTTTAGTGATTTCTTGTGGAAAGACATCTTCCAAAACCAATCGGTTGAATCGAAATAACGGATGCCCTTCCAATTTTTGGCTACCTAGTAATTTTGTCTGTTCCGACAAAGGCACGCCAGCAAACGCCGATTGATTTGTATAGATTGAATCTGTCCGTATAATTTGGTTGAGTTGTTCTGATAGCAAAACCTTAATTGTGTTGTTTTGATCTTCAGTTCCCGAATACGCTAATAGATTCGTGCGTGTTTCCTCGGTAAATTGTCCCCATAAAAATTGTGTAGCCGGGTCAGAATGCTGTCTCAACTTGGACACCAAAGACGGCACATCCTTGATGTCGTTTACGGTAAGCACCGGAGAACCGACTTGCGTAAGGTTTGTTCCTCCTGTGCTCTTAAACATAACCCACGAATAAGGAGTTAATTTTGCGGCAGGATAAAACAAAGCACTGCCAAAAGCTGAAATCAGGAGTCCTATCACAACTCCATTTTTGTAACCTATGCGTGCAATCGGATCACCTTTTATGGCCGAAATGTAAAAATATGCGAGTGAACCAATAAAATAAGCGCCAAAAAATGCGAATTGAACCAACATTGCCTCGAAATAATTCAATCCAAAGGCATCCTTGAATCGCGGGATTAAGATGTCATTGAACACCGTCATGAATCCCCACATGAAAAACAAAACCGTCATGATGGCGAACGGGCCGCGATAAGTCCGGCCGTTTCCCGATAAAGATGAGGACGCTGATTGAGTGGTGACAATGGTTGCCATAGGTTCGCGCAAATCATTGCGAGGTTTATTCCAGTGTCAAACCTTTTCAGCAGTTTTCTGTTGAAAAACAATTCGGTTTCGCGGCTAATTTCATTGCGATTTTCGCGTTTTTTTTATACGTTGAACGCATCCATTTCCCGCTTAAATAAAACGCAATGCGTCTATGAAATTGCATTCCATTGATATTGCCATTGTCATCGTTTATTTCATCACCGCCGTGCTCATCGGCGTCTGGGTTTCGCGGCGCGGCTCGAAGGATTTGAATTCATATTTTCTCGGCGGCAAGTCGTTGCCGTGGTATTTGCTCGGCGTTTCCAACGCGTCCGGGATGTTCGACATTTCCGGCACGATGCTGCTGGTGTCGTGGCTGTTCGTCTATGGCGTGAAAAGCATCTGGCTGCCGTGGGTCTGGCCGACGTTCAATCAGATTTTTCTGATGGTATTCATCAGCGCGTGGCTGCGGCGTTCCAACGTGCTGACCGGCGCGGAATGGATTCAAACTCGTTTCGGGCGCGACACCGGCGCGAATCTGGCGCACTTGAGCGTCGTGCTGTTCGCCTTGATCAGCGTCGTCGGGATGCTCGCTTATTGTTTCAAAGGCATTGGCAAGTTCGCAGTGGTCATGTTGCCCTGGCATTTCACCGGCACGAACGAAGGAACGTTCGGTGACGAAAACATTTATGCCATCATCATTTTGCTGGTGACATCATTTTACGTTATCAAAGGCGGCATGGTGACGGTGGTGCTCACGGAAGTGATGCAATTCACTATTTTGACGGTGACGGCGCTTATCATCGGCGGCGTGGCGATGTATAAAGTTTCACCGGAAATGATTCAGGCGGCGATTCCCGCCGGCTGGACGAGTCCGTTCTTCGGTTCGCATCTGGGTCTGGACTGGAGCGGAATTTTGGAACAGGCAAACAACGTCATCAAGCAGGACGACAACGAACTTTTCGGAATCATCTTTGGCCTGATGTTTTTCAAAGGCGTGCTGGCCAGTCTCGCCGGGCCGATGCCGAATTACGACATGCAGCGCGTTCTGGCGACGCGCAACACGCGCGAAGCGTCCCTGATGAGCGGCTGGGTCAACGTCGTGCTGTGCTTCCCGCGTTATTTCATGGTTGCCGGACTCACGGTTCTGGCGCTCGGATTTTATATGCCGACGCTGCACGGCATGGACAAGCCGGATTTGGAAAAATTGTTGCCGGACATTTTGAGCCAATACATTCCCGTCGGCGTGGTCGGCCTTTTGCTCGCGGGTTTGATTGCGGCCTTCATGTCCAATTTCGCCGCTACCATCAACGCCGCGCCCGCCTATCTCGTGAACGACATTTACAAGCGATTCATCAATCCCCATTCCACTCCGCGCACGGATATTTTTTTAAGCCGCGTGGCATCGGTGGCGGTGCTGGTCGTCGGCATCGCGTTCGGCCTTTTGACCAATCGCATCATGGACGTGATGATGTGGATTGTCGGCGCGCTCGGCGGCGCGTATGTCATGGCCAACGTGCTCAAATGGATTTGGTGGCGGTTCAACGGCTGGGGCTATTTCTGGGGCATGATGATTGGCATCGTCAGCGCCATGTTCGTGCCGGAATCGTTGAATCAAATCGCCGGTCACAGCGTCAACGCGCTTTATTCCTTTCCCGTCATTTTCATTTTGTCGGTCATCGGCTGTCTGCTGGGAACTTATTTGAGTAAACCGGAAGACGACGCCATCCTGAAAAACTTTTACAAAAACGTCCGGCCTTGGGGATTTTGGGGACCCATCAAAACCAAAGTCCTGCAGGAAGACCCGGCGTTCCAGCCCAATCGGGATTTCGGGCGCGATTGCATCAATGTCCTCGTCGGCATCCTCTGGCAATTGGCGATGGTCACGCTGCCAATTTACCTTGTGCTGCGAAACTGGAATTGGGTGTTCGGAACACTCGCGCTTTGGATTGTGACTTCCGTTTTCCTGAAATTCAATTGGTATGACAAACTGGAAAAACCGGCGCGCGCGTAAATGAATCAAACCGTTCTTGCAGATTTCTCCGAAAGCGTTCGCAAACAACTTTACGAACACATTTTGCCGTTTTGGAGCGACGCCGCGCGCGACCGTGAACAAGGCGGCTGGCTCGCGTGGCTGGACAACGATTCAAAAGTTGACCGGACAAAACCCAAAGGGCTGATTCTCAACAGCCGCATTCTTTGGACATTTTCCGCCGTTCATCGCGAATCGCCCGAAAAAATCTACAAGGAAATGGCCGAACGCGCTTATGAAATAATCACCAAACATTTCTGGGATTCAAAAAACGGCGGCGCGTTCTGGCAATTGACCGATGATTGGAAAATTCTGGACGATTCCAAAAAAATCTATGGCCAGGCCTTTTGCATTTATGCGCTGTCCGAATTTTATCTGGCCTTCGGCGATTCCGCCGCGCGCGACCGCGCCGTGGAATTGTTTGAACTCATCGAACGCCACGCGCACGATTCTCAAAACGGCGGTTACTTTGAAGTTTGCCGACGCGATTGGTCGCCGGCGGAAAACGCCAGCTTGAGCGAAAAAGACATGGCCGAAAAAAAATCCATGAACAATCATCTGCACGTTCTGGAAGCCTTCACCAATCTTTATCGCGTCTGGAAAAATGAGCGCGTCGAAAATCGTCTGCGCGAATTGCTGGATGTGTTCGCCGACAAAATTCTCGATTCGCGCACAAACCATTTGCGCCACTTTTTTGACGAGCGTTGGAACGTGCGCTCGGATGGTTACACTTTTGGCCACGACATCGAAGCGGCGTGGCTGCTGTCGGAAGCCGCCGAAGTTTTGGACGACGCTCCCCTGCTCCAACGCATTCGCGCCATCGCTTCGAAAATCGCCGACACGGTTTTGCGCGAAGGCATGGACCACGACGGCGGCATTTTTTACGAAGGCCGCGACGGACAAATCATTGATTCCGGCAAAGAATGGTGGCCGCAAGCCGAGGCCGTCGTCGGTTTTCTCAACGCCTTCCAGATTTCCGGCGATGAAACATTTTTCAACGCCGCGAAAAACGTCTGGCAGTTCATTCTCGAACATCTGGTTGATCGCGCGCACGGCGACTGGTTTTGGCGCATTGACGAAAATGGAAAACCCGATTTGACCCGGCCAAAAGTCAGCGAATGGAAATGTCCCTATCATAATTCCCGCGCCTGTCTGGAAACCTTGCGCCGCCTTAAACAAATTGAATCCGTCACAAAATAAAATTTAAGAAATGAAAAAAAACGCATTTACGCAAAAACTCAAATCTCTGAAAAGCGAACATGAAAAATTGCTACGACTTCGCAATCGCCCGCAAAAAAACGGCAACGGCATTTTCGACCGTTATGAAAATCCCGTGTTGACCGCCGAACACACGCCGTTGGAATGGCGCTACGATTTCAACCCCAAAACCAATCCTTATTTGATGACGCGATTGGGCGTCAACGCCGTTTTCAACGTCGGCGCGCTGGAGTGGAATAAAAACATTGTGCTGATGGCGCGCGTCGAAGGCTGGGACCGCAAATCTTTTTTCGCAGTCACCGAAAGCAAAAACGGCGTGGATAATTTCCGGTTTTGGGATTATCCGGTACAAATGCCCGAACTGGACGACAAAGAAACCAACCTTTATGACATGCGGCTCGTGCGTCATGAAGACGGCTGGATTTATGGACTATTTTGCGCCGAACGACACGACGATTCCAAACCCGCCGACCTTTCCGCCGCCATCGCGCGTTGCGGCATCGCGCGGACAAAAGATTTGGTGAAATGGGAACGCCTGCCGGATTTGAAAACAAATTCGTTGCATCAGCGCAATTGCGTTTTGCATCCCGAATTCGTCAGCGGCAAATACGCTTTTTACACGCGCCCGATGACCGATTTCGCGGCGACCGGCTCCGGCGATGGCATCGGCTGGGGACTGTGCGACGACATCGCCAACGCGGCCATCGGCAAGGAACAAATCATTGACCCGCGATTTTATCATTCCATCAAGGAAGGCAAAAACGGACTTGGCCCCGCACCGATTAAAACCAAAAAAGGCTGGCTGCATCTGGCGCACGGCGTTCGCAACACCGCCGCCGGAATGCGTTACGTTCTTTACATTTTTCTGTGCGATTTGAACAACCCGATGAAAGTCATCAAAACGCCCGGCGGCTATTTCATGGCGCCGGAAAATGAGGAACGTGTCGGCGATGTTTCAAACGTTTTATTTGCGAATGGCTGGGTCGCGCGCGCGAACGGCGACGTTTTCATTTATTACGGCTCGTCGGACACGCGCACGCACGTGGCAACCAGCACGGTGGACAAACTTTTGGATTATGTCTGGAACACGCCGGAAGATGGAAGACGCTCAAAAATCTGCGTCGAGCAACGCTGCAAGCTAATCAAGCAAAACCAATCGCTTTAAGGCTGCCACACGGCGCGCCAGAATTGCGCGGCGGCATCCGATGAAATCGAATTGGTCAGATTGACCAATCCGCTGCCGGAAATGTTGGTTGAAACGGATGTCCAATTGACCAAGTCCGTTGACGTTTGAATGACGTAAGGCACTTTGGATTGCCCCTGTAATTGAAGGACAAGCTCACCATCTGAATTCAAGGATGATTGCAACTGCGGCGCCGCCGGTGAAAACGTGAACAAGGTCAGTGAATACGGCGGGAATGAATAATTAAAATTCGCGCTCGCGTTTGAAAAACTGGTCGTTGCGATGTCCTGCAATTCAGCGGCGGCGTTGGTGCGCGTGGCTTCGTCCTGCGGAATTCCGTAAGATTGAATCGTCGCGTTCGCCAACGGAACGAAACCGTTCAGCGCAATCTGCGTGTTGAAATTGGTCGTCGCGTCCTTGTTGATGACCAGCATCGTGAGCGCGCCGTTGGTGCGATGAATCGCGTAAGCCGAAAGCAAAAGATAATCGCTCGACGCATCCAGCACGTAGTCGCCGGGACGCGCAAAATACTTCAGCATTTTCTCCGCGTAAAACGTGGGATAACGGCCGGACGCGCCGTTGATAACGCCTTCGTCACCGTAAGTGCGCCAGCCGTAAATGGTCGGGTCAAACGTGCCCTGGCTGTTTGGCCCGTTGCGCAAATCCCACCAAAGGTAGCCGTTGAATTCGGTTTTCATGAGCTGGCAGGAACTGTCGGCCAGATAAAGTCCGTTGACGACGCTGGTCAATTGTCGGCCGAAACCGGCACCGGAATCGCTGTTGTTTTCGGTGCAAACCAGTTCGATATTTGTTCCGGCAGCTCCCATGTAATCGTTGATTTGCTGGCGCAAGTTCGCGGCGGCGCTCGCCCAATCCGTCCATGCCGCAGACGGAGTTCCGGCCACCTGCAACAGGAGCGCGTCGCTATCCGGTGAATTTGGCTCCCAATTCGTCGGTGTATATTCGTCGTAAAAATGGTAGATGGCAAAATCGGGCGTGACGCCAAGATTTTTCAACGTCGCCAGCATCACCGGCGTCCAGCCGTAATGAATCTGGCCGGTGCGCGAGTTGGTGGCGGCGACATTTTGATCGTTCACGCTGCTGTCCTCGCCCGGCACAATCACAACGCCGACTTTGATGGTCGGATCGGCGGCTTTCATTTGCTGAATGTAACTCACGGCGTTGGAAGCGTAAGTGGCAGGATCGTGCGCCAGCGAATGCAAATCATATTCCCATGTGCCGTAACATTCGTTGCCGATTTCCCAGTATTTGAAACCGCAATGATTCGTGACGTTCGCCGCCAGCACCCAGCCGGCCGCTTCCGCCGCCGTGCCGCTGCCGTAATTGACGGTGGTAAAAACCTGCGCGCCCGGCAGATTGGTGGCGATGTTCCTGAACGTGGCGTTTCCTGAAGCGTCGCTCGCCCAATGATATTGGTCGGAAGTCGAGCCACCCGGCCAGCGCAACGTCAGACTTCCCATTTCTTCAAGCAATGGAAGCGTCTGTGCATTGCCGAGGTAACCGTCCCACGTCGCGGTGTTAATTCCGAAATGCCGCGCGTCCACGGTGCGCAAAATCTGCCCGGCATTGACTTCAAGATGAACCACCGCCGGCGCAGGCGCAGCTACCAATTGAATGTCATCCACGTAAAACGTTGGTTGCGTCGCGCTCACACTTCCCTGAATCCAGATGCCGGTGAAATTCGACTTGTCATTTACATTCAATGCCGACAGCGGAATGACAATTTGCTGCCAGGTATTCGCCGGCAAAGTGCCCAATGAATAAGCGGTCTGACCCGTGTTATCCAACAGCCCCGCGACCTGCACTTTTTGTCCGCCACTGGAACCGCCATTGATCCAAAAACTCAAACTGGCATAAGGACTGGTGTCAAAATTCGGATGCTCCAGATAAAGCGCCGAATAATTTGCAGTGCTGACACTGATGGAATAGCTGCCCGAATGAACCGGCGCCGGTGCATTGGTTTCCGTATTAACCGTTGCCCAACTCCAGTTTTGAAAACCGTTAACGAGGCTGTCGGTGTAAAGATCAAGGTTCGCTTGCGCAAAGGCAGGTTGAATCGTCAGCGGAACAACCAAACCAACAATCGCTAAAAAGACAGGACGACTTTGCACGACGATAAAATAAAAACTTTTACTCCCACTTGTTAGCGCGGCGCGGACGTCAACGGTGCCAAATAGAAACAATCAACGTCATCATGCGGCGGTTTGAAGACGCCGCCACTGCCTTGACCTTGACCCACGCCAAAATTTTGCGGAGTGTAGGTGTTGGGATCCTGCCACTTATGAACAATGGAA
>DASZXH010000035.1:0-9786 GCA_035545995.1 Verrucomicrobiia bacterium
CTTCACGCGCAGAAAAGCGGCTTGCAGTTCGTCCAGTCGAGAATTGTAGCCTTTGACTTCGTTAAAATATTTTTTCTGCGAGCCGTAATTGCGCAGCACGCGGATTTTTTCGGCAAGTTTGGCGTCGTTGGTCGTCACCGCACCGGCGTCGCCAAAAGCGCCAAGATTTTTGCCGGGATAAAAACTGTTGCCCGCCGCGTCGCCGAGCGCGCCGGTGCGCCGGCCTTTGTAGCGCGCACCTTGTGCTTGCGCATTGTCTTCGATGACTTTCAATTTATATTTGCGCGCGATTTCGAGAATCGGGTCCATGTCCGCTGGTTGACCGTAAAGATGCACGGGCAAAATGGCCTTTGTTTTCGGCGTGATGGCGGCTTCAATTTTTCTGGGGTCAAGATTGAATGTTTTTTCATCCGGCTCAACTGGCACCGGCGTCGCGCCCGCGTAAGAAACCGCCAGCCAAGTGGCGATGTAAGTGTTCGACGGCACAATCACTTCGTCGCCCGCGACAATGTCGTAAGCGCGAAGAATTAAATGCAATGCTTCCAATCCGTTGCCCACGCCGACACAGAATTTCGCGCCGCAGAATTCGGCGAATTCCTGCTCAAACATTTCAACTTCCTTGCCCAAAACATACCAGCTTGAGCGCATGAAACGGAAATACGCCTCGTCCAATTCGGCCTTCAATTCCTCGTAAGGCCCAACAAAATCCAGAAAGGGAACTTTCATTCGTCAAACTTTCACCGCCTTGAGAAATTCGGTGTAATCTCGAAAATAATCGGCTTCGCTGTAAGATTCCGACGCCAGCGCCAGACAAACCGCGCCGGAGGAAAAATTATCAATCTCGCGCCAAATCAACGGCGGAATATGCAGGCCGTAATACGAGCGGTTCAAATGAACCCGTTTTTTTTCGCGCCCGTCATCCAGAATCACGTCGAAGCTGCCGGACATGGCGATGACAAATTGATGGCAAATTTTGAGCGCGTGGCCGCCGCGCTCGGCGCCGCCGGGTACGTCATACAAATAAAAAATGCGTTTGACGGCAAACGGCACGTGACGTTCACCTTCGATGAAAGTCAGATTGCCGCGTGGGTCGGCGATTTTCGGCAATTCAATGATGCGGCATTGGGCTAATTCCATAATCTCAATCAGATTTTGCCGTTTCGTCTTTCATCCACGGCTGGCGTTGGCCAATCTGCGTTTTTTCCCATTCCAAAATCTGCGTTCCGGCAATCCGGGCCAAAGGCACGAGTTGTTCGCGCACTTTGAGCCAATCCGCCGGTGTGAGCAGGAACTGGATCAAATCCACCGGCTTGCCGTCAATCATCTGGGCGGCGCGCAAAACGCCGACTTGTTTGAATCCCGATTTTCGATGGAGCGAATGAACCGGAAAATTCGTGGACACGCAATTGCTTCGCACTTCGCTCAAGCCTAATTCTTCAAACGCCAAATCCGTCGCCAATATTGCCACCGGCACACCGGCACCAAATAATTCCGGGCGCATGATTTGCCGCCCTTTTTCCGCGCTGGTTCCTTTCACGTCGTAAATGCCATGCGTGCCCAATGGAATACCGCCGGGCGTTTCGGCGATGAAATAATAATCTCCCTCGCGCGCAAAATAATTTTCCAGCCATGTTTCCTGACTTGCCAAATCGGCGGCGGAATCGCCCACGCGACCTTTGACATGTTCGAGATTGCGAAGCCACACGATGAAGGCGGAGTCCTCCATTTCGACCGGACGCAGGCGCAAATTAAAATCTTCCGCGTGGAGATTGTGTCGCATCAATTTTAAGTTTGTTAAATTTTTATGACAATTTCCCGCCGGTAATGCAACGTGACCTGTCGCACACCCACGATTCGCGAGGCGATTTCCCTGACTTTTTCAAGGAGAATGAAGCCCAGCCCCAAATCCGCGTAGCGATTCTGTAATTGATAATCCGAATGCACCGCCACGTGCATGACCACCATTTCAGCGGTTGAGGTTCGGACAAAAATCACGACACCAATCGGGTCGTTACCAGGGCGATCCTGATCAAAGGCAAAAATGGTTTGCGCTTCGGATTCTCCCACCCGAACGGACAAGCGATCGGACGTTTCCTCGATGCGTGGATGACCGAATTGTTCCAGCGAATGAACGATGCCGTCGCGCACACGCGATTGCCGGGGATTAAAGAACAACAATTCTTCCAATGCCGGACGGGACCGTTTCAACGCGCTCGATGAAAAAATCAATTTCATGAACGAGGAGGGGAAAAAACCGTTCTGCCGCCGTCCACGACAATTTCTTGTCCCGTAATCCAGCGCGCGCGGTTGGAAGCCAAAAATTCCACTGCGTCCGCTACGTCTTCAGGTTGTCCCAAACCGAGCGGGTGCGTTTTACGGACAAAGTCCACAAATTCAGGATTGGCAAAATGTTCCGTGTTCATTTCCGTTCCGACAATTCCGGGCAAAACGGCGTTGACGCGCACCGCCGGCGCCAGCTCGACGGCCAGAGAAAGCGACAGTGAATTCACTGCGCCTTTGCTCGCGCCATAAATGGAATAACCCGCCGCGCCCACGCGGGTGGCGATGCTGGAAATGAACGTGACGCTGCGCAGCGCACCGTGGTTCACTTTTTTTTGCGTCAATGGTCGGATGATTTCCATCGCGGAAAATACATTCACATTGAACAATTGTTTCACCGATGTCATTTCGACGGCGCGTGCATACTGAATACTCAACACGCCCGCCGAGTGGACGAAATGGTCAATGATAATTTCTTTTGTTTCCAGCAGCACCGCGAGTTCGTCGCCGATTCCCTCCAGCCGACTCAAATCCCGCGCCCACAAAAGATGTCGTTCCGGCGCCTCACATTTGCTTCGCGTCAATTCCAACCTCTCCGCGTTCCTGCCGACGAGAATCAATCTTCGTGAAGGCGCAAGCCTTTGAGCAATGCTCCGGCCAAATCCCGAAGACGCGCCCGTAATCAGTGTGTAGGTTTCGCTCATTTGCGCCGGTTTATTTGCTGGCCGTTCTGCCGCCGTCCACGACAATTTCCTGCCCGGTAATCCAGCGTGCGCGGTCGGAAATCAGAAATTCCACCGCATCGGCGATGTCCTCGGAACGTCCCAAACCCAACGGGTGAGAGGCTCGCATGGACGCCACAAATTCAGGATTGTCAAACAGTTCCTCGTTCATTTCCGTTCCAACGACGCTTGGCAAAATCGAGTTGACGCGCACCGTCGGCGACAGTTCCACGGCCAGATTGAGCGACAGCGCGTTCACCGCGCCCTTGCTCGCGGCATAGGCGTAATAGCCGCTCGCGCCCAAACGGCTATTGATGCTGGAAATAAACGTGATGCTTCGCAACGCGCCTTTATTCACTCTTTTCTGAACCAATGGCCGGATAATTTCCATCGCCGAGAATAGATTGACGCTGAATAGCCGGTCCACAAACGTCATTTCATTGGCGCGCGCCAGTTGGACTCCGAAAACGCCCGCCGAATGAACGAAATGGTCAATGTAAATTTCCTTTGCCGCCAACAAAGTAGCCAGTTCGTCGCCAATTCCGTTCAACTGGCTTAAATCCCGCACCCACAAAAAATGGCGTTCGGGGTTGTCGCAGGCATTTCGCGTCATTTCCAGTCTTTCCGAATTCAAATCGGCAAGCAGCAGTCTGCGGGAAGCCGCAAGTCGCTGCGCGATATTCCGGCCAAAACCAGACGCCGCGCCCGTAATCAATGTGCAAGTTTCACCCATGCGCCCCAATCAGGCCGGTTCGTAATCCATAATCTTGCAAGCCGCCAACGGCCCCAGATTCATCACCATCGTCGCCCAGCTTAATCCCGTGCCAAAAGCCGACATCAGCACGCGGTGCGATTTTTGTTCCAGTTCGACTCCAAAATTATGCGCCATGTTCTGCGGAACGGTCACGGAACTGGTGTTGCCATAAATACCCACGATGTTGGACGGCAATTTGGCCGGTTCAATCTTCATTTTGGCGGTCATTTGCTTGAGAATGAACTCGTTCGGCTGGTGTAACAAAAAATACTCAATTGACTCGCGCGAATCGCCGGAAAAATTGAGCGCCGCTTCGATTTGTTTGGGAATATCTTCCATTGTAAAATTGAAAATCGCCGGGCCGTCCATTTGCATGTGTTGCAGTGAACGCACGACGCCTTCTTCCACTTCGCGCGGCACGAGCGTTTCGGGCGTTGACGGCTGCCGGTATGCTCCCGCCGGAATCATCAACGCCTGATGGCGCGTGCCGTCCATGTTCATCAGGCAGAAAATCGGGTTGTCTTCCTCGCACCGTTCGATGATGGTCGCGGAGCCGGCATCGCCCGTCAGCGGGTAATTGATGCGGTTGAAGCGGCTCATTTGTTTGGAGCAGGTGTCTCCGTTGAGCAACAAAATTTTGCGCATCGAAGGTATTTCGAGCATCAGGAAAGCTTGCAACAATCCCACCAGAAAACCCGTGCAACCCTGATTGATGTCCAGCGCAATCACGTCATGGCTTAATCCCAGCGCGCCTTGCAGCACATTGCTCGTGGGCGGAATAAAATAATCCGGCGTCTGCGACACAAACAGCACTGCGCCGATTTCCTCCTTCTTCAACAGACCTTGATTCAGCAGCCAACGGGTTCCGAACAGGCAAAGGTCCGAAGCCGTCACATCTGGCGCAGCGATGCGATGCCGGTCCACACCCATCATTTTCTTGAATTTTTTTGCCTTTTCTTCGGTGAGTTTGTATCCTGGATATTCATCATCAAAGCGACGCTCCTCCTTGGGCACCACTGTAACTGCGGCACTGATTTTTTTGTTTCTGAATATGTGTTTCATCCGCGTTGATTTTTATGCCGTCAGATTGGTTCAGGCATTTTTGCTTTTGGGCCGGCCATTGACCGCATCAGTTTCGCGTGGCAATTATTTTTGTTTTGAGGCGATCAGGTTCGCCAGTTCTTCCGCCGTATTGATGGCGCGAATCTCCTCTGCCTTTATCGAAACGCCGTATTTCGCGTCGGCCATGGCCAAAACGGAAAGGACAGCCAGCGAGTCCCAACCTTCAAAGTCCTTGAGAACGTTTTCTGGTTTCACCTCTTCAGCGTCGAGGATTTCCGCCAGTCTTTGGTAGAATTCAGGTTTGTTCATAATTTTTATTTGTATTCGATGATGTGGTTGAAATGAACTTTATTCAGTTGGAGCAACATCGCGCTCCAAGTCAGGCCGACGCCAAAACCGGCCAGGCATACATACAGCTTTTCCCGTTCCAAACGTTCGGCCAAATTACAGGTAATGACCATGGGTATCGTCGCGCCACTGGTGTTACCGAAACGTTCCACCAAATTGTTTGGCATCCGGTCGTGCGGCACTTTCATTTTATCCGCCAGTTTTTGCAACATGAAACGGTTCGGCTGATGACATAAAAAATAATCCATATCCGCGGCAGACCGCCCGGCATCGGCAAGCAATTCATCAATCAACGGCGGCACTTCGACTTGCACAAAGTTGAACACTTCCGTGCCGTCCATGTAAAAGTGGTCTTTGGCGCGCAAATTGTTGTCGCCCACATCTTCCAGCATGGCAGTTTCGGGCGTGGCGGGCATACGCATTCCGCCGGCGGGAACAATTAACGTATTGGCGCGACGACCATCCATTTTGAGCCGCGCATGAATGATTGAATCCTCCGTGTCGCGCTCGACCAGTGTGATGGCAGCCGCGTCGCCGATGAGCGGACGGATATTCCGGTCTTTGGGCGAGGTCTTGCGGCTGAGCACATCGGCGTTGATGAGAACGACTTTCTTGACGCTTTCTTGTTCCAGCAACATGAACGCCTGCATGAGTCCGATGACAAACCCCGCGCAGCCCTGACTGATGTCCAAGCAAATCATGTCCTGCTTCAAATTGAGACGCCCTTGAATGACATTGCTGGTCGGCGGCATGAAATAATCCGGCGATTGTGTGACGAGAATCAACGCGTCAATCTCGTCGGGCTTGAGCAATCCCTTGTCAAACAAATGATGTAAACCGAACACCGCCAAATCAGAGACGCACACGCCGGGTTCAACGACTCGGCGTTTGTCAAAACCCATCACTTCTTTGAGCTTGAGCGAACGGGATTCGGGAAAATTGAAATTGTGCATCTCCTCGAGAAAACATTTCTCTCGCGCAGGCACCACGGTCAATAACCCGGCAATACGCTTGCGATGAAAGGTGAACTTCATGCGTTGACACCACATTTCTTCAAAAGCCCGCCAATGGATTGAACGTCTTTGAAATTTTCGGGCACGATGGCATCACCCGGGATGGAAATTCCATATTTTTTGTCCAAGGCCGCAACCAATGTCACCACGTCGAACGAATCCAGCAAACCGTCCTCAATAAAATCCTTTGAATTGGCAAAATCCGCTTCCGGGCGAATCGTTTTTAACACTTCAATCAATTCATTCATGCTTTGAATCCTGTTTGCTTTCTTCGCACGTCATTGAAAGTTCAGCCCCACCTGACCGTAATTGGAGAATGTTTCCATTCAATTCGATTGTATTGGTTGCATTAGCCGGCGCCGGTTGCCGCTGCCACCGATAATTCGTAATCGTCAATTCGCGCCCCAACAATCGCAACCGCGGCGGCGGAAGAATTCTGAATTTCCCGTAATCCAGCGCCCGCAAAAAAGCATAAATCCGAGCGAAGCTCCAGCCTAAATCAAGCCAGCCGTCGTTGGGAACTTCAGTCGAGCGATGATAACTTGCTCCGTCCGTTCGCGAAACCGGCTGAACCGAATATGAACCCGTCAGCAAAGCCGGAAGTATTTCCCGAAATGCTTGAGCGGCGAGGTCCAGTGATTTTAGAGTCAAATCCATTGCCGTCGTGTCCGTGCCGATGGGAATTTCCTTTTCAATAATGACTTCGCCGGTATCCACGCGGGCTTGCACCTGATGCCAAGTAATTCCTGCAACCGCGTCCTGATTAAAAATACTCCATGTCGCCGCATTGCGTCCGCGATGACGAGGCAACAGCGAGTTGTGAAAATTGACCACGTTCAAAACCGGATTCTCCAACACGCTCGCGGGAAAAATATAGTAATTGAAAGCGCTGACCACAAGCGTTGGCTTGTCAATACGAAGAAAAAAATCCGTGAGCATCTGCCGTTCAAACGCTGGGCGATATTCCACGCCGCGTTTGCGGCACAACGACGCCAGCGGCGAAAACATCAATTGTTCTGACTCAAGGCACAGAACTGACAACGAATGTTCCAAGCAAGCTTCGACACAATTGGCCGCCAGACGCCCCGTGCCAATGATGACAATGCTTTCAGGTTTGACCCGTTGTTTCGTCATTGCGCCGCCACCACTAATTTTGCCCGGTCAATTTTGCCGTTGGGATTGCGCGGCATAAGCTCCATCCAATGAAATACGGTTGGCAACATATACTTGGGAATCACTGTCAAAAGCCGTTCGCGCAGAAATGCCGCCGGTTTTTCCGTTTCGGATTCGTAGAAAAGTATAATCTCTTTTTTCTCCTGATTATAGACGACGCAGGCATTGCGGACGCCGTCCACTTGCAGCACGGCGTGCTCGATGTCGCCCAGTTCGATGCGGTAGCCGAGGTGTTTGATTTGAAAATCTTTCCGGCCCAGAAACATGATTTCGCCGCGATTGTTCCAATAACCAACATCGCCGGTGCGATAAATCAATTCCGGGTAATGCGGGTTGAGCGGATTTTGAACGAAGCCTTTGGCCGTGCGTTCTGGATTGTTCCAATAACCCAACGCCAGCGAACTGCCGCGCACGCAAATCTCGCCCTGTTCGTCCGCCTTTGCCAATTGGTTGTTCTCGTTGAGAACCAAAATTTCCGTGTTTCGCATCGGAAAACCGACGGGCAATTTTTCATCGTCGGAAAATTCGCGGTCAACGATGTAATACGTGCAGGCGACAGTGATTTCAATCGGGCCGTAAAGGTTCACGAACATCGCGCCGGGCAAATGCCGACGCCAGTAGTTCAAATGTTTGGTCGGGAAAACTTCGCCGATGAAAAGAATTTTTTTGAGGCGATCCAGTTTTATTTTGGCGAACAAATCCTGATTGGCGATGTTGACCATGATGGTCGGCACCCAGAAAATAAAATTGATGGGATTGGCGGCGACGAATTCGACGAGCTTCACCGGAAACGCCGCCAAATGGTCGGGCACGACAATCATCGTCGCGCCTTTGGCGAGCATCGCGCAAAACTCCAACGTGTAGGCGTCGAAATAAATCGGCGCGAGGCTGCCCATGATTTCGCTGCCGTCCAAGCCGAGCCGCTCGAACGCCCAATCGGCAAAATCAATTGTGTTGCGATGGTTCAGCGCGACGCCTTTGGGAACACCGGTCGAGCCGGATGTGTGAATGACGCAATACGGGTCGGTGTCAATGATTGAGTCCAAACGTTTCAGCAAGGCAGCGTTGTCGTAAAATGTTTCGCCAACCATTGCCGTCTCAACGAGCAAAAATTTTTCTTCGGAAATGCCGAGCGCGCTCAATGCAGCGACGTGGGCGGCGGAAGTGACGATAATAGCGGGATTCAAATTATCCAGCATCGCCTTGAGGCGTTGCGCCGGCAATTTGATGTCAAGATTGGCGTAGGCGTTGCCGCTGTAAAGGATGCCGATGTCAGCAACGATGTTTTGCGCGCTCTTGGGCAGAAAAACGGGAATTGGCCGCCGGATGAGGTCGGCGCGTTTCAATAGCAACGCAGCACAATTTTTGGCGAAGTGTCCGATTTGACCAAACGTAAATTCACCGGTTTGGTCTTTGACCGCGACTTTGTTTTTGCATTTCAACAAAGCGCCACGTTCAAAATATTCAATGACGTTTATTTGCATGGTTGGATTTCCCCGGAGTTAAAGCCGATTCAATCAAGCTCGAAAACAGTTTCCGCGAATTGTTTCAATGCACGACAAACACCCGGTAGAACTTTTGCGTTGAAACGCCGACGGCATCCGTTGAATTCGTGATTGAATTATTGGCTAAAATGTCCGGCGGCGAATCATTCCAATTGGAATCGGCCAAACCGTTCTTGCTTTGCAGCCGATAAGTGTGACCGGCGACCGTGGTCCAATTAATCGCGGCCACTCCGTTGGTGATTGAAATGGATTCAATAAGCGGGCGAGCCAGATTTGCATATTGCACCAGCATGACGCGATAGAATCGCTGTGTTGAATTGCCAAGCGCATTGGTCATGCTCGTGGTCTGGTTGGTCGCCAAAATGTCCGGGGAAACATCATTCCAATTTGTGCCGTTCAAATTGTCCGTGTATTGCAACCGATAAAAATTGTTGGAAACCGACGTCCACGTCACCAAAGCGACGTTATTGGAAATCGTGATGGACAGGATGCGGAAATCATTCGTCGCGACGTTGACGGTGATTTGGAAACTATTTGTCGCGCTCAACGAAGTCGCGTTCACGGCGAAAGGATTGGTATCTGTTACGCTAATTGTCACAGTGTAAGTGTTCAACACCTGTGCCTCCGTTGGCGTCCAACTGATCAAACCGTTGGTTGTCACGGTCAAGCCGGCAGGACCGGAAATCAAATTGAATGTCAATGGATTTGCCGGGATGTCAGAATCGGTGGCGGTTGCCTGCGCGCTCCATGCCGTTAATTCCACAATGTTCGTATTCGGCGGCAAGAAAAGCACCGGCGCCGTGTTCACTTCGTTGACCACCACTTCAAACTGATTCGTCGCGCTCAAGCTCCCGTCGCTCACCACCGTCGTCACCGCGTTCGTGCTCGGTCCCTGCGCTTCCGTCGGCGTCCACGTAATCACCCCGTTG
>DASZXH010000036.1:0-10195 GCA_035545995.1 Verrucomicrobiia bacterium
AATTGCAATACAGTTTGCGCGCGCTGGCCGAAGCCGAGGCGCAGCGCGAATCCAGCGCACAGCAGCATTTGGTCGAAGCCGAGAAACGCAAAATCCGCGCGCTCGAAGAATTTGTGCGGATGCCGGTCGCGGATTTTCTCGTGGCGTTTGACCGGCTGCGCGATTTTTCCACCAAAGCGTTGCAGGCCAAAACAGAAATGGTCGAAGCTAATCTGCGGCTCGTCATTTCCATCGCCAAGAAATACACGAATCGCGGCCTGTCCTTTCTCGATTTGATTCAGGAGGGCAACATGGGATTGATGAAAGCCGTGGAAAAATTTGAATACCGTCGTGGCTACAAATTTTCCACTTACGCGACGTGGTGGATTCGTCAGGCCATCACGCGCTCAATTGCCGATCAGGCGCGCACGATTCGCATTCCCGTCCACATGATTGAAATTATCAACAAACTGATGCGTTCGCAAAAAAGATTGTTGCAGGATTTTGGCCGCGAACCGACGCCGGAGGAAATTGCCGAGGATATGCAGATGCCCGTTGACCGTATCCGCGCCGTTTTGAAAATGGCGCAACAACCAATTTCACTGCAATCGCCGGTCGGCGACAGTGAAGACGCGAACTTCGGCGATTTCATCGAAGACAAAGCCGCGGACAATCCACTCGACATCACCAGTTTCAGTCTGCTCAAGGACAAACTGGGCGACGTGCTGTGCAGCTTGAACGAGCGCGAGCGAAAAGTTTTGGAATTGCGTTTCGGTCTGGGCGACGGCAATGCGCGCACGCTCGAAGAAGTCGGCGGCCAATTCAACGTCACGCGCGAGCGCATCCGGCAAATCGAAGCCAAGGCGCTCCGCAAAATGCGCCATCCCACGCGCATCCGGCAATTACACGGATTTCTGGAGATTGAAGATTTGGATTGGGATGACGAATAATTTTCGTCGCGCGCGAAACTTACGGAACAAATGGACGCGTCGTGACTGCCATCGTTTGAATCGTCGCCGTGGCGGATTTCAACCCATCCGCGCCCGCCGTCAATTGGATTTCGCCCGCGTCTTTCGTGGATTGCACGATGACTTCAGCCAAACCATTGAACAGACTGCGCGACCATTCCGGTTTAATCGGCTGACCGGCGATTTGCAAATACACACCGAGACCGATTCCGCCGCCGCTCGCGATATTTTGCACGCCCACCGTGACGACATTGTCGCCTTCGTGCAAAAATTTCTTGATTTCAAACGCCGGCGAAGCCGACCAATCACGCGATTCACCGACGCGCTGACCGTTCACATAAATCCAGCCCAAATCGTCAATGCGTCCGAATTGGATTTCAATGGCGGAGCTGGCCAAATCTTCCGCCGACAAATGGATGTGCTGCCGGAAAATGCCGGCCAGATTTTGCGCCAGTTGCGACGCTTCACCTTCCGATGAAGCGGTATCCCAGCCTGAATCGGCAAAATCAGCCTTGAATTCGGCAAGGTTTGGATTTTTCACGTCGTCGGTCAAATGCCAGCGCCAGTCGTTGAACGGAATTACTTTCACCGGCGATGCCATCACAAATGTGTCCGGCTCGTGGCAGCTTGGGTCGCCATTGCCGACGCCGAGGATTTTTCCGGCTCCACTCAAATTGAAATTGATTTTGTTCATTGCCACGGGAACGACGCGGCCTTGCGCATCCAGCGCGGAAACGGTGAACACGCTCACGTCTTCGCCGTCCGCGTTGATGATTTTGCGGTCGGGCGTGAGTTGGATTTGCGTTGGTTCGCCGGTTGTCTCCACTTTCGTTTGCGCGATGACATTTCCGGCGTCGTCAAAGCCTTTTGCCGACAAGGTTCCCGGCGTGTATTTCACCTGCCACGTCAATTTTGAATCCTTCTGCAGCGTCTGTTTACCGAGCGACGCGCCGTTCAAAAACAATTCCACCGCTTTGCAATTGCTCAAGGCGTCCACGCGGATTTCCTGACCTTCCTTGCCCGGCCAATTCCAATGCGGCAACAGATGTAAAACGACATTCGTCGTCCACCACGACTGGTAGTAATAAAAATTGTCCTTCGGAAAACCGCAGGTGTCGAGCACGCCGAAATGTGAGTTGATGCACGGCCACGAATACGGCGTTGGCTCGCCGCGATAATCGAATCCCGTCCAGACAAATCCGCCGCTCAACCACGGGCGCGCGTCAAAATAACTCCACCAATGTTCGGCGGTGTGCGCCCACGACGGCGCATTGTCGTCATAGGCGCTGACGTAGCCGCGCACTTTGTCGTTCGCATAAATGCCGCGCGTGCTGACCGTGCTGGCCTGTTCCGTGCCGACTTCCGGCTGGTCAGGATGCTCCGCGTGATATTGGTCCATTTTACCGCCAACGTGATAATTCCAGCCGCGCACTTCAATCACCGAATTGACACCTTCAAACACGTCGCCTTCCGGCGAGGCGTAAGTCACCGGACGCGTCGGGTCGAGCTGCTTCACGAAATCCTGCATCGTGCGCGCGACGTTCGCGGCCTGCGGCGTGTCCTGCACGGAAAATTCCTCGTTCGCGATGCTCCAAATGCAAACGCTCGGATGATTGCGGTCGCGGAGAATCTGCGTCTGCCAGCGCTCCATGTTTTGCGCGTCGCTGCCGAGCAACCGGCTTTCGTCCATCACAATCATGCCAAGCCGGTCGCACGCTTCGAGCAATTCCGGCGTGGGCGGATTGTGAGACGTGCGATACGCGTTGTCGCCGAATTCCTTCAGTTTCTTGACGCGAAAATACTGCAACGCATCCGGCAACGCCGCGCCGACGCCCGCCATGTCCTGATGATTGCATGTGCCTTTCAGTTCGTAAGGCTGACCATTCAGCAAAAAGCCTTTGTCTTTGTCGAACGCGACGGTGCGGATGCCAAATTCGGTTTCCTTGCGGTCAACAACTTTGCCTTCCACTTCAACTGTGGTAACGAGTTTGTAAAGTTTGGGATTTTCAGGCGACCAAAGAATCACTGAATGGGAAACTGCATCTTCTCCAGAACTGGTGAGCATTTCGATAATACTGTTAGTTGGGAAAAGATAAATTGTTGAATTAGCTTGTGTTCCCGACTGTGGTTTCAAATCAATCGTTTGAACAGTTTTTCCAATTAAATCTCCGTTTGGGCTAATTATTTCGCATTGCAAGATTGAAGTAGTTTGGTTGGTTCGTGTGTTATTTAGTTGGGTTTGGATACGGAGGTTGACTGGCCAATTAGAATCAGGGGTGTTATTTTTAAATTCACTCCACACAAAAACTCCATCCGGCGCAATCGCTACCGGCGACGTTTTTTCCAGCCAGACGTGACGGTAAATGCCCGCACCTTCGTAAAACCAGCCTTCAAATTTTGACGCGTCCACTTTCACCGCAATCGTGTTCGTGCCGCCGAAGTTCACAATGTCCGTGATGTCGTAGCGAAACGGGTAATAACCACTTTCGTGCCGCCCCACGAGCCAGCCGTTCACCCAAACCGTCGTGTCGCGGAACGAGCCGTCGAAATCCAGCCAGATGCGTTTGCCGGAATCTTTGGCAGGCAAATCGAAGGTGCGGCGATACCAGCCGACGCTGTTTTTCGGGAAACCCGGCCCGACCGGCTTGAAACCGTGACTGCCGTCGGCATTTTTGTCGAACGGCAGTTCAATCACCCAATCGTGCGGCAGATTCAACGTGCGCCAGCCGTCGTCGTTGAATTTTGGCGAAGCCGGGCCACCGCTCGCGCCGGCTTTGTCGAGCCGCAGCGCGTTTGGCCAATCGTCGCCCAGATGGAATTTCCAGTTGAAATCGAGCAGCAATTTCTTGTGCGGCAATTCAGCATCAGTGGCGAGCAGATTGATAGTTGAGGTCGCTAGAAAAAGAGTGACAAGAATCCGGCAGACGAAATTCATGGATTTCATGGCCGCAAGTTATGAGTTGAATCTCCAAACGCAAAGCCAAAAATTAATTTAGCGCAACTTCAAAGATTCAATTTCAACAAACCGACTTCCAGTGCGAGCGCTTCCTGCACGTTGGTATGCAATAGGCGCTGCGTTTGTTCGAGGATTTGCAGATTGTCTCGCGCCTGACGCGAAGTGATTTTTTTGGCGACGGATTCCGCACCGGAAATTTGCGGAAAATTCAGCAATTCCTTTCCGGCGGCAAGCGTGTGCAGCCACACGTCGCGCAACCACCATTGCACGAGCAGCAACAAATCCGCGCGCTGGCGGCGATATTCCGCTTCAATCGCCGCAGTTAGTTCATCCTCCCATTTATCGCGCAAATCTTTTTCCACCTCGTCATATTTTTGCAGCGGCGAACGCGCGGTGAGCAATTCATCCACTTGCGCGCGGATTTCACCAAGTTTTTTCAGCAAGGCGTCAAGCAAACGGTAGCGCCCCAACAAACTTTTTTGTTCGGTCACGGCGAGCGAACTGAATTGTTCCAGCCAGCCGGCCTCGGCAGGATTCAATTCGCGTTTGCCATCGCCCAAAAAATTTAATCGCAGGCAACGCGACAAAATCGTTTCCAAAATCCGCTGCGGTTCGGTCGAAAGCAGAATCAGAACGGATTGCGCGGGCGGTTCTTCCAGCGTTTTCAAAAATGCGTTGGCGGCTTGCGCGTTCAAACGGTCGGCTCCGACGATGACCGCGACTTTGAATTTCGCCTCGGTTGGTTTCAATTGGATTTCTCGCATGAGTTCGCGCGTTTGCTCGACGGAAATGATACGTGATTTTGATTCCGGCCGCGCCCAATGGATGTCCGCGTGATGGCCATTTTCAATTTTGCGGCAACTGGCGCATTCATCGCAGCAATCAATCGCCGCGCCGTTTTGCTGAATTGGATTCTGGCAATTCAATGTTTTTGCCAGCGTGCGCGCGAGTGATTCCAATTCTTCGAGGGAATCGCCCGCAAACAAATAAGCGTGGCCGAGCCGCCCGCGCGCGAGCGAACGTTGCAATAATTGGACACCTTGCGTTTGTTTTGGAAATTTTTTGAACGCCACGGACGATGTTTAACCGCGCTGGTTGCCCGACTGCAAGTTTTTTTGGCTTGGAAGTAATCAACCAGCGGGTTAAACAGGACTACGCCACATGGGAAAATTCATTTCCTTTTTAATTCTGACGGTTTTGGCCTGCGCTTGTGGTGCGGCAGAAACACCCGCCAATCCGTCAGCAAACGCGCAGGCGCACGCGGTGCTCAAGTATTTTCAAAATCTTGAATCGCGTTCCGACAAACATTTGTTGTCCGGCCAGTTTTCCAATTTCGGCAGCGAAGCGAATCTGCGGTTGATGAAAAAAATCCATGATCAAACCGGACATTGGCCGGCGATTCTGGGCGTTGATTACGCGGATTTCGGCAGAATCAGTTTTACACACGATGCGCCAAATAAAGCCGCGATTGCGTATTGGCGGCAAGGCGGATTGGTGACGGTCAGCGCACATCTTTACAATCCGGCGCGGACGGACGATTACGGCCTGCGCGACACGAATGTTGATTTGAATTCATTGCTCGACACAAATTCGCCAACGCACGCACGCTGGATGGATGAATTGGATGAAATCGCCAACGGTTTGCAGGAATTACAAACGAACGGCGTCGTGGTTTTGTGGCGGCCATTTCACGAAATGAACGGCGACTGGTTTTGGTGGGACGGCAAAGACCCGGAGACTTTCAAAAAATTGTGGCGGCAGACATTTGATTATCTGACCACGACCAAAAAATTGAATAACCTGCTGTGGGTTTATGCGCCGAACCACGGCACGAATACCGTTGTTTATTATCCCGGTGACAAATATGTGGATTTGGTCGGCCTCGACGCTTACACGGATTTCGTGGACACAAATCACGTTCACGGCTACGCGGAAATCGCGCGAATCAAAAAGCCGTTTGGTTTTACGGAATTCGGACCGCACGGATCCGCCGATCCGCCGGGCAGTTATGATTACACGCGATTTTTGGCTGGCGTGAAAAAGAATTTTCCGCGCGCGGTTTTCTTCATGAGTTGGAACGCGAAATGGAGTCTGGCGGCGAACACGAACGTCGCGCAATTTTTGAACGACGGCTGGGTCGTGAATCGCGAGGACTTGCCGAAGCGGCCGGCCAATGACCCGTGAATCGGCGAAGGAGAAATAAAAATCGGCGTCATTTCTTACGCAATCATTCAAATACTACCCACTTGGGGGGCTGGGCGGTTTGAAAAAGGATGTTAATCTTCAAAGATTCCCTATGTGAAAACACATGTCTGGTTGTGAACATAAAAAGCACAAAACCAATGGGGCGTCATTGTTGGATTAATCGCTTAAATGGAGATGATGGAAAAAAATGACAGAGGTTTCACTTTGATTGAGCTGCTGGTGGTCATCGCCATCATCGCGATTCTGGCCGCGTTGCTGTTGCCGGCGCTCGGGCGGGCCAAGCTCAAGGCTTACGGCATCAGTTGCATGAACAATCTCAAGCAACTTCAACTTGGTTGGGTGATGTATTCGAGTGATAACGCAGATAAAATCATACCCGGCGGTCAAGGCGCGACCACGACAACTCCGATTGACGCGAGTTATTTGCAAGGCGGCGTGAATGCCCAATGGACGCTGGGGGCGGTCAATGCCGCCGCCGGTTCTGCCGCCACCAATTCCGTGTTCATCGAGCAAGGGCTGCTTTATTCCTATATCAAAAATATCGGCGTCTATAAATGTCCGGCGGACCGAAAACAAGTTCTCAACGCGCCAACCGTCCGCAGCATGTCCATGAACGCTTGGATGAATCCGCTGGCGAGTTGGAATACCATTATTCCTTATAGCGGCGCCATGGTGTTACGGGATTTTCGGAAGCAGTCGGACATTATTTCGCCGGTTCCCTCCATGTGCTGGGTGTTCATTGACGAGAATCCGAACAGCATCAACGACGGCTGGTTCGTGTGCGACCCCAATCAGCACAACAAATGGGTGGATATTCCGGCGAGTTATCATGGCAATGCGGGCGGGCTTTCGTTTGCCGATGGCCATGCCGAGATCAAAAAATGGAAAGACCCGAAGATGATAAACGCGTTGTCCACCGATGTGCTGCGTGATCCCAATTCGGATGATTTGGCTTGGCTTCAGGCCAGAAGCACGAGCTTGAAACAATGATGTATTTTGAAAATCGCGAACCATGGGGATCGCTGGTGACGAAGTAAAATGATACCCAACAACCAACAAAAAAATCGGAGTTAATCGTATGAGAAAAATAATAGCAGGTCTCGCAATGTGCGCGCTGGCAAATATCGCCGCCGCCGACACTCAGGCTTATGAACCCTTCAATTATGGATTGGGCGCATTTGCGAGCGGAACGCCCGTGACGGGCAGCGGATTCACCGGCAGTTGGACCGTTCCGACGGGAAACGCCACCATCGTTGCCGGCTTATCCTATTCAAATCTTCTGACCGCCGACAACGCGCTGCAGCAGGTTAATAATGGCAGTGGCCGTTCATTGGCGACGTTCTCAAGCACCTTGTCCAGCGGGACGGAATATGTGAGTTTCCTGATCAAAGGCAGTGGCGATTCCGGCGGGAATTGGGCGGGAGTTTATTTGCAAGGGGACAATACCACCAGTCTTTTTGCAGGTTTCCGCGGAGGTTATAGCGCCAATCAAACTTTGTTTGGCTTGGGATCGGTCAACAGCGCCGGCACGTCACCTACCGGCGGCAGCGCATTGGGAAACACCGTTGCGCTGGATAATACCAACGTGCATTTGATTGTGTTGAAGATTGACTTCAATACGTCGGGGGTCAATGACACGGTCAGTTTTTGGGCGGACCCGCCTGCCGGCACAAACGCGCCGGGCGTGTCAGCCAACGTCGTGTATAGCACGTATGACGTGGGAAATATTTCGGGGATTGGATTGAACCTGCAAGGTGGCAGTTCAAGTGTCACGTTGGATGAAATTCGCGTGGGCAGTTCATATGCCGACGTGGTGGGCGCGAATTTGGCGCCGACCGTTCCGACGACGCTGTCGCTTTCGGTCGCTTCCAGCAAGCAAATATCCTGGACCGCCAACAGCAGCGACTATTACCAGCCGCAAAAGTCAGATGACGGTGTTAACTGGACGGATTTGGGCGGACTTATTTACGGTTCGACCACCACCTCGATCTACGATTCCACGCCGTCCGCGTACTATCAGGTTTTGGAAACCGCTCCCGTCATTTCGGAAGAAGTTGTGGACGGCGGGTTCGAGGTGGGCGACGGTTTCGGCGGAGCTTTTTATTGGGTCACCTATGGAAGCCAGCAGCCGACGCTAATCACTTCAGACTCGCATAGCGGAACCGATTGCATGTTCATCAGCGTGACCAACGTTGACACAACGCCTAATACCTCTGGAGTTCAACAAGACCTTTCTTATGTCAGCAGCGGTCCGATTGTCGGTGGCAACACCTACAACTTTTCATTCTGGGCTAAGCAGGTGAGTGCAGGCGTCAGCTACGTGCAGCAATACAATGTTATGTGGTTGGACGTTAACGGCGCTGTTGTCGGAAGCTTGGGATGGAACAATTTTTCCGGTGGCAATGGCGCTTGGACTCAAATCATCGCCAATCCGGCCGTTGCGCCGGCAACGGCTGTGGATGCCTTGATCCAGATTCAAGGCGCCACCGGCGCGATCTTAAACGGATCTGGCGGCGTCTTGATTGACGACGTGTCTCTCACCACCACCACGCCGACGGGCGCGACCGATATTCTGTCGCCGACCGTTCAAAACGGCGCGGTGTTCACGGGTGTGGTGCAGACCAACGGAGTGACGGCGACGGCGGCGTCCGGCACCATCACTTTCCAAACCAACGGCGTTGTCCAAAGCGCGGGAACCGTCAGCAACGGCACGGCCGACAGCTCGCCGGCCACCGTGCCCTCAACTTATACCATCACCGCCATCTATTCGGGCGATGGCACTTACATCGGCAGCACGAACACCTTGGTGGTGGGCGGTGGCGGCGACAATTTTGGCCCCGGCAAAGGCAGTGTCAGCTTGGCCGCCGGCCAGGCCACGGTGGTGATGTCGGGCATATCGGGCAACCAATACCAGATGGAGCGTGCGACCAATGTGACCTTCACGGCGGGAGTCACCAACTTCCCGGTGGTGACAGCTCCCGGAGATGGAAATGTGTCCGTGACGGATGACTTCAGCGATTTGGGAACGCCACCCGGTCAGGCGTTTTATCGGTTGATCTACATTCCGTGATGGAAAGCTGTTGAAGTGGGGAACAGGTTGTGCCGCATGAACAGGGTCTGCCTCTTTGAGGCAGACCCTTTGGCCTCGGTCAATCACTCAAATTCAAGCAATAAAACGTTCAAACACGATTTAATGCCTATTTTTAATTCGCCACACCGATTGGATTTCAATTAACATTTTTCTATACATTGCAAAGACAATCGGATTCGAGTGCGCACGCATTTGTGTTCAGGATGGATTGCGAAAATGGCAGGCGTATTTTTGAAACTTTTCTTGTGGCGGGCGAAACCGCTGCGTTGTTGGCCCAAAGCCATGCTCATGATTTTTGCGAGCACGGCGCAATTCCATGCCGGAGCGCAAACGTCGGGCGGGGAATTGCTGACGGCAGCAGCCGTGCGCAATCTGACCATTGAAGAAGCGCGTCAACACCGGCAGGTCCGGCTGCAAGGCGTGGTCACTTTCTACGAGGAGAATTCTTTTTCCCGGTTCATCCAAGACAAAACGGCGGGAATTTATTTATCTGATTCCGGCTTGCCGGTGGTGCATTTGTCGCCGGGCCAACTGGTCGAAGTGGAAGGCATCACGGAACCGGGTGAATACGCGCCGACCGTTGTGCCACAACAAATCCGGGTGATCGGTGAAGCGCCTTTGCCGACGCCCAAAGTGGTGACTTACGCACAATTGGCCAGCGGCGTGGATGACAGCCAGTTTGTCGAAATCACCGGCACTGTGCGGTCAGTCCGGCAACTTCAAGATGCATCCCAGCTTTATATAATTGAAATCGCCACGGGCGGCGGCAGATTAACTATTTACACCCATGAATTGCCCGTGGCGGCCGAAAATATGGTGGACAGTGATGTCCGGGTGTGCGGCGTTTGCGCGACTAAATTTAATCACCAACGCCAATTATTTGCCGTCCGGCTTATGGTGCCGCGGCTGGAGGATTTGACGATTGAATCACCGGCGCCGAAAAATCCTTTTGATGTGCCGGCACAGACGATTGGCAGCCTTTTGCAATTCAACCCG
>DASZXH010000037.1:0-57354 GCA_035545995.1 Verrucomicrobiia bacterium
GCACGTTTCATGCTTGTTTTTGAAACTTTCGGACATAAACGGTTTTAGATAAGTTTAGATAAATTAAGTTATGCCGCAGTTTTCTTACAAAGCCCGCCGCCGCAGCGGTGAATTGGTGGAAGGTATTTTGGAAGTCGCCGATCGTCCGGCGGCGTTGTCGCATATCGCGCGTCTGGGACTTTTCCCGGTCACGGTGGAAGCTTCGCGCGGCGGCGTGACGACCGGCGGCAAGCGCACCGGGAAGAAATTGGATTTAACTGCGTTTCTTCCGCAATCGGTGCGCACCCAATTGCAACAACAGCGCAAACCGAAATTGCAGGAGTTGGCGACCTTTACGCAGCAACTCGCGAATTTGCTTCAGGCGGGAATGCCGTTGGCGACGGCGCTCAACAGCATGACGTATCTGGGAACGAAAGGGATTCCCGCGAACGTTTCCCGCGATTTGAAACAGGCGGTTACCGAAGGCGGCGGATTGTCCGACGCGATGGCTAGACAGCCGCGCATTTTTTCGGATTTGTACGTGAACATGGTGCGCGCCGGCGAGCAAAGCGGTTCGCTCGTGGATGTGTTGCGTCGCATGGCGTCGCATTTCCAGCGTTTCGCCGAAGTGCAGGCGAAATTTTCGTCCGCGTTGATTTATCCCATCATGGTGATTTGCGTGGGCATTTTGCTCGTCACGTTTTTCATGACGGTGATGATGCCGAAATTCATAGACATTTTTAACGGGTTCAACGTGCAATTGCCATTGCCGACGCGCATTCTCATCAGCTTGAGCCACATGTTCACGAGCTATTGGTGGTTGATGGGCTTTTTTATCGTGCTGGCCGTCATTTTATTCAAACGGTTTCAGGCCAGCGCGGAAGGCGGACGAAAATTGGACGAATGGAAAATGAAAGCGCCGGTTTTCGGCAATGTGGTGCAGATCAATCTGTTCGGCCAGTTCGCGCGCACGCTCGGCACGTTGTTACACAACGGCGTGCCGGTCCTGACCGCGCTGAAAATCACGGAGCAGGTTTTGCCCAACCAATTAATCAAGGAAGCGATTGCCAAAACGCGCGAAGCGGTCACGGACGGCAAGACGCTCGCGCAACCGCTGGCGCAAAGCAAATTGTTCCCGCAATTGATGGTGGACTTGGTGCGCATCGGCGAGGAAACCGGCGATGTGCCCGGCGCGCTGAATAATATCGCCGACACTTACGAAAACGAATTGCAAATCGCGTTGCGCGTGATGACCGACCTCATCGGGCCGGTGATGATCATTGTCATGGCCATCATGGTTGGTTTTCTGCTCATCAGCATTTTCCTGCCGATGTTCAAATTGATTTCGCAAATCCATTGAGGCTGGCGATGAAAATGGCCGTATCAAAATCCTCGCGCCGCGCGTTCACGCTGATTGAAATCATGATGGTCGTGGCCATCCTCGGCTTGATTGTCGCGATGGGGATCCCCACGATGTTGACCGCGCACCGGCACGCGCCGCTGGTTCAAGCCGTGAACGATGTCATAGACATTTGCAGCAACGCTCGCGCAAAGGCCATCTTGAACAGCACGACAACGCTGGTGATTTTTCATCCGCAATCACGTCAGGTTTCAATCAGTCAGGTGCCCGCCGCCGATGACACGAATGATTCAGGCAGTTTGACGGACGGCACGCCAGACAACGCGCAAACGGCATCAAGCCCGCAGAGCGTTGATTCGACGCAGTTCGATGACCGCGTTTCGATTGACATGCTTTATATCAATCTTATGCCATACACAGATGCTGACGAAGCGCGTGTGCGGTTTTTCCCCAACGGCACCAGTGATGAGATGACGCTCGTGCTTCATTCCGGCGATCAATATCAAAAAATTTCACTCGAAGTGACGACGGGACTGGCGACGGTTCAACCCATAAGATGAAAATTCGTCGTTTTCAAAATCAATCTTCGCGCCGGGCTTTCACGTTGTTGGAAGTCATGATTGCCATCGTCGCTTTTTGCACCGCGTCCTTTGCGATTCTCGCGCTGGTTTCCACGTCACTGGGAAACGCGCGCGCATTGCAACGGCCGATGGTGGATGCGGGCGCGATTGCGGGCTGGCTGGCGTCAACGAATGCGCTCGTCGAAGGCGAGGAATCGGCGGAATTGAGCGAAATGCTCGGTGACGCCTACAAAGGTTACGTTTGCACTTACGACATTCAAGAAGTGCAGACGAACAAACTTTTTCAACTGGATTTCATTGTTCAAGACAACAACAGCTACAACAAGCCGGTCGTTTCCAAGATGAGTATTTTGCTGTTTCGGCCCAATTCACCGGCGGGAAGTCTGGACGGTTCCACTACGGCAAGATGAAATCAAAATCACAACATTGCCGCGCGTTCACGCTGATTGAAATCATGCTGGCGCTGACCATTTTCAGCCTCGTGCTGGTGTTGATTTATTCGACGTGGACGATGATTTTGCGCTCGACCAAAGTCGCGCAAATAGCGGCGGCGGAAGTGCAACGTCAGCGCATGGCGGTGCGGACCATTGAAGACGCATTGATGTGCATTCAGTCGTCGCAAAGCTCGCTCCAGTATTACAATTTCCTCGTCCAAAACGGTGACGCGCCGATGTTGAGTTTCGTGGCGCGCTTGCCGGATGATTTCCCGCGCAATGGCCGGTTTGGTGATTTCAATGTGCGACGACTCACTTTCACTGTCGAAGCCGGCGCGGATTCGGGAAATGATCTGGTGCTGCGGCAAAATCCGATTCTCATGGACATGGACGAGGACGAGCAAAATGTGCCGCTGGTGCTGGCGCATAACGTGAAAGGGTTCACCGTCGAATGTTGGGACACGAACGCGCTGGCGTGGTCAGACGAGTGGGACGACACCAATTCGATTCCACCGCTGATTCGCGTCACCCTCGCGCTCGGCGGCAAAGACAATTCCACCGGACACAGCACGCCGGAATTGATCGTTTCGCGCATGGTCAATATCCCATCGGTGATCCTGCCGACCGTGATTCAAAATGGAACACCGGGTGGCGGCGGTGGTGGTGGCAGCGGTTTTAACAACAATCGTGGCAACGGAAATGGAAATAATAATAGGAACAATCCCAATCAGCCCAATCAACCAAATCCGTTTAATCGAGGATTTCAGCGCCCCGGAGGCATGTGATGAAAATTTCCCTTCATAATCGTCGCGACGGTTTCGCATTACTCATCGCCATGACGGCGGTGATTTTGCTTTCGCTTTTGGCGGCACGTCTGGCGTATTCGATGAAGGTGGAAATGACTTTGGCGCGGCGCGCGGATTCCGAGCAGCAATTGCTCTGGCTTGGCCGTTCGGGTGTGGAATTGGCGCGTTACGTTTTGTCGGAGGAAACTTCCATCGCCGGCCAGCCTTACGATTCGTTGAATGAAATCTGGGCCGGCGGACCGGGCGGACCGGGCGAAACCAACAGCCCGTTGCTGGGCACTGATTTGAGCAATTATCCAATCGGCGACGGAGCGGTCTCACTCAAAATCATTGACCTCGAACGCAAGGTGAACATCAATCGCGCCGACCCACAGGCATTGCAGCAGGCGCTCACGTTGATCGGCGTGGACGCAGACGATATTTCCGTCATCTCGGATTCGATTCAAGATTGGATTGACGCGGACGATTCTCCCAGACTCGCTGGCGCCGAAAGCGATTACTATCAGACCTTGAATCCGCCGTATTACGCTAAAAACGCGCCGATAGATGACTTGTCTGAACTGTTGCTTGTCAAAGGCGTGACGCCGGACATTTATTGGGGCACCAGCGCGACGAATCATCCGTTGAGCATTTTTCAGCAAAAACAAAAGGAACTTGGTCTTGGCCGTTCGCCCAATGAAATTCCCGATTATCCAATCGGAATGGTGGATATTTTTACGCCTATTTCTTCAGGACGCATCAACATCAACACCGCCGACACCAACGTGCTGCAAATGATTCCCGGTGTGGACGCGGCGACGGCGGAAACCATCGTCCAGCAACGCGCCGGGCCGGACGGTGTGGATGGCACGGAAGACGACACGCCGTTTCGGAGCGTCAACCAACTCGCCGCGACCGGACTCAATCCTCAAATCGTCCAACAGTTATCACGGCTTTGCACCGTGCGCAGTTATGTGTTTGAAGTCCACGTCACGGCGAAATATAAGGGATTCTCTCGTGAATACATCGCCATCCTGTTCCGCAATTCCGCGACGGACATCCAAATCGTCAGTTTTTATTGGAAAGATGATGTCACAAATTCAAATTGAATTTGCCGCGCTGAAAGCTATCGTTCCGCCATGCGCCGATTCTTGATGTTGCTATTTTTGTTTGGCTCGTTGTCGCTGGTCAACGCCGGCGATGCGACCGGCCGCGTCATCAAAGTTTTGCCGTTGCTGCTCGACCAGAAAGGTCAGGACGCAACTTCGCCCAGTCTTTATGATCGCGACGCGTATCAGGTCTATTTGCGCCAGCACACCAACGAAATTTCCGCCGTTCGCTACGACGTTTTGTGGAAAGCGTCCGACGTTGGCGAATCAAAATTAAAATTGCGCGTGGAACTGCGCGGCGTTGACACCAACAATTTGCCGCGGCAATTGACGCTGGAACAGCCGGTGAAGCCGAAATTTTTCCGAAGCTGGACTGCGGTCAAACTTGCCGGCGCGGATTACAAAAATTTCTCCAGCATCAACTCGTGGCGGGTCACACTTTGGTCGGACGACCAATTGCTTGGCGAGCAGAAATCGTTTTTATGGTGAAGTCGCCGCGCGTTTTTCCTGCGAGTGCAGCGCCTTTTCGTAACATTCCATCGCTTCCTCGTAACGCGCGAGCCGGTTGAACAAGCCGCCTTTTTGCAGATAAGCAATGGCCAGCGAATCATCCGCCGCAATCGCGCGGTCGTAATAAGCGATGGCCTCGTCCAGCCGGTCCAATTTCTCCAACGCGCCGGCTTTTTTGAGCAAAGCCTCGGCGTGCTGCGGTTCGACGGACAAAATGGAATCAAAACATTCCATCGCCTTTTCCGGCTTGTGCGCGTCGAGTAATCTTTGCCCTTCGGCCAGCAAAGCGACGACGTGCGTTTCACGCTCGTCCGCCACCGACGTGATATTTTTGGATTGATGCGCTTCCGGCGAATTTTTCTCCGCGAGCGGCGCGCGCGAAAATTGTTCCAACTCCAAAATCCTTTTTTCCAACTTGTCCACCGCGCCGAACAAACGCGCGTTGGATTCCTCCACCGCCAATGACGGCAGCACATGACCGTTTCCCGCCGCCACAACCGGCGAACGCGGAACCGCCAGCGCGACGAGCCGCGTCACCGCGCGCCATTGCAGATAACCGATTAACAACACGCCGCCCAAGCACAACAATCCAAACGCGCCCGCCAAAATCAGGGTCAATTGCTCAATTTTTTGGTTCGCTTCCGCGTCATGCGCGCGCTGCGCGGAAATCGTTTGTTCGAGCGTCTGAATCCGCGCGGACATCTCATCCGCATTGCGTTTCGCCTCGGCCTCGGCCTCCTGCCGGTTATTTTCAATGGCCAATTGCGTCGCGTGAAGCTGCTCCTGAATCAACAGATAACCGTTCAACGCATTTTGCGGCATCGTGTCCGTCGGCGTGGAAGAAATGAGATTGGTTTGCGCGGACAAAATCTGCGCGCTCAAAAAGCAACCGATGCCGATTGCCAAAATCTTTAAGGAAATTTTTTGCGACATACGACGCTGCGAGCCTGCTTCGGCGCGCCGGCGAAGTCAAGCATCTGGCCAGACGACTTGTTCCCAAACAACTCACTCCTTTTTCACATCGAATTCCAATACCGAACGCGATTTGGTCTGGACATTTTCCATCACCAGCGTTTGCACCTGCCACTGACCGTTCACTTTCTTGAAATCTTTCGGATAAAAATCCTTGAGCTTTTTGCCCTGCGCATCGTAAGCGTAAGCCTCAACGATGCCGAGCGTTTCGTTGTCAATCCACGAAACCACGCGCGAATAACCGTTCGTGCCGGGATTTGGATTCGTGCTTTCCAAAACCGTGCAACCGCGACTGCGATGAACTTCCTTCTTCAAAATTTTCTGCTCCGGCCAATGAAAAAATTCCAAACCTAAATCACCAAGCCAGAAATCTGACATCGCAAGAGGAAATGAAAAATCACTCAAAACCAGTCCGCTTTCACGAATTTGAAACAATCTGATTTTATTAGCATCGTGAACGACAGCAAATTTTACGCGGTAACCTTCGCTTGTTGTTTCATAAATGGCTTGCCAATTTGTTGTCGTTAAAATTGCCTGAAATCGAAATGGCAATCGGTCAATCGTGCCATCGTGGCGGCGAATCTCCAAAGTTCCTGTGTTTGTGAAACTATCCGCTGGTTTCTGCTCCAAAATTTTCTGCGCCAACACGCGGCCTTGAATTTCCGCATCAGACAAATCATTCGTCGTTTGTGCCAAAGCAGAAACACAAAAGAATAAAATCATCGCCGCAATCAAGCGTGCGAGAGCGGATTTCAATTGCGGAAAATTTTTCAAATTAAAAAATGATGGCCGTGCGCAAGCACTTTCATTTCGCCGCGAGCGCGAGTTGCAACACTTCGGAAATCTGCCGGACGAAATGCACTTTCAATTTCGCGCGCACTTCCGCCGGCACGTCGAGCCAGTCGGATTTGTTTTGTTCCGGCAAAATGACTTGTTTGATGCCGAAACGCGACGCGGCCAGCACTTTTTCCTTGATGCCGCCGACGCGCAACACGCGCCCGCGCAAACTGATTTCGCCGGTCATCGCAAAATCCGATTTCACGCGGCGTTTGGTCAGGAGCGAGGCCAGCGCCGTCACCAACGTCACGCCCGCGCTCGGTCCGTCCTTCGGCGTCGCGCCCGCTGGCACGTGGATGTGAATGTCAAATTTGCCGTATTCACCTAAATCCACATCAAGTTTTTTGGCTTGGCTGCGGAGATAACTCATCGCGGTCTGCGCGCTTTCCTTCATTACATCGCCGAGCGAGCCGGTCAAAAGCAAATTGCCACGCCCGCGCATTCGTGTGGCTTCGATAAATAAAACGTCGCCGCCAACCGGCGTCCAAGCGAGGCCGGTGGCGATGCCGTATTCGGTGATCTTTTCCGCTGTTTCAGAAATGAACGGCGCATACCCTAGATAATCCTTGAGCTGTTTCGCGTCGAGCGTGATGGTCGCAGCCGCGCCGTTGCGCGAAACGATTTTGCGCGCGGCCTTGCGGGCGAGCGCGGCGATCTCGCGTTCCAATTGACGCACGCCGGCTTCGCGCGTGTATTCGCGGATGAGCGCGCGCAACGCGGAATCGGAAATTTTCATGTCACGACGCGTGAGGCCATGCTCTTCAATCTGGCGGGGCACAAGATAGCGTTTGGCAATCTGCAATTTTTCCGATTCGGTGTAACTTGGCAATTCGATGACTTCCAGCCGGTCACGCAACGCGGCGTGAATCGGCTCCAGCCAATTCGCCGTGGCGATGAACAGCACGCGCGACAAATCGAACGGCAAATCCAAATAGTGGTCGGTGAACGTGTTGTTTTGCGCCGGGTCGAGCACTTCGAGCAGCGCCGCCGCCGGGTCGCCGCGAAAGTCCGAACCGATTTTGTCAATTTCATCGAGCAAAATGACCGGATTGCGGCTTTCGATGCGGCGCAAGGTTTGGATGATTCGGCCGGGCATCGCGCCGACGTAAGTGCGGCGGTGGCCGCGAATTTCCGCTTCGTCGCGCATTCCGCCGAGCGAAATCCGGGCGAATTTTCGTCCGAGCGCGTCGGCAACGCTTTTGCCGAGCGACGTTTTGCCGACGCCCGGTGGCCCGACGAGACAAAGAATCGGCCCTTTGATTTGTTTTTTGCGTTTGATGACGGCCAGAAATTCCAGCAAACGGTCTTTGACTTTGGTCAGGCCAAAATGTTGTTCGTCCAGAATTTTTTCCGCCGCTTTCAAATCCAGTTTGTCCTCGGTGGATTTTTCCCACGGCAAACTTAAAATCCAGTCGAGATAATTCCGCGAGACGCCGTATTCGGCGGCGGCGGGCGGCGTCTGCTGCATCCGCTCCAATTCCTGCAACGCGGCTTTGCGCGCGTCTTCGGGCATGAGCGTCGAATCAATTTTTTCGCGCAACGATTTGATTTCGTTCGAGCCGGCGTCGCTCTCGCCCAATTCACGCTGGATGGCGCGCATTTGCTCGCGCAGAAAAAAATCGCGCTGCGTTTTGGCGATGGACGACGCGACGTCGCTCTGGATTTTGGAACTCAAGGTCAAAACTTCCTGCTCGCGATTGAGCAAGGGCAGAAGTTTTTGCAATCGTTCGCGGACGGAAATCGTTTCCAGCAATTTCTGGCGGTCTTCGAGCGGCAGATTCAGATTCGCCGCAATCAAATCGGCAAAATGGCCGGGGTGCTCGGTGTTGAGCGCGGCGATTTTGACCTGATCGGTCAACGCCGTGGACATTTTGGCGATTTCCTCAAATTGCTTGTGCGCGTTGCGGAGCATGGCGTGAAGCTCGACGGAATCTTCCGTTTCATCGCGCAACAAATCATAGCTGGCGCGCAAATACGGCGTGGGCGGCGAAAAATCCTTGAGCCGGATGCGCCATAAACCTTCGACCAGCACGCGCGCCGTGCCGTCGGGAAATTTCACCATTTTGGACAAGCGCGACACACAGCCGACTTCGTGCAAATCCTGCGGGAGCGGGTCGGCGATTTCCGGTTTGCGCTGCAACACCGCGCCAAACAAACGGTCGCCCGCGACAATATCGTCAATCAACCGCAGGCTCGGCCCGGTTTCGACCAGCAATGGCACGACCGCGCCGGGGAAAATCACGATATCGGAAAGCCCGAGAACCGGCACGGTTTCCGGCAATGAACGCGAGGAAATGCGCGGGGTCGCCTCCGATTTTTCGGCGGCGCCGAGGATACTGACAAATTCTGTCTCCGGCGAGGTCATCGTCGCTTGTGCTGCAAGTTAAATGCCGCCGCGCAGGAAAAGATTCGCGGACGGTGGTTAATTTCCCTCGGCAATCGGAACCTTGGTCGTTTTGAAACCGGATTGGTCCGTCATGGGCACATCAATCCGCAAAAACCCGTTCACGTAAACTGCCTTGGCCTGACTTAAATCGAAACCCGGCGGAAGTTCAAGCACGCTTTCAAACGGCCCGTAGGAAATCTCCATCACCAAAAAACTGCATTGCGGCGAACGGCAGCAATCGGGGCGATTTCCCGCGATTCGCAGGCGATTGCCCTCGACGGTGATTTCGAGGTCTTCACTTTTCATGCCCGGCAATTCAACTTTGACGACCAATCCCGTGTCGGTGGCATAAACATCCGTGTTCGGCACCCAATTGCCGGTGGTTGAGCCGCCACGCCCGCTGACCGTGGAGCGCCGGGAAACAAAATGAACCGTTGAACTCACTTTCGTAATGGCCATGACTCAAGACAATATCTCAAAAAAACCGATTTGCAAGCGGCGGCTTGGCCGCTTTCAAGAGAACATAGTCCGAAACGGCAATCGCGCAACCGGGAATTTTCGGCGTTGAACTTTTAGCCCGCGCCTTTACGCTGCGGGCATGGCCAATCCATTCCGCCACCAGCACCGTGTTTCCTACGCCGAATGCACCGTCGGCAACCACATTTATCACGCGCGCTATCTGGATTTGCTCGAGGCCGCGCGTGGTGAATTTTTGCGTTCGCTCGGCTCGACCGTTTTGCACTGGCAAAATCACGACGCGATTTTTCCCGTCATCGAAGCGCGCTTGATTTACAAAGCCCCCGCGCGCTACGACGATTTATTGACGATTGAAGTCTGGCCGACGTTGCTGGAAAAAATCCGCGTGAATTTCGGCCACCGCATTTTGAATCAGGACGGCAAATTGATTCTCGAAGCCGAAACTTTCCATGTTTGCACCAGTTTGAACGACAAACCAAAACGATTGCCGTCGGAATTGGTTGAAAAATTAAAGCCGTATTTGAAAACAAATTTATAGCCCGCGAATGAAAGCGACGATGATTGCCAATACGATAGCGAAGACGATTAAAATTCCGAACGCGGCGGCAAAATTTCCAAGAAACAAGTTCACTCCAACGGCCACGATTATGAGTTGAAACAACAGCAAGCAAATGATTTCGTAATGACTCCAATCTTCAAGATGGCTGATTTTGTAAATCAGACCGACAATCAGAAAAGGGACAAGCATCGCCTGTAATCCTTTCGCTCCAAGTGGAATCAACAAAACCAAACCGACGGCTTCAATCATCGAAGCGACACCGGCGATAATCGCCTCGCGGGTTAAATCTTTCAAATCGAGGTCTTGCTCAATCAAATTCCAGAAAATGTTCAGCAGCAAAATGGCCAACCCCAACGACACAAACGCCAATCCCCAAAATATAAAAATGTGAAGCGCGATGTGCATGATGTTATTTAAGGGCAGAACAATTTGGGTGGATTACAGCAAAGAGCGCAACTGGAAAACATCGGCCTTTCTCATTCCAAGTTGCGTTCGCGTTTTTTTTCTGCGAAAATAAACCGTAAGCGCGAACCAGTTGATGCAACATTATCCCAAACATTATTGCGGCGTGTTCGGCATTTTCGGCCATCCCAACGCCGCCGAACTGACTTACTACGGACTTTACGCGCTCCAACATCGCGGGCAGGAAAGCGCGGGCATCGTCACCTGCCACGACGGAAAATTTTTCAAGCATCACGGCATGGGGCTGGTCTCGCAGGTGTTCGACCCGAAAACCTTGCACGGTCTCGTCGGCAACATGGCCATCGGCCACACGCGCTATTCGACGACCGGCTCTTCCGCGCTGCGTAACGCGCAGCCGCTCACGGTGGATTGCACGCGCGGACAAATCGCCGTCGCGCACAACGGCAACCTGACGAACGCAGCGCAGTTGCGCGATGAATTGGAAAATCAAGGGTTGGTTTTTCAGACGACGGTGGACAGCGAAATCATTTTGATGCTGCTCGCACAGCCGATGATTAACGGTGTGGAAAATTCCCTCGTGCAAACGCTGCGGCGCATCGAAGGCGCGTATTCGCTCGTCATCATGACGGAAAAGGAATTGATTGGCGCGCGCGACCCATTCGGTTTCCGTCCGCTTTCGATTGGCCGCGTGAACGGCGCGTGGGCGATTGCCAGCGAATCCGTCGCATTCGACCAGATTCACGGCGAATTTGTCCGCGACGTGGTGCCGGGCGAAATCGTCATCATCAACGAAAAAGGTTTGGTCAGCATTCAGGCGTTTCCCGAACAACGCCGCCGCGCGCTCTGCATTTTTGAATACGTTTATTTCGCGCGACCCGACAGCACGATTAGCGGGCGCAGCGTTTATGAAGTCCGCAAGGAAATGGGACGCCATCTCGCGCGCGAGCACAACGTCAAGGCCGATCTCGTGATTCCCGTGCCGGACAGCGGCGTTTGCGCCGCGCTCGGCTATTCCGAGGAATCCGGCATCCCGTTTGAAATGGCGTTTATCCGCAATCACTACGTCGGGCGCAGTTTCCTGCAACCGACGCAGTTAATCCGCGATTTCAACGTGCGCGTGAAGCTGAACTTGATTTCCGCGCTCGTGAAAGACAAGCGCGTCGTGATTGTGGACGATTCCATCGTGCGCGGCACGACGTGCAAAACGCGCGTGAAAACTCTGAAAGAAGCCGGCGCGAAGGAAGTTCACGTCGCCGTCAGTTGCCCGCCGCATCGCAATCCGTGCGTCTATGGCATTGATTTTCCCGACCGCACCAAACTCATGGCCGCAAACAATTCCGTGGACGAAATCCGCCGCTATTTGAACGCCGATTCGCTGCATTACCTTTCGCAAGCCGGCATGGTCAAGGCGACCGGCCTCGCCAAGGAATCATTTTGCATGGCGTGTTACGACGGAAATTATCCCGTGCCTTACGACCCGATTTTGGACAAGCACATCATCGAACGCCGCCGCCGCCAGACCCAAACCCTCGGCGAATTCGTCATCAAGGAAAACGAACAAATCAAACTGCTGCACGTTTGAGCGCGCCGGAAACTGAATTGACGCCGCGCACTTTCGCCTTCAGAATCGCGGTTAAATATGAAAGTGTCCGCGTTGGCAAAAAGGCAGCCGGAGTTTTTCACTCGTCACTCATCACTTGTCACTCATCACTCGGTCGTCCCGACCGTTGACGCCGTGATGGTTGAAGAACGCGCCGCCGCGTTCACCAAACGCAGCATCAAAACGTCCGCCAAACTCGCCGGACTCAAAATGGTCGTCGCGATGTGCGATTTAACGACACTCGAAGGTAAAGACACACCCGGCAAAGTCGCTTACCTTTGTCGCAAAGCACTTCAACCCGCCGACGCAAAATATGACGTGCCGCCGTGCGCCGCCGTTTGCGTTTATCCGAACATGACCAAATATGCGCGGAAATTTCTCGGCGACAATTCGCCCGTGAACGTTGCCGCCGTCGCAACCGGATTTCCCAGCGGCCAATATCCGTTGCGCACGAAGCTTGAAGAAGTCCGCCGCACCGTGGCCGACGGCGCGGATGAAATTGACATGGTCATTGACCGCTGCGCGTTTCTCGCCGGCGACCATGCGAAAGTTTTCGACGAAATCGCCGCCACGAAAGAAGCCTGCGGCCCGGCGCATCTGAAAGTGATTCTCGAAACCGGCGAACTCGTCACTTACGACAATGTCCGCCTCGCCAGCGAAATTGCCATGCAAGCCGGCGCGGATTTCATCAAGACCAGCACCGGCAAAGTTTCGCCCGCTGCAACGATTCCTGTCACGCTCGTGATGCTCGAAGCCATCCGCGATTATTTTTTCGCGACGGGCATCCGCATCGGCATGAAACCCGCCGGCGGCATCCGCAATTCCAAGCAGGCGCTCGCGTATCTCGTGATGGTCAAGGAAACGCTCGGCGACGACTGGCTTACGCCGGAATTGTTCCGCTTCGGCGCAAGCACGCTCGTGAATGATTTGCTGATGCAAATCGCCAAAACCGTGGACGGCAATTATCAAAGCGCAGATTATTTTTCACTTCCATGAAATCAAAATTGAAACCCGTAAAACTTTCTACGAAACGAAATGGCGCAACCATTTTATCGCAGCCAATTGTTCCGTTGCGCGAACGGAGGTTGAATTTCGGCAGCAAATGGGACTACGCGCCTGCACCGGAGGAGTCAAAAAGTTACGTCATTGCACCGCGACATGAGTTATTCATCGGCGGAAAATTGGTTAAGCCGCGTTCGGGAAAGTATTTTTCATCCATCAATCCGGCGACAGAAGAAAAGTTAACAGAAATTGCGGCGGCAAGTGAAATGGACGTGGATTGTGCGGTGAAATCCGCGCGGCGCGCCTACGAAAAAGTCTGGAGCAAAATGCCCGGACGCGAGCGCGGCAAATATCTTTACCGCATCGCGCGCATCATTCAGGAAAAGTCGCGGGAGCTGGCGGTGCTCGAAACGATGGATGGCGGCAAGACCATCAAGGAAAGCCGTGATGTGGATTTGCCGCTTGTGGCCGCGCACTTTTTTTATTACGCGGGCTGGGCGGACAAATTGAAATACGCGTTTCCGGGAAAAAATCCGCAGCCGCTCGGCGTCGCGGGGCAAATCATTCCGTGGAATTTTCCGTTGCTGATGGCTGCGTGGAAAATCGCGCCCGCGCTCGCGTGCGGCAACACGGTGGTTTTGAAGCCGGCGGAGACGACGAGCATCACCGCGTTGCGATTGGCGCAAATTTTTCAAGAAGCGGAATTACCGGACGGCGTCGTGAACATTGTCACTGGCGCGGGCGAAACCGGCGCGGCGATTGTGAATCATCCCAACATTGATAAACTCGCGTTCACCGGCTCGACGGAAGTCGGAAAAAAAATCGCGCAAGCCGTCGCCGGAACGAAAAAGAAACTGACTTTGGAACTCGGCGGCAAAGCGGCGAACATTTTGTTCGAGGACGCGCCGATTGACCAAGCCATCGAAGGCGTCATTGCGGGAATTTATTTCAATCAAGGTCACGTCTGCTGCGCGGGTTCGCGGCTGTTCGTGCAGGAAGGCATTTATTCGACGGTCATCAAGAAATTGCGTGACCGCATCCAGACGTTGCGCGTTGGCAATCCGCTCGACAAAAACACGGACATCGGCGCGATCAATTCCAAACCGCAATTGGAAAAAATCAAAATGCTTGTGCAAAGCGGAATTGACGAAGGAGCGCAACTGACACAATCAAATTGTTCGCTGCCGCAAAAAGGTTATTGGTTTCCGCCGACATTTTTGACTGGCGTGACCCACTCGCATCGCGTCGCGCAAGAAGAAATTTTTGGGCCGGTATTGAGCGTGATGACATTCCGCACGCCGGAAGAAGCGTTCGAGCGGGCAAATAACATTCCCTACGGCTTGAGCGCGGGCGTTTGGACGGACAAAGGCAGCAAGATTTTCAAGCTGGTCAACAAATTGCGCGCCGGCGTCGTGTGGGCAAACACTTACAACAAATTCGACCCGACCAGTCCATTCGGCGGTTACAAGGAAAGCGGTTTCGGTCGCGAGGGCGGATTGCAGGGACTTGCGGCATATTGCAAGTTGACGTAGATTGCGCCTGTCTCACTGGCTCAACCAACGTTAACCTACAACCAAATAAAATTATGAACTGGCTCTGGTTTATTATCATCGGACTCGTCGCCGGATTTCTGGCGGGCGCAGTGGTCAAAGGTCATGGCTTCGGCCTTTTGGGTAATCTCATCGTCGGTGTCATCGGCGCGGTGCTGGGCGGATTTATCTTCGGACTACTCGGTGTCGCCGCGACGAATCTGCTGGGCGCGCTCATTTGCGCGTTTGTCGGCGCAGTCGTTTTGCTGCTGCTCCTCAACCTCGTCGGACGCAAAGGCAAATAACCCGAAGGAAAATTATGAACAAAATTACCGGCGCAATTTGTCTGGCCATCGGCATCGTGTTGCTGATTTTGGGGCACAACGTGGCGCAATCCGTTGATTCGCAGGTGAAAAGCCTGTTCACCGGCTCACCGACGGATAAAGCCGTTTATTACTACATCGGCGGCGCAATCCTGTGCGCGGCAGGCGCGGCGCAACTTTTCTGGCCGCGGAAAAAATCATGAACCGGCTCGAAGTAAAAAAAACCTACAAATTATTCATCGGCGGAAAATTTCCGCGCAGCGAAAGCGGACGCTATCTGCCCGCGAAATCTACGAGTGGCGAACATCTCGACAATGTTGCCCACGCTTCGCGTAAGGATTTTCGCGATGCTGTTGTTGCCGCGCGCGCGGCCTTCGATGGCTGGAACAAAGCGACTGCCTACAATCGCGGGCAAATTCTCTATCGCGCCGCCGAAATGTTGCAAAATCGTTCTGGCGAACTTGTGAATGAAATTGCACGTTCAACCAATGTCAACCCGGCGAAGGCGAAACGCGAAGTCACGCTGGCGATTGACCGGCTCGTGCATTTCGCTGGCTGGACGGACAAATATCAGCAGGTTTTTGGTAGCGTGAACCCGGTGGCAACTTCCCATTTCAATTTCACCACGCCCGAACCAACGGGCGTCGTTGTGATTCTCGCGCCGGATGAACCCAGTTTACTCGCGCTCGTGTCGCTCGTCGCACCGGTAATTTTGAGCGGCAACGCGGCGATTGTCATCGCGTCCGAAAAATTTCCGCTGCCAGCCGTGACGTTTGCCGAAATTTTGGCCACGAGCGACTTGCCCGGCGGCGTGGTAAATCTTCTCACCGGCAAGCGCGCCGAACTCGCGCCGCACATCGCGTCGCATCTGGACGTGAACGCGATTGTGGACGATGCGGGCGATTTGGAATTGAGCGCAAAATTGCAATCCGGCACGGCCATCAATTTGAAACGCTATTCCAATCACGCCGTGACCGACTGGTTTTCTGCGAAAGTGGAAGACCCGTATTGGATTCTCGACACGGTTGAATTCAAGACCGCGTGGCATCCGATCGGCGTGTGACGGAATTACTTCAATGCTCCATCATTTTTCCTTGCCGGCTACCGATCTCGCCCGCTCCGCAGCGTTCTATGACGCAACGCTCGGCGCGTTGGGCTTTGTCCGCGTTTGGGCGGATGAAACGGCGGTTGGTTATGGTTTGCCTCGCGGTGGCGATAAATTCGCGATCAAATTGAAACCGGAGAAAATAATCGCGCCCGGCGAAGGTTTTCATGTCGCCTTCGCCGCGCCTTCGCGAAAAGCTGTGGACAAATTTTATGAATCGGCGCTGAAGCACGGGGGAAAAGACAACGGCGGTTCAGGATTGCACCGTGAATATGGAAATGATTATTACGCCGCATTTGTGTTCGACCCGGACGGTTATCGCATCGAGGCGGTAATCAACGAAGATTCAAAATAAATCACCGCGCTCTGCCGTTACGCCACTTCCTGCGGCCCTTTGCCGCCGTTCAACAAAAATAAAACCGCCATGCGCACGGCGAGGCCGTTCGTCACCTGCTCCAAAATCACCGAGCGGCTGCAATCCGCGATTTCACTGTCAATTTCCACGCCGCGATTGATGGGGCCGGGGTGCATAATGAGCGCGTCGGATTTCGTTTTCGCGAGCCGCGCTTTGTTCAAGCCGAACAAATTGGTGTATTCGCCGATGCCCGGAAACATCGTTTTGCGCTGGCGTTCGTGCTGGATGCGGAGCAGGTGAATGATGTCCGCATTGCGAATCGCCTCATCCACGTCATAAGTCACGCGACAACCCATTTGTTCAAACGTTTTCGGAACAAGCGTGGACGGACCGCACAGCGTCACCTTCGCGCCGAGCTTGGTGAGCGCCCAAATGTTTGAACGGGCAACGCGGCTGTAAAGAATGTCGCCGAGAATCGTCACGTTCAGTCCGGCGATTTTTCCTTTGCGCTCGCGAATCGTGAATGCGTCGAGCAACGCCTGCGTCGGATGCTCGTGCGCGCCGTCGCCAGCATTGATGATATGTGAGCCAATCACACGCGACAGAAAATGCGGCGCGCCACTCGCGCTGTGCCGGATGACGATGAAATCCGCGTTCAACGCTTCCAAATTTTTCGCCGTGTCCTTGAGCGTCTCACCTTTTTTGAACGACGACGCTTCGGCGGAAAAATTCACGATGTCCGCGCTCAACCGCTGCTCCGCCAGTTCAAAACTGATGCGTGTGCGCGTGGACGGCTCGACGAACAGATTCACGACCGTTTTGCCGCGCAACGCCGGAACTTTTTTGATGGCGCGTTCGCCGACGGCCTTGAACGCGCGCGCCGTGTCCAGCACGGTCAAAATTTCTTCCACCGTGAGCGACTCGATGTCGAGCAGATGTTTTTTGTTCCAACTCATTTCTTTTCCAAAATCACTTCGTTCTCGCGGACATGAATTTTTTCACCCACCGCCGTCGGCACATTTTTGCCGACAAAATCCGCCTTGATAGGCAATTCGCGGTGGCCGCGGTCAATTAGCACGGCGAGCTGGATTTTTTTCGGACGGCCAAAATCGTTGAGCGCGTCCAACGCGGCGCGAATCGTGCGACCGCTGAACAAAACGTCGTCCACGAGCACGACGGTTTTGCCGTTCACGTCGAATGGAATTTCCGTCGGATGAATTTTTGGCGCGGCGCGGCGGTCCAAATCGTCGCGGTGCATCGAAACGTCGAGGCTGCCGACAGGAACGGAATTTTTCCAAATCTCCGACAAAATTTTTCCAAGCCGTTGCGCCAGTGGCACTCCGCCAGCGGGAATGCCGACCAGCGCGACTTCGCCGAAAATTTCGTTACGCTCGGCAATTTCGTGCGCGATGCGCGTGAGCGCGCGGCTAATCGCGTTCGCGTCGAGGATGACAGTGGTGGATTCAGGCATAAAAAAATCGCGAGCCGCTCCGCCGAGGTGCGGAGGCGATTCGCGTGAAGCGTTTCGTTTTCATTTTTCCTTCGCAACCTCGCGGGGCTGCGTTAAAGGAGCGTTGACTCTAATTTGCGGCCTGACGGTTTTTGCGCCAGCTTGAGCGGTGCTTGATAATCCAATCCGTCAGCGCCTGCTCGAAGCCGATGTCGCGTCCGGCCTTTTCTGACTCAATCCATTTATGCTTGAGAATTTCCTCGCGCTCCGCCTGAAACTCGCGGTAGAGCGAAGAGTTCTTCAGCAAATCGTTCGCCGACGATGAATCTTTAGCAGCGTTCGACATAATCGTGAATTCCACGTTAAATCTTCGCGGCCAAACGCGCAATAGAAAAATGAACCGCTGAAAATGCTTGAAAATAAAGGCTTGTCAAAGCTTTGCCCAAAAATTAAGAGAATGTTATGAAATCACTAATCATACTTATTCTATCTTTCACACTGTCGGTTTTTGCCGAAGACGCTTCTGATATCACAACGAAGGTTTTTGAAAAACATGACAAAGATGGCAAAGTGAATCTTCGCATGGAAACTGTTTATCGAGGCAAAACCAAAATTTTGATGGTTGTGAGTCGCCTTAATAAACAAGGACAACTGGTCGTTACATCTCGAAGCTATCTTGTCGGCGGTAATTTGGTAATGACTGAAAGTGACGAAAACAGAGACGGATTTTTCGAGACTGTTGCAGTTTATGATTCGCGCACAGACGACATGGAAGAATTTATTCGTCAACCCGATGGTTCAGTCAAACCCGTAAGCACACAAACACTTCAAACCTATAAGAAGCAAAACGAGGCGATGACAAAATTTTGGCGCGACACACTCCAGAGCACAAATAACGGCGTAAAGTAAAAATTATCCCAATTTGTCCCGCAGCGTTTCAGCAATTTGAATAAACGCTTTTCCAGCGGCGTGATTCGGCGCGGAAACGACCATCGGCATTCCACGGTCGCCGCCTTCGCGGATTTCGGTGAAAATCGGAATTTCGCCGAGGAACGGAACATTTTGTCGTGCGGCTTCCAATTTTCCGCCGCCGTGGCCGAAAATTTCCACGCGCTCGCCGTTCGGCGCGGTGAAGTAACTCATGTTTTCCACGAGGCCCAAAATCGGCACGTTCACTTTGTGGAACATGGCGATGCCTTTGCGCACGACGCCGAGCGACGCTTCCTGCGGCGTGCTGATGATGACGCCGCCATCGAGCGGCACGGTCTGGCACAGCGACAGTTGCGCGTCGCCCGTGCCCGGCGGCAAATCCACGAGCAGAAAATCCAAATCACCCCAGTCCACTTGCAGCAAAAATTGCTGAATCGTTTTGGTAATCATCGGCCCGCGCCAAATCACCGGCTGGTCGTCGTTCAACAAAAGTCCGATGCTCATCACTTTCACGCCGTGCGCGACGGGTGGCACGAGCATTTCGTCCGCGCTGACGGTCGGTTTTTCGTGAACGCCCATCATCAACGGAATGCTTGGTCCGTAAATGTCGCAATCCAGCAAACCGACGCGCGCGCCGAGATGTTGCAACGCGCAGGCTAAATTCACTGAACAGGTGGATTTGCCCACGCCGCCTTTGCCGCTGGCGATGGCGATGATTTTTTTCACGCCGGAAACTTTGGTTTGATTTTCAAACGGATTTTTCGGCGTTGGCGCGGCAGACAAATTAATTTGCACGGAAACATTTTTTACGTCCGGCAAATTTGTCAAAACGCGTTCGGCTTCGGATTTGATTTGCTGCGTGATTTCGGAATTGGCCGAAGTCAGTTGCATGGTCACATTCACCGCGCCGTTGGCGATGGCGATGTCTTTGACGAGGCCGAACGAAACGATGTCGCGCGAAAATCCGGGATACTTGACGGATTTCAGCGCGTCCAAAATGGTGTCTTGCGAAAGCATCGGCAACAAAATGCCATTTTCCAGAACGGACGCAAAATTCATTTCGCTGACAAATTTATGAACGCGCCGGCAAGATGCCAGCGCGCCCGGTGCGGCGACAAATTTGTCCTGCCGGTTTTGATTTGCACAAACGTCGTGACAAGGTAGATTATGGGTCTGAATTTATAATTAGAATCATTCTAAATATGGCATCGCAAGCAAACAACGGAACGGATTTGGTCGTCCAAAAATTTTCACAGGTGGAAGCACAAGCTGAAGCGGCGGCGCAGCCGAAATGGCTGTTGCCCGTGCGCAAATCCGGCCTCGCTCGATTTGCCGAACTCGGTTTTCCGACGTTGCACGATGAGGACTGGCGTTTCACGAACGTCGCGCCGATTGCCAAATTGAATTTTCAGCCTGCAAGTCCGGTTGCCGTCAACGGCGCGGAAAACAAGGTTTTGAAGGAAGCGGCGTTCACAAATTTGTCCGGCATCCGATTGGTTTTTGTGAACGGATTTTTCAGCGAGAAATTGTCGGCGCTGAAAAATTTGTCCGGCGGCGTGCGGATTGAAAATTTATCGGCGGCGTTGGCGAAAGATTCCGCGGTGGCCGAAAAGTATTTCGGCAAATTCGCGCAGACGACGGGCAATTCGTTCGCTGCGTTGAATCAAGCGTTTTTCACGGATGGCGCGTTCATTTTCATTCCGCAAGGCGCGGAAGTCGCCGAGCCGATTCAGTTGATTTACATTTCGTCGGCCAAAAATTCGGGCGAAGTGATTTCGCCGCGCAATCTCATCATCGCCGAGGTGAATAGCAAGGCGACGATTGTGGAAAGTTATTTGAGCGCGAGCGACGCGGTGTATTTCACCAACGCGGTGACGGAAATTGTCGCGGGCGAAAACGCGTTCATCGAGCACGTCAAAGTGCAGGACGAATTTTTCGGCGCGTATCACATCGCGACGATTGCCGGCGAATTTGGCAAGGCGAGCAATGTCAACATCCATTCATTTGCGCTCGGCGCAAAATTGTCGCGCAATAACATCCGCGCGAAATTAGCGGGCGAAGGTTTGGAGTGCATTTTGAACGGGCTTTATTTGACGCGCAACGAGCAACTCACCGACCATCACATGATTGTCGAACACGCGCAGCCATATTGCGCGAGCCACGAGTATTTCAACGGCATTTTGGACGACAAATCGCGCGGCGTTTTTCACGGACGCATTTACGTCCATCCGGTTGCGCAAAAAACGGACGCGAAACAGACGAACAAAAATTTGTTGTTGTCCGACGACGCAACGGCGGACACGAAACCGCAACTGGAAATTTACGCGGACGACGTGAAATGCACGCACGGCGCGACGGTGGGGCAGTTGAATCCCGAAAGCATTTTTTATCTGCGCGCGCGCGGTATTCCCGAAAACACGGCGCGACGGATGTTGATTCACGCGTTCGCGGGCGAAATCGTCGAGCGCGTGAAATGCGAGCCGGTGCGCGAGGAACTGGACAAATTGGTTTGGGAACGGCTTGAAGCGAATCACCAACTGGCCGCGAAATGAATTTGCCACAGAGACGCAGAGACACAGAGGAAATTTTGGCTCTATGACTCGGTGTCTCTGTGGCTGAAATAAAAATGTTCGACGACATTAACGACCTTTATCAGCAGGTCATTTTGGACCATTGCCGGCAGCCACGGAATTTTCACGAAATGCCGCAGGCCACCTGCTCGGCGCAGGGACGCAATCCCATTTGCGGCGACCAGTTGAAATTGTTTCTCACGCTCGACGGCGAAAAAATTACGGACGCGAGTTTCGTCGGTTCGGGCTGTTGCATTTCCAAAGCCTCGGCGTCGCTGCTCACGGAATTTGCGAAAGGCAAAACGAAGGCCGATGTGGAAAAAATGTTCGGGCAGGTTCACGAAATGGTCACGACGGGAAAAATTGAAGGCGACGTGGGCAAGCTGGCCGTGTTCGCCGGCGTCCACAAATATCCGGCGCGCGTGAAATGCGCGATTTTGTCGTGGCACGCGTTGATGGGCGCGTTGAAGGGCGAAGCGAAACCGGTGACAACTGAATCCGAAAATAATTGAATGGAGAATAATTCCGAAGACTCACGAAGATTTCGCATCGGTTCGGTGAGTTACCTCAACGCCGCGCCGCTGACGCGCGGCATCGAAAGCGAAATCGTTTTCACCACACCTGCCAAACTGGCTCAAATGCTCCGGCGCGATGAATTGGATGCCGCGCTGGTCAGCATCACCGAGGTTTTGCTCAACGACCGCTACGACATTTTGGACGGCGTGGCTATCGCGTCGCTGGGCGAAGTCTTCAGCGTTTTTCTCGCGCACAAAAAACCGTTAGCGGAAGTGAAGGAAGTTTTTTGCGACACTGCGTCGTTGACCAGCGTAAATCTGTTGAAAGTGCTGCTCGCGGAGAAAAATCTGTTTCCTGCATTCAAACCATTAGAAAATTACACCGCCGCCAGCGAAAAAGATTTTGTGCTGCTCATCGGCAATCCGGCGATTGATTTTCAACGCGCGCCGCACGCGCACGAAATTTTCGACCTCGGCGCGGCGTGGACGGAATGGACAAAATTGCCGTTCGTTTACGCGGTTTGGGCGCTGCGGCACGGCATCGAGAACAAGGAATTGCGCCGCGAATTGCGCGAGGCGAAAAGCTTTGGCGTGGAAACCATTGAGTATCTCGTCGAGACGCGCGAGGAATACGACAAAAATTTCCGGCGCGATTATTTTGAGTGGCACATCCAATATCATCTTGGCGATGATGAGAAGCGCGCCATCAAAAAATTTCGCGAATTGCTGGACAAACACAACCTTGGCCCGACGTTTGAGCCGAAATTCGTTTCGTGACGGGAAGACCGCTGCGTTGGCAACTTGAAAAATCCGGCGGTCGCTTCCGTTGAAATCAATCCAGCCAATCACCGGTTTTCAGATATGGCTTCAATTTTTCCTTGAGCGTTTCGCGTCCGCGATGGATGAGCGATTTGGTCGCGGAGAGCGAGCAATCCAGAATTTCCGCGATTTCCTCGTAGCTCAATTCGTCCTGCCGGCACAACAAAATGGCGCTGCGCTGGTTTTCGGGCAGTTCGGCAAGGGCTTCCTCGATTTTTTGCGCGAGTTCGCCGTGCAATAATTTTTCCGGCGGCAAGATGTTTTGTTTGTCCTCGAATTGCTGGCGCGGCTGGTCTTCGTGTTCGGCGTGGACTTCTTCGAGCGATTCGGCGGGATGGCGCGCGCGGCGGCGGATTTCGTTCAGGCACAGATTGCGCGCGATGGTGAAGAGCCAGGTGGAAAATTTCGCGGTTTGCCGGTAGCGGCTGCGCGATTTGTAAACTTGCAGAAACACATTTTGCGCGAGGTCTTCGGCTTCAGCTTCGTCGCGCAGCGAGCGGAAAATGAAATTCATCAGCGGCTGCTTGTATTTGTCCACGAGTTCCGCGAACGCTGCGCGGTCGCCGCGTTTCACGCGGAGCATCAAGGCGGCGTCGGGGTCGGTTTGGGCAGCCATCGTTTGAGAAGTCTAATAGACGCCGTTCGCACGACAAGGTTTCGTGTTCATGTCGCTGTCAGGATGCGGCGGGAAACCTTAAGCGGGGATGAAGACGATAAATTCACCGCGCGAATGCCGAAGAAATGCAACCGGCGACGCTTGGCGCTTGAAAGTTGAAACTTGAAACGAGATGATTCGCCGGTGCAGGATTTAATCGGAAAAATCGAAGCCGCCGCCGAAACTCATTTGTCATTTCCGCCCGGAATCACGCCGCCGGAAAAACTTTCGCGTTACAAGGATTTTCTCAAGGTGCAAACGCACCGGCTCAAGCTGTGGCATCGGGCGGGCGCGGATGGACAGGAAATCTGCGCGGCGCGCGCGGCGATGCTCGATACTTTGCTCCGGCATTTATGGGAATCGGCGCGCAGCAGTCTGTCGCCGCAGGCGCAGGCGGAATTTCCGCCGCTCGCGCTCGTGGCCATCGGCGGCTATGGCCGCGGTGAATTGAATCCGCACAGCGACATTGATTTCATGTTTTTGCACGACGGCCAGATTGCCGCGAACCGTCCATTGCCGCATTTGTCCAAATTGATTGACGGCGTGCTGTATCCGCTTTGGGACATGGGATTGAAGGTCGGCCACGCGGTTCGCAGCATCGAAGATTGCGTGAAAATCGCCAACACCGACATGCAATCCAAAACGTCGTTGATTGAAGCGCGATGGGTGACGGGCGACGAGGCGCTGTTCAAAAAATTTCAGAAAACGCTCGTTGCCAAATGCGTCGTCGGGTTTGAAGACAAATATATCGCCGCGCGCCTCGAAGATCAGGAGACGCGGCGCGCGAAATACGGCAACTCCGCGTGTATGCAGGAGCCGAACCTCAAGAACGGTTGCGGCGGATTGCGCGATTTTCAAAATCTGTTGTGGATGACTTTTTTCAAATACCGCACGCGCTCGCTGGCGGATTTGCAACAGCGCGAATTCGTTTCCGCCGCCGAACGCAAACAGCTTGAAGCCGCCTACGATTTTCTGATGCGCGCGCGGACGGAATTGCATTACGACGTGAATCGTCCGCTCGACGTATTGACCAAAAATTTGCAGCCAACGGTCGCGCACAATCTCGGTTACACGGAACGTTCGCCGAGCCGCCGCATCGAAAAATTCATGCGCGTCCTTTACACGCACATGCGAAACATTTTTATCATCACGCGCACGCTCGAACAGCGCATGGCATTGCTGCCGCCGTCCAAAAACCGATTGTCACTGCGACGATTGCTGCCGCTGCGAAAACGCAAGCCGCCGGAGCCGGTGGACGGTTTTTTGTTCGTGGACGGCGAAATTCTCGCCGCGTCCAATCGCGTTTTCCGTGATTCACCGCGCCGCCTGATGCGCGTTTTTTTGCACGCGCAACAACGGCATTTGCAATTGCATCCCGACTTGGCGCAATTGATTCGCAATCAGATTTCGCTGGTTGACCGTGAATTTTTGAATGACGAGCACGTTCGCGAAACGTTTCTGACGATTCTCGAACGGCGCGGCGAAGTCGCGCCGATATTGCGCGCGATGCACGAGGTGAATTTACTCGGCAAATACATTCCTGAATTCGGCAAGCTGACCTGCCTCGTGCAACACGAATTTTATCATCAATACGCCGCCGACGAACATACGCTGGTTTGCCTCGAACAGCTCGACAAAATTTGGGAAGCCAAAAATCCGCCCTACAAAAATTACGCGACGTTGCTTCAGGACTTGGAGCGTCCCGGTCTGATTTATCTTGCGCTGTTGTTACACGATGTCGGCAAAGCCAGCGACCATCAGCAAGGTAAACATCCCGAAGCCGGCGCGGCGCTGGCCATGCGCGCGGCAAAACGATTGCGCCTTGACAATTCGGCGACACAAACGCTGAACATCGTCGTAAAAAATCATTTGCTCATGGCCAACATTTCACAACGGCGCGATTTGGACGACCCGGCGGTCATCCGCAATTTTGCGCGGCAGATTGAATCGGCAGAAAACCTGAATCTGCTCACATTGCTCACTTTTGCCGATTCGCAGGGCACGAGTGACAAATTGTGGAACGGATTCAAGGACGCGCTGCTCTGGCAATTGCACACGCGCGCGTTGGCGTTGCTGACCGGCGGTTCGGAATTTGTCCGCGCCTCGGAAAAACAACGTGAATTGCTCCGGCAGGAAGTCCGCGACATCGCGTCAAAAGAAATCAGTGACGACGAATTGGACGCGCACTTCGAGCAATTACCGCAACGTTATTTCGAAATTCACACCGCGCGGGAAATTCTCGACGATCTGGAATTGGCGCATCGCTTCATGCACCAGTTGATTCTGGAAAAGAAGCCCGCGCTCGCACCCGTGACCGCGTGGCTGGACGAGCCGGACCGCGGCTATAATCTCGTGAAGATTTGCACGTGGGACCGCGCTGGATTGTTCAGTCACATCGCCGGTTCGTTGAGCGCCGCCGGATTGAACATCTTGGGCGCGCAAGTATTCACGCGCGGCGACGGCGTCGCACTCGACACTTTCTACGTCAACGACGCGCGCACCGGCAATCTCGCGTCACGCGAACAGCATGATAAATTCGCCGCCGTCCTGGAAAAAATTCTGAACGGCGAAGAATTGGATTTGTCCGCGTTGATTGCGCGCCAGAAGTCCAATCAACCGGCGTATGAAGCTTACGTCGGCGAACGGCTCGCAACCGAAATCCATTTTGACAACGACACGTCCGAAACGCGCACGCTCATTGAGATTGAAACCGAAGACCAGCTCGGCTTGCTCTACGTGATTTCCCGGACGTTCGCGGAACTGGTAGTGGACATCGCCGGTGCGCGCATCGTCACCGAACGCGGCGCGGCGATAGATTCCTTTTACGTGCGCGAACTGGATGGCGGCAAAATCATTTCACCCGAACGTCGGCAATTCATCGCCGCACGGTTGCGCGAAGCCATCAGCCGGTTGGAAACTCCGCGTTGAAGCGAATTGCCAGCAGTTCGGATATTTGTTAAAAATGCTGCGTTCACGCGGGTGTGGTTCAATGGTAGAACGTGGGCTTCCCAAGCCTGAAACGAGGGTTCGATTCCCTTCGCCCGCTCCAACTATTCTAGGGGGTTTTCAATGAGGTCAGGGTTTTCTCAACGCTTTCTCAACAAGTAGCGTTGTCCGTTAAGAAAATTATGAAAACCGTGAAAGGCCGGGAATTTCCGGTCATTGTCTCCGAAGGCGGAGTCTCCGCGAAAATTCGTAAAGTCACCCAAACCAAAAACGGCAAGACCTATACCTTGTATGTGGCCGATTACGTTCTGCTCGGCGAACGCAAACAAGAGACGCGCGCCAGCTTTGAAGAAGCGCACCGCATCGCGCTCAATGCCTGCCGTCGCATCGCCGAAGGCCAGCACGTTTCCCTGACGCTCACCAACGGCGACCGCATGACCTACTTGCGAGCCATCGAGCCGTTATCGTCTGTCGGCGTCGAATTGGACGTGGCGACCCGCGAGTATGTTTCCGCCGTCAGAAATCTGCCCGCAGGCGCGACGCTCACCGAAGCGATAGATTTTTTCCGGCGACGCAATCCAAACGCGCGGAAACAAAAATCCGTTCGTGAAGTCGTGGACGAAATCCTTGCCACGAAGCAGGCGGCGAATCTGTCCGATTTTTATTTGAAGGACATGACCAGCCGCTTGAACGGTTTTGCCCGCGCCTTTGAAATCAACCTCGGCGACGTGACGGGAGAGTTGTTGCAAAAGTGGATTAACGGAATAAAAGGGCGCGCCCGCACGAAGCATAACTATCTGCGAATTGTCGGGACACTGTTTCAATTTGCCATTTGGCGCAAGTATCTGCCGAAAGAGGCAATGGATGAAATCGCCGCCGTTCAATTACCGAAGATAGACAATGATGAAGTCGAAATTTTCACGCCGGAAGAAATGGCGGAACTGCTCGACGCGGCGCGGCCTGAAACGACGGTGTGGCTGGCATTGGGCGGCTTCGCCGGTTTGCGGAGCGCGGAAATTGACCGGCTGGATTGGAGCGAAATCAAATTGAAAGAGGAGTATATTGATGTCAAAGCGAAGAAGTCCAAGACCGGCACGCGGCGGTTTGTGCCTATCTCCGAAAATCTCGCGCGCTGGCTTGCGCCCTACGCCAAAGAATCCGGCAAGGTGTTTCCGTTTGCGACGTGGTGGAAGCAGATTGAAAAAGTCATTGCCGCCGTGAACGAGCAACGCCGACAAGTGGCGTTGAAAAAAGGCGCAGACCCGGCAACGGTAAAATTGCTGAAGTGGAAACGAAACGCTTTGCGTCATTCCTTCTGTTCCTACCGGCTGGCGGAAACCAAAAACGCGGCGCAAGTCGCGCTGGAAGCGGGCAACAGTCCGAAAGTGATTTTCAAACACTACCGGCAGGTTGTGACCGAGATCGCCGCCGCGAAATGGTTTGGCATCGTGCCGAAGGCGGCGACGATTTCTCACCAAGTCAATCCGGCCAACAACTGATTGAGTTGGAAATTCATTCAAGCCCCGCTCGCGCGGGGCTTTTTTCTTTGCAGCGTTTCCGCCTTTTTAATGAATACCGACACCTTGCCGGTTAAAAGCGACACGCCGGACGCGAATCTTCAACTGGTGGATGGTCGCAAACTTTTGGAAATCATTTTTCCCGCCGATTGCCGACCGACCTTGCGCTGGTTGCGCGAGCGGCAGAAACGCCGGGAAATTCCCTGCGTCAGACTGGGGCGGCTCGTGTTTTTCGTGCCAGCCCAAGTTCGTGAGTCACTGTCAAAACAATGGACAGCGGCACAGAGCCGGAAATAAGAAATCCAGCATATCCGCACTATTTTCGGCGTCATTTTCGACGGCATGAATCTTTCTGCCTCAAATTTAGTCATGCAGAATGAATCCTCAACATTTTTGCAGAAAATTGCAAAAAATCTCTTGACAGTATTTTCACGCACAAGTTGGCAGCAAGTAATACTGAATCCGAGCGGCAAAAGCCCTCCTCATTAGCAGCAACCCGACATGAACTTCGGGGAAATTCTTCCTGCTAGATTTCTACAAAAACGACTGTTGCCCGCGCATTTCAAACCATCGCGGCAAAGCGACTGATGAGATTTTAATAACTGTTACAAATGAAATCCTACTTTGAATCAGATAGCGTCGGGAAATCAGGGAAATCAGAGCATAGGAATCCCCATTTGGATGAGATGTTAGAAACAGAGGATGCGGCCAAATGGTTGAAAATACCCTCACGTCAATTATTGGCCAATTCCAAAGGTCAGAACGCGAAGATTCCGGGATTTTGGATTAACCAGCGCGTCGTTCGTTTTCATCCCCGCACCATCATTGCAAAACTGGCGCACGACGCCGGACTGCCGCCCGAACTCGTCGCCGCCATGTTCGGCTTGAAGCAAGCCCGCCATGTCGGGGCTAACGGTTCTCAATTAAAACCGCCAATCACACCACAAACCAACAACCATGAGCACCCACACCAAGACCGAAAATCGCACCGTAACCGTCAGCAAACGCATAGATGAAATTGCGTCCGGCGCGATGGAATTATTCCAGCAGGCCGGCAGCTTTGAAGCCGAACTCGCCGTCGCGCGCGCCATGTCGGATTTGCGCGCCATCCTCACGCCCGAAGTCATGCAGCCCGTCATGGCGTTGATGAACACCGACTTGGGCTTCCGCACCGACCGCGATCCGAAAGTAACACCACGCGACAAGGAAGGACATCCCATGACGCCGTATTCGGTGGATGTGGTGCGCGAATGTTTCATCGAATCCAAGTTGCGCGGCTTTCACAGCGTCGGCAACGAATGGAACATCATTGCTACCAGATTTTACGCCTGCAAAAACGGATTGCGCCGCAAAGTTATCACCTATCGCGGCGTGACGGATTTCAAGGACACTTACGAAGTGCCGCGCATGGTGCAGGACAAGGGCGCAATCGTGAAGTGCCGCGCCACATGGAAAAAGGACGGCGTGGAAAACAGTTTGGAGCGAGAATTTCCGATTCGCGTCAACGCCTACATGGGCAGCGACGCCATTCTCGGCAAAGCGCAGCGCAAATTGCTGGCGGCGGTTCACGACCGCTTGGCCGGTGTGGTGACGCCGGAAGGCGACGTGAACGATGAGATTATTCCAACGCCTACGCTGCCGCTGCCAAGTTTCAGCAGACCCGTCGAGGTTGAAGTCGTTAAAAACCAAACGCCGACCGACCAGCAACAACTGGCCGAAATCGTCACGAAGGCCGGTTACACCTTTGACGATTTCATGGCGTGGGGATTGGAAAGCGGCAACCTCACGGCGGAGCAGGCGGACGCCTACAATCATTTCGACGATTTGCCGGAAACGTGGGCGAAACGATTCGTCACCGCCCAAGCCGGTTTGCTGCGCGGCCTTGCAACCTTGAAGGGCAAAAAATGAGCGCGGCCAATTTTCAAGAAGGCATCGAGGGAATTTTTCACGACCTGCCCGCCGCCGCTTATCACGCGGCCAAAGGCGTGTCTCATTCGATGCTGAAAAATCTGCATCCGACTCCGGCGCATTTGCAGGCGTATCTGGCCGAAGAACACGAATCCACGCCCGCGCAGATTTTCGGAACGCTGGTGCATCAGCGTGTGTTAGAGCCGGAACGTCCCTTGCCGCAACTCGCCGTTAAGACCAAAGCGATTGATTTCAAAACCAGCGCGGGCAAGGCGTGGCGCACGGAACAACAGACTGCCGGGCGCATCATCGTCACGGAAACGGAACTGCAAAACATTGAAGGCTGCGTCAACGCGATTGCCCGGCATCCGCGCTGTCGGGAAATTTTCGCCGAAGGCCGGAGCGAAGTCAGCATCTTCAAAAATTTTTCCTACGGCGGCACGGTGTTGCGAAAGGCGCGGCTGGATTGGTTGCCAACGGGCAATTCATTGGTGGACATAAAAACCACACAGGACGCCAGCGAAGAATCGTTCGCGTGGGAGATTTTGAAATACCGTTACTACTCGCAGGCGGCCTACTACCTCGACATCGTGAACGACTCATTGGAGCGAGCGGAAAAGGAATGTTTCATCTTCATCGCCGTTGAAAAAAATCCGCCGCATGGCGTGGCGATTTACAATTTGAAACCACGCGCGATGGGCAAAGGCCGCGAACGCAATCTGGCCGACTTGGGGACTTACATGGATTGTGTCGAAAAAAATCACTGGCCGTCATACGGCGAGGAAATAATTTCACTCGATTTGCCCCGTTATGCCTACAACGAAAAACCAACCTTATTTCCATGAAACGAATCATCGCCATTGACCCCGGCGCGGACGGCGGCCTTGCGTGGAGCAAATTCGGCCACGCCTATTGCTGCCGGATGCCGGCCACGCTCGGCGACCTCGTGGCCGCGCTGCGCGCGCTGTATGCGGCGGGTTATCAAACTGCTGTTGTCGAAAAGGTCGTCGGGTTCATTCCGGGCGGCGGCGCGGGTGCGATGTTCTCATTCGGGCAAAACTTCGGCCAGATACAGGGCGCGTTGCAGGGACTTTTGTTTCGCGTGATTGAAGTGCGTCCGCAGGAATGGCAAAAGGCGTTGCAGTTGGGGGACAAAGGCAGTCAGTCACAAGGCCAGTGGAAGAACAAACTCAAAGCCGAAGCGCAACGCCGCTTTCCTGAAATTGAAGTCACGCTCAAAACCGCCGACGCGCTGCTGTTGCTGGACTACGCCCGCAATCACGCGCGCCTATGAACCCGGCCTGCGAGCAATGTAAATTTTGGACGCGCTGGCCCAAACAGCCTGAATCCTCGCTGGTGATTGGCGATTGCCGCCGCCATGCGCCGCAGCTTTTCCAATGCTTCGACCAAAAGGACGGGCGCGAGAAATTCACCACGAAATTTCCCACGACGCGCCATAACGAATTTTGCGGCTCATTCAAAGCGCGCCTCCATGAAGGTTGACGTTTATATGCCCCTTTACATCGGGGACTACCTCAAAGACACGATGCACCTCACGCCGGAGCAGCACGGCATATATGACCTGCTGTTGATGAATTACTGGATTCGGGGCGAGGCGTTGCCGGACGACGACGAGTATCTGGCGCGTGTCACCAAGTCGTCGCTCACGGCATGGCATAGCCATCGCCCTGTCATTGGCAAATTCTTCGCTATCGGTCAGGGACGCTGGACGCATGAACGCACCGAGCAGGAGTTGGACAAGGCACGCAAACAGAAGGAAGCCAAGTCGAAAGGCGGAAAAATCGGGGCTTTAGCGCGATGGAATAGCAAACCCAAAGGTGAGCCAATGGCTATGCCATTGACAGACCCGATGGCAAATTCAAAACAGGACGATGCCCGTCAACGTCAACGTCAACATTATATTGACATTGACATTGACAATAGGGCTGACGGCAAAGGTGGTTATTCGGTTCGCGCCCTGCAAATCGCGCATCACATCATCGGCAATTCATCGGGCTGGCATTACGACAACTGCAAAGTGCAAATCGGGGAACTGTCCAGCCGCAGTCTCGCCAGCGTCATTGAGCCGTTTTTGAAGCGCATCGCCGACAATCAAAAATTCCTGCGGGCGTGGCAGGAAGCCGCGCGGATTGCTCACGGCGCGGCGGTGGACGGACTGGCGCGTAATCCCACCGCCTACGCCATTCAATGCTTCAAAGAACAAATCACCAAGAGTTTATGAAACCATCATTCCACGAAGATTACGTCTCGGACAAACTCGACCCACTGGCAACGCCCATGCACGAAGATTTCAACTGGAATGAGCTATACCAGCGACTAGGCGAGCCAACCGATCAACAGTTGCAGGATGAAAAAATCGCCGAGTTCATCCGCAAATTATTCGAGTGGGTCACAGCCATTGACTTACGAAAGGAGAACTCGCAAACGCTCATTGGCAGACGGTTCATCGCATTAGCTTGGGTGTTCAATCCAGCCTTGTTTGAAGATTCGCCTTCGGCATCCAAGCTGGCCGAAACCCTGCGTATCACCCGCAAGGCCGACCTCTGGAAACTCACCGGCGAAGTCACCCGGCATTTCGGCATCACCAATCGCGGCCAAAGCCACGCATGGAATCGGGGTGTTACCCGCGCGGAACAATGCGCGAAGCAGGCGCATGACTCTGTTAATGGGAGAGCCATTGACAGTCACATGGCCGAGCCAATGGCTGTGAAGGAATCTTTTATGATGGGTGAGCCAAAGCAGGGTCACAAGCAGACCTAAACCCGTTTGCCGTTCCGCAATTTTTGAATGTCCCATGAAATTTCGTTTCCCGAATGAAAATTTACTGTGTTTATGACCGATTAGTGCCGGTGGCCGAACTCGACCAGAAACGGCATCCGAAAAATCCGAACACGCACAGCGCGGCGCAAGTGGCGGCGATTGCCGCCGTGCTGGAAGGCAACGGCTGGCGGCAGGCGATTGTCATTTCCAATCAGTCAGGCCGCATCACGCGCGGGCATGGCCGTCTGGACGCCGCGCTGCTGCTCGGCTGCCACGAAGCGCCGGTGGATTTTCAGGATTACACCAGCGAGCAGGACGAAATCGCCGACATGATTGCCGACAACCGGCTTTCGGAATTGTCCGAGATTGACGAAAACAAACTGCTCGACGTGCTCAAGGAATTGCACAGCTCCGGGCACGACCTTGAGCTGGCCGGATTCACCGACGAGGATTTTGAAAAACTGGCGAACGTCGCCGAGGAAATCGCCAACGCGCAGCCGATTCCCAAGATGGAATTGCAGGCGTTCGAGCATTACGACTACCTGATGTTCATGTTCAAAGACATCCGCGACTGGCTGCGGGTGCTGCAACTGCTCAACGTGACGAAGGTGGATTTCAGCATTTCACGCAAGACTCAAAAAATCGGCATTGGCCGCGTTATCAATGGAAAAACATTGCTTACCAGACTTGAAGATTCGCCACGTCATTATGTCGCGGGGGCGCAGCCAACGGGTGACGACGCACCAGTTGTTGCGGCGGGCGACGTTGGTAGTGCCGACTGACCAAGCGGACGATTATCTGCCGTTGGCGCGCGCCCATCCGCACCTCGACTTGGTGACGATTCCGCCTGACCGCATCGGTGTCTCCGCCGTGCGGAACTGGATTGTGCGCCGCTTCGACGAAGATGTGGTCGTGATGTATGACGACGACGTGACGGCGTTGCAAACGCTCTGCGGTTTGCGAAACCGGAAGTTGAAGCCCGACGAGATTGAAGCGGTCGTGGAGAACACCGCGTATTGCGCGGCGGGCGCGGGGGCGCGGTTGTTCGGCTGGAATCAGCGACCCGACCCGCGAATGTTGCAGCGCAACGACCCGGTGTCCGTCGTCCACTGGTGCGGCGGTGTCGTCGGCGTCATTGGCAAGGAAGTCCGTTGGGACGAGTTGCTGAAATTCAAGTGCGACATTGACTGCTGCCTCACCGAACTGCTGCACAACCGCATCCTCTGGCACGAGTCGCGGTTCTGTTTTCTGCAAGCGCGGGACAAAAATCTCGGCGGCAATTCGCTGTTCCGCTCGCCGGAAAAAATCGCCGCCGAAAAACGCTACCTCGCAAACAAGTGGAAGGCGCACGTTGTCATTGACGAATACCAGTCACAAGACCGGGTGCAGGTAAAAGTGGAGCGGCGGCAGAAAGTGGAGTTGTAGCCGCCCATGAGGTGACGCCCGACCGCCTATGAGTTCCCCTAAAAAGATGCCGACCGTGCAGATGGCGGCTTACCGATACGCTGTCAGCGTAGTAAGTTATCTGCGTAGTATGAAACAAAAGCAACAACCAGCAACAATGAAAAACAAAACAAAGAAAAGTCGAATTAACATCATTACGACCGACCTGACGCCGGGGCAAACAAATTGGGATGAGCCTTATGCGTTGGCCTTTTTCGCCGTGAATGTGCCGCATCTCTTTCCGGGAGAAACGGTGATGGGCTTTAAGACCGCCGCCGAACGTGAGTCGAAAATCAAGGACATCATTCGCGGCATTCAAATCGTCAAACTGCGGGTTAATAAGCCGGTTATGGTGAATGGCAAACAGGCATTTTACACCGCTTGGAACGGCAAACATTCCTCGAAGAAAACCGTCACCATTACCAGCCACATCAACGAAAAACCACCCAAACCGCTCCGGTGGTAATAGCAGCAACTTAATTCATCATTTATGAAAGTCACAAAACAAAACATCAAACTGTTCGAGCACGTCAACGGCGTGAACGTCGTCACCTTGAAGGACGGCACGCGCCTGAAAGAAAAGAGCCTGTCCAGTCGGGAAAAGAAGGAAGTCACCGCTTTCCTGCAAGACCGGCTCATTCGCATCAAGCCGCCGAAAGCGAAGTCGGACAAGCCGGTTCGTTACACGACACTGGTGCGGCAATGCGGCCAGCCGGTGTCCAGCGACACGCTGACACAGGCGCAATACGTCACCGCCGTCAAAGAAAATCGCGTCGTCTGCATCCATCACGACGACGGCTCAAATCGGGGACGGAATTGGGCGGCAGTCGGCCATCACATTGTCAACGTCCTCGAACACATCGTTTTCCCCGCGCCGTTGCCGGTGGACTACAACACGCGCGTTTATGCCGCCGACCTGTTTTTCTCGGAGAATTTATGAACGAAACCATTCAACAAAAAACCAAGCGGCTCATCGGCGGGCATTACCTCGCCGCAGCCGGAAGCGAACGCTGGCGGCACAACGTCGCCCGCGAATTGAACGAAGTGTTGCTGATAATTCAGCAAGGCAAGGTCACACCGGAACAGGCCGGAGTTCTGTGCCGCCTGTGTGAGCGCGTCGCGGAATTTGAGGACATCCGGTTCTTTGCCGACGACGGGAAAGGAATCCAGCCATGAACCGTTACAATCCCCTGACCAAGCGCCGCTACAATTTGTTTGAAGTCGCCAGTTGTTTGCAAAAGGCGATTCGGCGCGGCGACACGGCGTTGGCCGGTTACATGGCCATCGAACTGTTTGAAAGCGGCTACCACCAGTATTGCTGGAAACGGCTGCTCACCATCAGCGCGGAAGATTGCGCGGGCATCATCACGCAGGAAATCAAGGCGTTGCACGACAGTTTCATCCTGCTGAACGAAGGCGCGAAAAAAGTCCGCTCGCGCATCTTCATTTCAAAGGCCGTGATTGTGCTGTGCCAGTCGCACAAATGCCGCGATGCCGACCACCTGCAAAATTTCATCTACGACCGCGAAATGCTGGACGCGAAGGAGTTGATGCAAGCCATCGTCGAAGCGCGGCGCAAGCCGGAAAATCTGCCGTTGCCGGAATACACCTTTGACGTTCACACGCGCAAAGGCCGCGCGCAGGGCAAAACCAAAGGCGAGTTTTTTCAAGATGAATTTTTCGCGCTGCAACCGAGGGCGCAGGGCGAATTTGACCACGTTATTGTCCCTCAATCACCCAAAACAAAATAACTACTATGCGAGACCGAAATCATAACCACGCCGAAACCGTCAATCCTGACGAACCCGAACAAATGTTGCCGCCCGAAGCGGCCATTGCCGACGATCACCGCAATCCACGTCGCGGCCAGCGTCCGCCGCCGCCCGAAGTCGGCACGTTGATACGCACCACACCCCGCGACGAACTGGATTCGCTCGTGTTGCACGAGGACGTGACGAACGACCTGCTCTCCGGCCTGCGCGCCATTGAATTGCGCGAGGAACTGGATGAAGTCTGGAACATTTCCGAAGTCGAGCCGCAGGACGGGCGTTGCATCCTGAACTTTTTCGGCGACCCCGGCACGGGCAAGACGCGCGCGGCGTTGGCCGTCGCCCGCCGCTTGAGCAAGCCGCTCTACCAAGTGGATTACGCGGCCATCATTTCCAAGTATCTCGGCGACACCGCCAAGCATATCACGCTGGCGTTCCAAATGGCCGAGTCCTACGACGCCGTGTTGTTCTTTGACGAGGCCGATTCGCTGCTGTCGAAGCGGGCCGATATGAACGAGTCTTGCGCGACCAGCATCAATCAGAACCGCAATGTCCTGATGCAATGCCTCGACCGCTTCAACGGTGTCGTGATTATGACGACCAACCTGTTCCAGAATTACGACCCCGCCATTCTGCGCCGCATCGCCAAGCATATCCAGTTCCGGTTGCCGGACGGCGAGATGCGCCGCCGCCTGTTTGAACTGCATCTGCCCAAGCGCGACCGGGTGGAAGCGAACTGGCCGGAAGTCGCCAGAATCAGCAAAGGCTTGTCGGGCGGGGACATCAAAAACGTCTGCTTAAATTCCATCTACGCGGGCAGCATGGCGGACAATTCCGCCGACTGGAAAATCACCCAAGCCATCCTGCTCGCCGAAATTGAAAAAATCAAAGAAGCCAAGCGGCAGCATCGGGAAGGCAACGTTCACCGACCGCCCCTCGGCTTTTGTTCCCGCCCCGATTCCGGCGAACTGGACTGAACGCCCATCAGTCGAGGCCGGAGCGCCCATGAGACCAGCTTAAAACTCACCGACGACGCAGATGGCGGATTACTGATACGCAAACAGCGTAGTAAGCTATATGCGTAGTTTGGAAAAACAACAATTAGAAAATATGAATGTATCAAAACCACAGGACAGGGACGCCAGCGGGATTCAGTTTGGCGTCGAAATGGAAACGTTGATTCCGTCCGGCGCGGGCATTGACATCGGCGGCTATCATCGCGGCCTCGCGGTGAGCGCCGGCACGACGCCGGATGGCAGGACGCTGACCGCGCCGAATTTTCGCCGCGCCTATTGGCGAGCCGAACAAGACAGCAGCATACACAGCGGCGGCGGTTATCGCGCCTGCGAATTTGTTTCGCCGGTGCTTTGCGGGGATTTGGGTGTCGCCAAGCTGCGCGAAATGATTGCCTTCATCCGCGCCCTCGGCGGCAGGGTCAATGATAGCTGCGGCTGTCATATCACGGTCGGCGTCGAGTCGCTGCTGCCCGCCAAAAATTTCGACATCTACGCCGATTTCTGCCGCCGCCTCGCTCACATCGCTCAAAACAACGCTTGGGCGATATACGCCCAGACCGGCACAGGCCGTCATTTCAATTCCTATTCCAGCCAACTCGCCGCCGAAACCGAAGAACTCATGCGGCAGCTAGTCAGCGTCAGCAACGACGGAAAGCAAGCCGTCGTCCATCGGTGTCGGCGCAAAAGCATGATTAACTTTCAAAAGTTGTTTTCGGTCGGCGTGATTGAGTTCCGCGCCTTCGCCGGAACGCTCGACGAAAATATCATCCTGCATCATCTGGCGACGGTGCTCGGCCTCATGCGCCGCGCGGCGACGGTTCAGCAATTCGGCAGATTCGACCGCAAGCAGACCAAAAAGCACTCGAAGATTGCCAGCGCGGAAGCCGCCCTGCGCCGGATGTGGCGATTGCTTGGCTGGGTGGATTCCGTGCCGGGACGCGATTGCGCTCTCGGCTTGTTCGGCGCGCTGCACGCGGAGTTCGGCTCTTACCGGAAAGTCGCCCTGAAAATGGCGCGGCAATTTGAAGCGCAATTTCCCGCCGCCAACCTTTAACCCCGAAATCAAAATGACTGACCAAACGAAAATAAAATGTTTCTTCTACGGCACGATTCGTTCCGGCTACTGGAACAGTCACCGCATCACCAACACTTCCAAACTGATTGCTCCGGCAGTCACCGAAGAAAAGTTCCGGCTCTTTATCCAGCGCGGCAACGTTCCTTGCGCCGTTCCCACACCGGACGGCTATCCGCTCGTCGGCGAAGTTTGGGAATTGTCCGATGCCGACGCTCAATGGGTGCAATGGCTTGAGCGCGGCTACCAGTTCAAGACCACTACCGTAACTGCCGGAAGCCAGCGCATCAACGCGGGCATTTATTTCTGCGAGCAGGCCGAAGATTCCCCCTACTACGTCAGCGACCAAAGAGAGGAACACTCCGGCGATTTTTCCAACGCTGTAAAACCCAAATCATAAACCTATGTGTGTCATTTTAATCTGTCCTGAAAAAGTCCGGCCATCCCTCGAAACGCTGCGCCGATGCCAGCACAAAAATCCGCATGGCGCGGGGATCGCTTGGCGCGAGAACGGGGCGGTCGAGTGGTTCAAGACCAACGATGTTTCGGCGATAGCTGAACAGCTTCGGCGGCGGCGCGGCGAAATTGTCATTCATTTCCGTTTCGCCAGCGTCGGCCCGGTCTGCGGCGAATTGCGGCATCCGTTTCCGGTCACACGCAAGGCCGCGTTGCTTGAGCGAGGCCGGGGCAACGCCGTGTTGTTCCAGAACGGAACTTGGCTCGGCTGGCGCAACGCCCTGCGTTTGGCCAAAGGCAAAGGCCACCGGCTGCCGGACGGCGAAATGAACGACGCCCGCGCCGCCGCGTTCCTGTGTTCCCTCTACGGCCCTTCATTTCTGCGCGAGTGCGGCGTGTCGCGTTGGGTTTATTTCAGCGCGCGGGAAACGCTTCGCTTCGGCCAGTGGCATGAACGCGACGGCATCTACTTTTCCAATCTGCGCTGGTTGCCGCCGCAACCGGACGCTGCCGACGACTGGTGGGACAGATTCACCGGCTGCTGGAAAACCTTTTCCATCCCAAACCAAAAACCAACCACTGACCTGTTATGAATCAAATTCAACCATCCAACCTGTTGCCCGCGTCGGAAGATTTGTGCGGCCTCCTCGAAAGCCAACTGCTTTGGAACGCCGAAGAAAACGCCGACATCATTGCCGCGCTCAAATCGTTGCGGGCGGCGATTACGCAAGCCAAAGGGCGCGGTCAACGGAACGCAAAAACCTTTCTCGTCACCGCGCATATTCAGGACGGCGAAAGCGAGCGTTACGACCACGCCCTTGTCAGCGCCAGAAATTTCCAGTCCGCCGAGAAAAAGGCGGACGCGCTGTTTGCTTCGCGGCACGGCCTCGACACGGACAAAGCCTATTTCGGTCGGCGAGGCGAAACCTATTCGCAACTCGACGACTTGAAGGAAATCTCCGCCGCCGACGCCGAAGTGTTGCTGCGCCTTTCCCTCGTTCACTACGCATGAAAGAGAAACCTGATTTCCGCAAAGTGCTGGAAAGCGTCGCTTACCGCCACGACACCCGAAAAGTTTTTGACGGCTTCGTTCGCTTGGCAGCTTGCACACTGGCCTGTCGCTCCCGCGAGGCGGAATACCTTGAGGAAGCGAAGCGATGGAAGGCCGAAGATTTGGAAAATTTCGCTGACGCTCTCGGCGCATTGATTCTCGAAATGGAAGCCAAACCGTATGAGGATGTGTTAGGCGGCTATTACATGGACTTCGCGCTGTCCAGCAAAGGCCAGCAATGGAACGGAGAATTTCACACGCCCAAACCCATTTGTGATTTGATGGCGCGGATGATGGCTGGTGACTGCAATCAGCTTCCGGCTGACCGCCCGATAACGGTTTGCGAACCGGCCTGCGGCGCGGGCGCGATGATTCTTTCTCTCGCGCAGGCGTGTCCGCCCGAAGTCCGCCGCCGCTTACAGGTCACAGCCATAGACATAAATAAGACGGCTTGCGATATGTGTTTTATCAATACGACACTGTGGGCGATTCCCACCCGCGTCATGCACGGCGACACCATCGCGTTCAAATTTTGGTCGGCATGGTCGAATGTTTTTTATCAGTCACCGTTCCTGCTCGCCGCCACGAACGGACAGGGACGACCGCCGACGCCGCCCGAAGTGGAACGCCTCAAGGCCAGCCTCGTGCCGCCCAAGCAACCGGAATTGTTTGACACACGCTGACTGCTGACTACGCTGATTGCGTATGGGAAAACCAGTGCCGCAGAGCCGCAAGGACGCTTTCGCCCGACTGCTGAAATCATGGCGGGAGCGGGAACGCTTGACGCAAGCCGATGCCGCCGCCCGATTGGGCACAAACCTTTACACCATTCGTAATTGGGAACAGGGACGTTCCATGCCGCAGGGCTTCGCGGCGACGCTGGTGCGGAACATCATTTCCGCGCCGTCCAGACGAAGCCGATAAAATTTTCCATCCCCGCCGTCGCGGAGCGTGTCGCGTTTAGGGATGGACAGACACAATCCCGCAGCCAGCGCGCAAAAAACGTTTGATAACGTTTCAGAGACATCCGCGAGGGCATCCTTCAAGGCAAATCCGGCTGACGTTGTAAAAACACAGCCAGAGGGCAAAGCCAACGATGTTTCCAACGAACAGAATCCGGCTGTAAAACTCACTTCGGAACAGGCGGGCATCCTTTTAAGAGCCGACCTCGCTAACCTCGCCCAAAAGGTCAAGCAGGGCAAAACGCTCTCGGCTTCCGAACGCAATCTGCTGCAATCCGCGCTGGCCGGGGACAAACCTTCCGCCGTCGAATACGCCAAGAACGCCGTTGAACTGGCCAACCTGCTCGGCGTTGACCGGAGAACGATTTCACGCTGGCGAAAGATTGACGGCAATCCCGGCGTTCAGCCGGACGGTCGTTATCACGTTCCGTCTTGGCGGGCGTTCAAAATTTCACAACGAGGCGACGAAGTCCTTGCGGACGGCCACCACGACGGGTTGAGCCAGACCCAACTGCGGGCGCGGCAAATTCTCCTGCAAAATCAAAAACTCGAAATTCAAATCGCCGTTTTGAAACGCGAGTTCATGCCCGTCGCCGAGGTGGAAAAACTCGGCGGTGAACTCGGCACAGCCATTCGCAAAGTCGTCACGCAAATTCATTTGTGCGCGCCGTCCGTCGTCGGTGTTTCCGTCGCCGACGCTGAAGCGCGGTTGAAGGAAGTCGAGGACGAAATACTCCAGCAACTTCATTTGCTCGCCGATTCCATCGCTCACTGGCGGGCGTCGAGCGATGAATCCGATTCTTAAAGGCTTTACCGCCGCCGTGCGTCCACCCGACCGGCGCAAGGCGTGGGAGTGGTGCGAAAATCACGTCGTCGTGGACAACACCTCGCCGATGCCCGGACGCTGGCGTTCGGATTCGTCGCCGTGGGTGCGCGAGTTGATGGAAGTCTTTCCCGATAATCGCGTCAGCGACATTTCCGTGATGTGTTCGGCACAGTCGTCGAAAACGCAAACGCTCCTGAATTGTTCCTGTTGGGCTATCTCGGAAGACCCCGGCCCGGCGATGTGGGTCATGGCCGCGAAGGATGAAGCAAAAACGTTTGTGCGCGACCGGGTGAAGCCGACGTTTGAAAATTGTCAGCCCGTCGCCCACGCGCTGCTCTCCGCCGAAATTTTCGAGTTCACGTTCGCCTCGATGCCGTTCTATTTCACCGGCGCGGGTTCGCCGTCGAAACTCATGTCCAAGCCGATTCGCTGGCTGTTTCTGGATGAGGTTCGCAATTATCCGCCCGGCGCATTGGACACGGTATTGAAACGCACCCGCGCGTTTTGGAACTCGCGGCGCGTTTTGATTTCCACGCCGGACGCCAAAGACGACGCCGTGCATCGCGCGTTCCTCGCGGGCGACCAGCGCGTTTTCCATTTCGTTTGTCCGTGCTGCTCGCAACTGCAACCGCTCAAATTCGAGCAACTCAAAGCACAGCATCCGCAAACCAAACTGCCCTGCAAATTTTCCGACGTGCCGGGCGCGCGCAACGAGCGCGGCCAATGGAATTTTGATTTGCTCGCCGAACATATCCGTTACCAGTGTGTCGCCTGCGGGCATCTGATTTCTGACACACCGGCAGAAAGAAAGTCCATCGCTCGCAATGGCCGCTTCGTGCAGATGAATCCCAACGCGCCGCGTCACCGCGTTTCGTTTCATTGGAACGCCCTGCTGCCGCCCTGGGTGTCGTGGCGCTCCATCATCGAGGAGTTTATCAATGCCCGCGCCGCCGCGCGTTGCGGCGACCTTGCACCGCTCAAAACATTTATCAACGAAACGCTCGGCGAACCGTGGGACGACCAACTCGGCCAGATTGACGATTACGATTTTCTCGAACTGCGGAAATGTGATTACGATTTCGGCGATGTCTGGCCGGAAGAACTTGTCCGTTTCATGGCGGCGGATAAACAGGAAGCGGGCGGCGAACATTACTGGTATGTGATTCGCGCTTTCGGCGCGCGCGGCAAATCCCGCCTTGTCACTTACGGGCGTTGCAACACAAAGGATGAACTCGAACAAATCCGGCGCGAGAATCATGTCCGCGCCGCCAACGCCATGATTGATTCCGGTTTCAAGGCGCGGGAAGTGTATCGGTTCTGTCTGGCGACCGGCTGGAAAGCGTTCAAGGGCGACGACGCGGAATACTTTTTGCACACGAACAAAAAAACCGGCAAGGCCGTGCGTCGTTTGTGGACTCGCAATTTCGTTGACCCGCATTTCGGCAGCAACTTACAGGGCAAACTAAAACCGATTCCGTTGTTTCGCTGGTCGAACAATGGCGCGAAGGATTTGCTGACCGAGCAGATGATGGGCTTGGTGGGTGACTGGACGCTGCCGCGCCAAGTCGAATCGCTCTACCTGAAACAAGTTACGGCGGAACGGCGCGAGGAAAAGGTGGATGCCAAAGGCCGCGTCTCCTACTTCTGGAAACAGATTCGCCGGGACAATCACCTGCGCGATTGTGAATTGATGATTCTGGTCGCGGCGATTATTACGAAGGTGATTCAAGTCACTACCGCGCTATCAGCGAACGATAGAACCGCGTTGGGAAAGAATTAAGATTGGTTTCAACAAACACAAAAGGCGCGGCATTGGTGGTGAGTGAAATCCAATTGCCGCCGTTCAAATTCGTAGTCGTCTGCACCACATAATTCGTGCCGGCATAACCGTTGACGGTAAATCGAAATAGTTGATTGGTGAACGTAATCCCGGCAAAGGAAGGCGCGCTGTCCACTTTGGCGCGCAACGCGGCGGCCACGTTAGCGGGCAACGCGGTGAAAAAAGTAAGGCCGGTGTCCTGCTCGATTCTCTGCGGCGAGGTCACATAAGTTTGCCATGCGCGGCTCAAACCGTTGGTCACGTTCGGAATGGAAATAGAAATGACTCTGGTGTTGGTGGTGATGCGGCTGGCGGCTGTGCCGCCGCCCAACGGAACGCAGACGGCGATTTTCCAAGTGTTCGACGGGATATAAACTTTCCCGCTGGGAATTTTATTCGTGCCGAATCCGCTGCCGCCACAGATGAGCAGCAGTTCATTGGTGGACAGCAGCGAGCGGCAGTAATCTTCAAAATTTCCCCACGGCGACTGATTGTTCAGCGCGGATTGCGGCATGATGTTCGACATGAAAAAAACGAGCCGATTGTCGTTGGTGTTGTCGGTGCGGTCGTCAGAGGGGCAAAGGTGTCCGCGATTGAAGGCGATGTTACCGACGCCGTTGTAGTCAGTAGTCGTGACGCGATAAAAATTCGGCGGCAGATTGGTGTCGGTGTAAAAGCTGGCAGAACGCCCACTGTCGCCGACATCGGCGGCGGTCAAATCCCACGACGCCCAGACCGGCTCTCCCAGATGGTCGCTGTAATCAATCGCCTCGACCGGGCGCTGAATCAAGTAATGGTCGTGGTTGTTCGTGTCCGCGATTGCGCCGCTTGGATTGCCAAGCTGCATTTGCAACGAGGCATCAATCACCGCCCAAGCGCATTGAGCGGAAAAAATTGTCCACGCGCTGGCAATCGTCAAAATGTGTATTCTCACAGTCAATCAATTTACCCCTAATAAACGGTTACTCCAACTTTGAGCAATTTGTTTGCCGGAAAGTAGCGTGTCTGCTTTGGCATGGCAGACCGCATCCTGTTAATCCGCGCCCTCGTCGAAAGCGCGCGCGACATGGCTACCGAACAAACGCCGTTGACCGAAGTGTTGTCGGCGATTCGCACGGCCATTTTCAACGGCGACATTGCCAACGGAAAAGTCCTGCTCACCAGCATTGAAGCGGGCGGCACGACGACGTTTGCCCTGCCAGCCGGACACACGCCGCTTGAAGTCATGGCGTTGGTGCAAGAGGCGTTGGACTGGTGCAATCAATTTTCCGACCCCGACAATCCGCCGCGCAATGCCCGCCGCATCCGCCGTTTGCGCGGTTCGTTCGGTTTGACCATTCCCCAGTGATATGTCGCTTGCTGACCGCGCTCTTTCATGGCTTGGCTTGTCCCGTTTGCGTGATCCGGTGAAAGCCGACACGACATCGGTGGACGATACCGCGCCGTTGCCGGGCAACGTGCCCGAACCCGGCCCGCGCAACATCAATTCCGGCACGATGAATTATTACGAGGCGTTGTCCACGTCGGACGACCGCTCGCAGATTCCGCTTTACTCGCTCGCCATTCGCACGGCGATTCAATCGTTCAACCGCGACCGGCTCGCGTTTCTTGGCCGTTACCTTTACGACAATGACGGCACGGTGGGTTATGCCGTTGACCAGATTGCCAATTATTCCGCGCCGATAATTCCAATGGCCTGCACGAAAAATGCGGTCACAAATAAAATCTACGAAGATTACTTTGACGACTGGTGCAAGCGCGCCGACTACACCGGACGTTTTCATTTCGGGATGTTGCAACGAATCATCTGCAAGCAGGTGGACACGGACGGCGACGTGCTGGCGACGGTGAACGACAAGCACGGTTTTCCGCAAGTGCAACTGATTGAAGGCTGGCGGGTCAACTCACGCTTGGTTGCCAACGACAACATCACGCACGTTGACGGTGTGCGCGTGGATTTGGAAGGTGTCGTGCTCGGCTATTACATGGTGGACGCGGCCAATGTTATCGGCTCGACACTGATTGGAACAAAAGCGCCGAGCTACTTGGACGCAGCGCAGGCGTTTTTGCTCTACGACCCCGACCGATTCAGTTCTTATCGTGGCATCACCCCCATCCGGCGCGGCATGAACGACGTGCGCGACGCGAAGGACATCAAAGGCTTTGAAAAATTGGCGACAAAAATCGGCGCGGCATTGGCGGCGGTGATTGAAGGTGCGGATGTGCTCGAAGAAGATGTTTGGGAGAATGACACGGGGAATGATTCACAGCCGGGCAACGCGCCGCCCGCTGACGCCACGCAGCAGGAATTGAAATTGTCGAAAGCGCAGTTGCTTGGCGGCGACATTCCCGTTTTGGCGAACGGTCAGAAATTGAATCAGTTGAAAAACGACCGCCCCGGCGCACTCGTCATGGAATTGCTCGACTATCTCGGTGGTTGCTTCGTCTCCGGCCTCGGTGTTCCGCCCGGCTTCTTTCTGGACAAAAGATTTACTGGTCCGACGCAGCGCGGCATCAATGGCAAGGCGCAACGTAAATTCGACAAGCGACAGGAAATGCTCGCGCACTTTGTCGAATGGGTGTGGGTGCGAGTTATCGGCTGGGGTATCGCTAACGACGGCCTGCCATCCGAACCGGGCTGGAACAAAATTGAATGGCAAGGCCCGCCGAAAGTCTCGATTGACGACGGCGACGACGCGGCTTCGTGGCGCGAGGATGTCGCCAGTGGTTTGATGTCGCGCCGCGAACATTACGCCAATCGCTCGTTGAACTGGCAGCGCGAAGTGGATCAGGGCTTCATCGAGGACGATTACATCATCACAAAGGCAAACCAGTTGGCAAAAAAACAAAACGTGCCTGTCACCGTGATTTTGTCGCGCTGGGGTTATCAGCAGCAGACGAAGCCTGCGCCTAATCCATCAGAGCCAAACCAAGAATCGCCGAACGATTCAGACAAACAGGAAAATCAATGAACACTTTTTTGAGAAGATTGCACAGCGACATTCCGTTGCTCACGGTTCAATCGCTGGAATTTTTAATCACGCGCGCCGTGACAGTTGCCGACGTGCAGGCGGCGGAGCATCCGGTGTTTCAACGCATCCGCGCCGACCTCGCGCCGAAAATGGAATTGAAAAACGGCATCGCCATCGTGCCGGTGCAAGGCGCGCTCGCTTACAATCCCGACCCTTTTGAAATGCTTTACGATGGCGTGGAAGATTCGCGCAATGTTACGGCGATGATAAACAACGCGGCAGCAAATTCAGACGCCGATGGAATTTTTCTTCGCATGGATACACCGGGCGGCATGATGCTTGGCGGCCCGGAAATCGCCGACGCGGTGAGCATGGCACGACAGAGCAAGCCTGTTGTTGCTCATGTTGGCGGACTGTGTTGCTCGCTCGGCTATATGATTGCGTCACAGGCCGATGAAGTTATTGCGAGCCGCAGCGCAATTGTTGGCAGCATCGGTGTTATTGCCAGTGTCACGGACTATTCCGCCATGCTGGAAAAACTCGGCATCAAGTTTGAATACTTCACCAACAAGGACGCGAAGTTCAAAGGCGCGGGCGCAATCGGCACGTCATTGACGGATGAACAGCGCGCGCAACTGCAATCGCAAGTTGAATCCGCCTACGGCGTATTCAAGAGCGCGGTGTTATCGGCGCGGCCACAGGTCAAACCCGAAGCGATGCAAGGGCAGACGTTTCGCGGCAGCGAGGCGAAAAACTTCGGATTGGTTGACCGCATTGGCGACGAACATTTTGCGCTCGGCGTATTACGAGCCATGATGAAGAATTAACGAGACGGTAATGGAAATCCATATTGCTCCATCAAAACACGCCTTCGCTCTGGTTCACTGGTGCAAATTATTTCCACAACTGATGCTTCTTCGTTGACCAGTAATTCGATTTGTGGATTTGCGCTGTTTTCTCCTCGCCAATAGCTTTCTGCCAATTCTTTGGCACGCACAGCGTCGCCGACATTTCTGAAAATTTCTTCTGTGAGATTCATGTCGCCCCGATGTAGTGGCGTGTTTTGAATCTCAACCCCATAAAGTTTCCCGCCGATCTCTTTCGTCCAGAATTTTTTTGCCACCGACGGCGACTCAAACAAAAACAAAGCCTTATCACGGCGTGGCTTTGTGCTGGGGCGCGCGTTTTCCAGATACTCCTCGACGGGCTTGCGTTTATCGTCCAATTTTTTGAGATACTCACCAGTCTGCGTCACTTTGTCGCCGACCTCAAACAATCGTCTATCAACTCGAAATAATTTCATAACTCAAAGCTACGAATCAGATTTGGTAAGTCCATTTATTTTAATTCCAAACCCACTTATTTTAATTCCGAAAGAATTTCAGAATAAGTGCGTAGCGTTTCGCGCTCTGATGAATGAGCGCACAAAATTCATTGCCCGACCAAGCCGATGTGCTCGCGCAACTGGAAACGGCGAACAAAGACCTTGCCGCCTTGCGCGGCGATGTCACCCAACTCACCAGTGAGCGCGACGATTTCAAAGCGAAGTTTGAAACCGCCAGCGCGCAACTGACGGAAGCCAACACCAAAGTCACGCAACTGCAAGGCGACGTGACCAAACTCACCGGCGAACGCGACACGCTGAAAACGGACAACACGCGGTTGACCGGCGAAATGGCCGACTTCAACAAACGGCTGGCGACCGAACTCGCCAAGCACGGCATCCGCACGTTCACGCAAAAATCTGCCGCCGCCGCGCCGGAACGAAAATTGAACGCGACGGAAAAAGTTCTCGCCGCCAAAGGCGTTCAATCGCTCGACCAACTCGCCAGCCAGAAAAAAACCAACTCCTGACCTATGCCCGTAACCATTGCCGACCTTTGGATTCCCGACATCTGGATTGAACAAATGCAGGAACGTCAAGCCACGTTTCCGAGCGTGTTCACATCCGGCATCGTCACGCGCACGCCGCAACTCGACGCCGTAGCGACCGGCGCGGGCGTGTCCGCCAACATTCCTTTTTTCAAGGACATCACCGACCAAGCGGATGAAATCCAGATTGAAAACACCGCGCCGGTGACGGACAACGGACAGCCGGGCGGCAAAATGGTTGCCACGATTTTGAACCGCCAGACCAAAAACAGCGTCACGGCCTTGTCCGGCCAAGTGGCCGGGGCTGACCCGTTGGGTGCAATCATCGGCCAGCTTGTCGAGCGGCGTTTGAAACAGCGCAACACGACATTGATTGCAATGAAACGTGGATTATTCGCTTCGGCGGGTGCGGCCAACGCTGCCGGTGCGTTGACGGCCAATCGTTATGCGGGCGGCGCGGGCGGCACGGAAATTTTTGTCGAGGACGGCAACGCAGCAACGGCGGCGAACATGGTTTCGCCGGATGTGTTCATCTACTCGAAAGCGTTGATGGGCGAACTGGCGGACGATTTGAAGAACGGTGTTTTCCTCTGTCACCCGAACGTAAAGGCGCGTTTGGAAAGTCTGGACTCGTTGAACTTCAAACGCATGGTCATGCCGAGCGAATTGCCCTTCGACATTTCGACGTATCGGGACATTCCGATTATCACATCGTCCAAACTCGTGCGCGCGGGCACGGTGAGCGGTTTTGTCTATGACAGTTATTTGATTGCACGCGGCACGGTCGGCTACGGCGAGAAGGCACAGCTTGGCGACGTGGTGGACGCGGCCTCGTTACAATACTGGCGCAATCCCGATTTGAACAACGAGTTCATCTACGACCGGACGCGGTTTGTGTTGCACGTCAACGGCACGAAATGGGTCGGCGCACCGGCTGGTGAATCGGCGACGAACGCCGAATTGCAGACGGCGGCGAACTGGCAACTGGCATGGCAGACGGCCAACCGCATCGGCGCAGTCTGTTTCCGAACCAACTAGCACTATGCCGCCAAACATTTCGCTTGATGAAATTGACGATGATGCTGGTGAGACGGCTGCACCCGAACCGGCAGCGTCCCAAAGGGAAGCGGATTCCGAAATACCGCCCGAAAAAACTGAAGTGCCGTCAGGTCACATAACCATTACTCCGCCTGATAAAACGACGGCACAAGTTTTACCGGCAGCCACCGACAAAGATGGCACATTGCCATCCGATTTGAAAAGCGCGATTAACGCTTTGAAAAAAGCGGAAGCGTTGCCATACGCGACGAAGGCGCAGAAAACGGAACGCGACGCGCAACTGGCGCGATTGCGTCCGCACGTCGCGCGGTTGCAGGAAGGCGTGCCGACGCCGGTGCTCACGGCCAAAGACCTCGGCAACTATCATCACCAACTGGTGACGAGCGCGAAACGAGAGCGGCTTGAATTGCTCGCGCGTTCCAGTCCCGAAATCGCCGAGTTACTCAAAGAACGCGACGCGCTCGCGGCGGAAATTGACAAGCTCAAAACTCTACTCACGCCCTCATCGTGACACCGGCGCAGAAAGCCCGGCTCGTTGGTTTCAACGCCGCGCTGTCGCAACGCGGCGTCTCCGTCACCGTGCAAACCGGAGCGGAAAATTTTTTGACGCTGGCATTGGTGGAAGTCGTCACGGAAAAAACGCGCGAACAGTTGCAACTGGCCGACGACCAAGTGAGCCACGTCTTACATATCCGGCGTGACGTTTTTGGAAATGTTGACCGCAAAAATGTCGTCGAGATCGAGCGGGCGGATTCGGCGCAGACGTATCGGGTGCAGCATTTCCGGGACGACGCGCAACGTCCGGCCATTCTCTTTTTCTGCATCCTCGCGTAGTTATGTCCGCGCTATTCAGCATCGCCAGCAACGCCAAAAGTTACGGCAACGCGATTGCGCGTTACGCGGATGAAACCGGCAAATCATTTGCCGACGCATTGACGCGCGAAGCCCCGGACTTCCGCATGGAACTGTTCCGCCAGTTCCGGGCAATCCGTCCGGCGCGCGGCAGCATCGCGGCGGCGGCCAAAGCGCGCGGCTACCGCGTGGCGCGTTTGAGCAGCACGACATTAGTGCCGACCGAAGCGGGATTGTCACAACGCGCCATCAATCGGGCGCGCACAATTCTGGATGGACAGAAAAGCGATTTGTTCCGCGCGGGCTTGGGCGGCAATCTCCGACCTGTGCGCTTCGGCGCGCGCGGCTCTCACCGGGTCTTGCTCGGCGGACGCACCGGCTTCCGTTTTTCCAAAAGCGCATTACGCGCTTACCAATTAACAGCCAAACAACTCGCCGCATCCCTTAACGAGCCGATGAAATACGGCGCGGGCGAAGTGTCCGCGCTCAAAGGCATGAGCATCGTCCGTTTGAATCTGCGCGCGCTGGCCGTTTATCTCGAACTGCTTTACCGCGAGCGCGGCGCGGGCGGCGGCGCGATGGCGGTGCAATGGCTGTTCAAAACGTGGAAAAGCGGCAGCCAACATTCGCAACTGGTTCAACGCTCGGCAACCGGCATCCTGATGGGCACAGTGGATTTTGATTTTGACGCGGCGGGCAATCTGCAAACCGTCACGTTCACCGGCTACGTTCCGGGCAGCGCAACCGAAGCGGAAAAACACGGCCTGCTCGACAAGGTGTTTGCGGCGCGGCAGGCCGGACTGTCACGCGCGATTGTGTTGCATCAGCAAAAAGTCGCGCAGCGTTACGGCCTTTAATAAATGGCCGTCAAACTGGAAACCATTCAAGCGACCGTCTGCGGCATCGTCAAAAATGTCGCGGCGCTCAAAGCGTCTGCGACGCCCGCCAACATTGACCGTTATGTTTTCGCCGATGATGGAACGCAACGTGAGGCGATTGAAGATGCGCTGAAAAGCATCGGCTGGGCGGTGGTGGTCAGTCCGCCGATTGGCGCGGCCACGCCGACGCAGGCCAGCGCGACATCTTCTTCGCCGGGCGGACTCACACAATTCAACGTGCTGACCAACGTGGCCGTCCGCACGAATCCCAAAAAGAACACCGGCGCGAACGCCGTCAATGTGTTCATCGTCGTCGCGCAGATTTTGCAGGCGGCGGTGGACTGGCAGCCCGCGCCGTCCGAGAAAGGTTTCACGTTGTCGCCGGAACGTCCGTTTGAGCCGGACTTCACGGATGAAGGCTGTTTCACCTACGACCTGCGTTTGATGAAAACCGTTCTGTTATGAATCTCGACCGCAAAGAATTTGAGGAACTCAAAAGCGACATCCGCGCCATCAAAATCGCGGTGATTGGCGACGAACAGATTGGCGCGACGGGCTTGGTGAAGCGCGTCGCCAAGTTGGAGAAACGCGAACGCCGCCGCGAATTGCGCTGGGCGACGCTGACCGGCGCGATGATTGGCGCGGTGGAAGGCATCAAACATTTCTTCGCCAAAAACCACTGACGTAGCGTTCCGCGCTCCTGTGATGAATCAAGACCAATTCTTTTCTCTCATCCGCAGTTTGCTCAAAGTCATCGGCGCGGCGTTGGCCGCGCACGGGCTGGCGCAAGCGGCGGGCATCGTCAACAGTGAAGATTTCATCGGCTTCGTGCTCGTCGTGGCCGGCCTCGTATGGAGTCACTTCACTCATTCGACTGCTGATTCGCCGCCGAACAATTCCGGCAGCACGACCGCGCTTCTGTTGCTGCTCCTGTTGCCGGTGCTTTTTCTGGCGAATGGTTGCAGCAGTTTGAGCAGCAACGCCTACACGACCGAACTGGCGGCGGCCTCGACCAGCGACGCGGCCATGCGCGGCTATGCGGCTTATTGGAATCAGGCCGCGCAAAATCCGGCAGCGTATCACCGCACACTGGACGGGTTGCAAAGCGAACGCGCCGCCGTCGAGGACGCCAGCATCAAAGTCGGCGCGAGCATTGAACTGGTCGAAGATTTGCGCGAAAGCTACGCGACCAATTCCGCCGTCAAGCCGCAGCTTCAAGCGGCCATCACCAGCCTCGCCGACAACGCGGGCAACATCGTCACTTACATCAATTCGTTAATGACGGTTACGAATTTTATTTCCATCACCAACACCAATAACTGACATGAGCGAAAACAACGATAATTCCATTGGCGACATCATCGCGCAGGACGCGGCAGCGATTCTGCTGAACGTCGTGCCATCCCTGCAACCTTACGGCGCGGCCATCACGCTCGCCTTTGAAGTCGTGTCGGCGACCGCTCCGGCGATTTATTCCGAAATCACCGCGCTGATTCAGCGCATCCAAAACGGCGGCGAACCGACTGCCGACGACATCGCCAAAGTGCGCGCGCTGATTGCCAGCTTGAAAAATCCCGACGCCTATTTTCAGCAATAAGCATTTCCCCGCATGACGCCCAAGCCCAGAATCATTGGCAATCACGTTTATTTCTTTCGTGACGGCGACGCTTTCACGAAACCGGCGGCGGGCACGGCCAGTCGCACGGCCAAGCCAGCGGTGAATGACGATGGTTGGCTTGAGTTCGGCAAGGTGGACAAACTTTCCGTCACGCATGACAAGGACGAGAAGGAAATCTACGCGCCGAGTCCGAGCCGCTTGGAACTGGACGACGTGCTGGTGAATAAACGCAAGACGACCATCAAATTCGACACGCAGGAATTGAGCGAAATGTGCTTCGAGTTGGCGTTCGGCAGCAAACCCGCCGACGCGGAAACCGGCCAATACAATCCCGGCGCGGGCGACACGGTGAAAGGCTGGCTGCACGTCGAGCAGTTCGGCGCGGACAGCGACATCGTGCCGGTCAACACGGTGGATATGTATGTCTATCTCTCTTTGGGCGGCGACCTCACTTTCGACGACAACGCTGTAAAAACTTCAATGCAGGCATTACGCCTGCGAAGCACGCTGAACACCGGCGCGCTGATTACTCCGCAACCATAACCAGACAAAAAAACATGAAATCACTCCTACATTGTTTGCTGACCTCAATTCTTTGTTGCGCGTTCGCCGCAGGCTGTTGCGGCCAGTTCACGACCAATGCGCCGGAACACATCGCGCCGCACGACCAATTCGTGACCGCATATTCCGTCAATGGCGACGCCTACCATTTCAACGCCGCGCTTTCGACCAACGGCGTGCTGTGTTACACCAATTCATCCGGCAACAGTTATCTGGCGAACAATGCGCCCGACTGGATTGGCGATGAGAACGGCTATTCCGCCAACGGCCCGGCGTGGGACGTTTCCGCGTGGCCGCCCGGCAATCGGGTGAATGACTTGGGCGAATTTACGACCAACACGGACATCTTCGGCGCGTGGTTCGCCAATTCGGGCAATCCCGACCATCCCACCACCAGCCCGGCCACGATGTCCATTTCGGTTTTGCAATCGTCGCCGTTTTTTCCCCAACCGCCAATGACGAGATTTCCGACCGGCTCGCCCTTTTCCTTCACAACCAATCCGCCGCAGTTTCATTGCACGATTATTGCCAGCTATGCCATCACGACCAATGCGACTGCGGTTGTGGTGACGAATTGGGCGTATGGCGACGGCAACGGCCTGTGGACGACCAACTCCGGCTGTGTCAGTTCCGACAATGGAAACCCTGTTTATGTCCGGGCGCATTACAATCTCTTTTTTAGCGCGAACCAGTGGTTTATCTACGATTGCAGCAGCGAGACTACGCTCGATGCGTCCGGCTCGTTGTTTGGGAATTGGTTTTCGTTCGAGAGTCCCGCAGTCAATCCACCGCCAACCGTTCTGCCGTTGCTGATAACGAACGTCACTTACACCACCAACTATCCCTGACCATGAGCAAATCAAACACGACCCTTTTTAGCGGCGTTGACGCGACCGCAACCTTTTTGGATGGCACGACCAAGACCGTGCGCGTGCGGCAGCTTCCGGCGCGATTGATGCCGGACTATTCGCGGGTGCAGAACAACGAGGCCGAAATGATTGAACTGGCCTGCGGCCTCGATGCCGCGACGGTGGACACGCTCACGCCCGAAAGCCACGTCGCGCTCATCGCCGACATCGAGCGCGCCAACGAAGATTTTTTTTCACGCTGGCTGGCGCGGCTCAAGGCGCGGGTGGAAAAACTGATTCCCGGCGCAACGGCAGCCCTGCCGTCACCCTTGCCGACTTCATCGCCGAGTGCTGCGTCGAAACCGGCCTGACGCTCGCGCAAGCCCTCGACCATTCGCCCGCGCAATTAAAACTGTTGCGCGCCGCCGCCCGCCGTCTCCGCGCCGACGACACGCTGGCGCGGATGCAAAGCGACTTCGCCGCGTTCGCCGCCGTGATGTGCAAGGACGGCCAGCGCGTTTTCGAGAAACGGCAAAACGCCTTGCTCCGGCTCATCAACCCTGACGCATGAGCGACACCAGTTCCAGTTTGACGATTAAAGTCGGCGTCGCCGGTGTGTCGGCGGCGTTGGCTGGCATCAAAAGTCTCTCCGAAGGCGTCAAAGGACTGCTCGGCTTTGTCTCCGCCGAGTTTGACCCGCGCGCGCTCACCGACACGGTGAAAAACGTGCTCGAATTGGGGCGCACGTTTTCCGACCTGCACGCGCAAAGCAACATTTCCATTCAATCGCTCGTGGCGATTGATGAGGCGTTGAAGCGCGTCGGCGGCAGCGCGTCCGGCGTCTCCACGCAAATCGCGCTGATGCAGCGCACGATTGCCGACGCCGCTTCCGGGAAGAATACCAACGCCGAGAAAGCGTTGAACGTTCTCAATCTCGACCCGCAAAACCTCGTCAATCTTCACGCCGACCAACAACTGCTGCAAATCGGCACGGCGTTGAACCAAGTTGCCAACGACAGCCAGCGCGCGGAGATCGCCATGCAGTTGTTTGGCCGGTCGGGAGCAACGATGCTCCAAGTTTTTCGTGACCCCGTTGCAATGGAATTGTTGCAAGGCGGCGGCGGCAACTTCGGCGCGGTCATGGCGCGCAACGCGGCGGCGTGGAAAGATTTCCTGTTCAATCTCGACCAGACGTTCAACGCGGTGAAAACGAAATTCGTCGCGGGCTTTCTCGACTTGCTGCCCGTGCAGGCCATGAGCGACAAGCTGCGCGAGGTGTGGGAGAACATGGACTTCACCGGGTTCGGCCAGCGCGCGGGCGCGCTGGTGAGCGTGGTGATTGACGCCTTTCGCAACGGCCAGCTCCCCGAAATGCTCGGCCTGCTGGTCGAGGCCGGTTTTGAACTCGGCGAAATCGCCGTGCAAAAGACGTGGCTGGCGTTGTGGCACGGCCTCACCGGAGCGACGGCGGGGGAAATTTATCTCGGCCTCATCAACGCGATAATGACGTTCGGCGTGAAGGCCGAAGAATTTCTCGTCAAGATTCTGTCCTATCCCGTCGCCTTTTTCGCCGCAAGCTGGTTGTGGCTGGGCGACCAGATAAAAAGCGTTTTCACCGACGCCATCAATTTCTTTGTCTCGAAATGGAACTCCGCCATTCAACATTTGCCGGGCGGCGGCAAATTGACGCTCACGCCCGTTGCGTCGCCCGCGCCGTCGTCGTTCAGTCAGGATTGGAAAGACGCCAGTGATTACCTCGCCGCGACGGTCGGCAACGCGAACGACTGGCTGAACAAACAACTGGACGCGACGCGGAACATTCTCGGCATCAATCAAAAGTTGTCGGCCAGCGACAACACCCGCGCCGACGCGCTCACGCGCTTGAACGCGCTGATTGACGAACAGTTGAAAAAAGTCAACGCCGTCAAAGTCGCCGAATCACCGTCCGCCAACGGCTCGCCGGTTCAAGGCGTGTCCGTGCGCGATGAACTGGCCGCGCAGGAAGTGGTGATGAAAAAAGAGTTGCTCGACTTGAACGAAAAACTCGCGCAGGTCGAGGGCGATTACACCAAGTCTGCCGTTGAAAAATACACCGAGAAACAAAAGCTGCTCGAACAGGAACGCGATTTGTTGACGGACATCATCGCCCGCAACAACCAACTCATTCAAGCGCCCGGCACGGACGACCACGACAAGCAACTGTTGTTGCAGCGCAACAATAGTTATGAAAGCCAGTTGAACGGCGTCAACGGCCAGCTTGGAAAGATGGGCGCGGACCCGACGAGTTTCACGGCGCAGTTTCAAACGACGCTGACCGGCCTGCAAGACCAGTGGGGAACATGGGCAACGCAGATGTCTGGCTTGTTCAAGAGCGTTTTCAACGACGCGATTTCATCCGTCAGCAAAAACATCACCGGCCTCATCATGGGAACGGAAACATGGTCACAGGCGTTGGCGAACATCGGCACGTCCGTCCTGCAAACCGTGATTCAGGCGATTGTTGAAATGGGCGTTCGCTGGATTGGCACGCAGTTGCTCATGGCCGCCGTTGGCCGCTCCATTCTGACGGCCACCCTCGCCACGACCACGCCGATTGCCGCCGCCCAAAGCGCCGTGTGGTCTGCGCCGGCAGCATTGGCGACGATTGCTTCCTACGGCGGCGCTGCCGCCATCGCGCCCGAATACATCGCGCTGGCATTGGGATTGTCGCTGGCCGAATCGCTGGCCTCGTTTGCCAGTGGCGGTTTTACCGGCGCGGGCGGCAAATACGACGTGGCCGGACTCGTGCATCGCGGCGAGTTCGTCATGCCCGCTGAAGCCGTCAACCGCATCGGCGTTCCGCAACTCGAAGCGATGAAGTCCGGCGCAAGCACCGGCGCGGCCACAACCGTCGAAGGTCACAAGGTCAATCTCCACTTTTACGACAGCCGCCCGCACCCGCGCGATTTTCTCGCCAGCAGCGAAGGCGAAAACATGGTTGTCAACATCGCCCGCAAAAACCGCATCAAAATCGGCATCGGCACATGAGCGTTTGCGGCGCGGCCACTATTAAGGATGATTACGTCAGTCAATAACCACGTCCTTTTGCCGCATCCGGCAAATTGGGGAGACAGCCCGCCGACGAGCCAGCGCGTGTGGCAAACCGAAATTGTCGCCGCATTGACCGGCGCGGAACAGCGTCAGGCGTTGCGCGCCGTGTCGCGCCGTCAACTCACGTTCACCGTCACCGCGCGGACGTTGCCCGAACGGGCGCGACTCGAAGCGCGCGTGGAAGTGGCGACGAAAAGCGGCCTTGCGTGTGCGCCGTTGCATGGCCGCGCTTGTGTGCTCGCGCAGAACGCCAACGGAAACTCACTGACATTGAATCCGGCTGTCGCATGGAACTGGCAAGCGGGCGACTACGCCTTTCTGATGGACGACGACCAGACGTTCGACGCGCTGCCAGTGGCCGTCGTGAACGGACTGACTTTGGACTTTGGACTCGGAACTTTGAACTTCAACTGGCCGCAAGGCCGGTTGGTCTGGCCGCTCATCTTCGGAAAATTCAGCGCGGACAAAGCCAACGCGCTCGACGGTTTTTTGTCGGAACAAAAATTGACGATTGCTGAATTGGTCGGCGCACGCAGCGTCCCGCTCGGCGTCATTCCCGCGTCTGTGCCTGGCATCGGCACAACCCTCATCGGCTCAACGTTCATTGTCCAATGACTCCAACTCCTAACTGCTAACTCCCAACTTCTAATTTATGGCTCAACGCACTCAACTCGAACTTTACGGACTGTTTCAAACCGGCCTCGCGCCGTCGCAACAGGATTTTCACGATTTCATTGACACGGTGTTTGCCGGTGACACCGCCACGATGCAGG
>DASZXH010000038.1:0-45712 GCA_035545995.1 Verrucomicrobiia bacterium
TGCCGTTTTATCGGCGTAATGGTGATAATAATTGTAAAGTGCGCCGCCGCGAAACGAGAGAATGGCGAAATGCACCAGCGTCCAGCACCACATCACTTTCCACGGATTGTTTTTGAGCAAGTCGGCAAAATCCTGTTTGGGCGAGGATTTTTCCTTATTGATGGGCTTGATGCGTTCGCGTGTCGTGGTGAAGGTGATTAAAAACAAAACAAGGCAAAGCACCGCCCAAACTGTCATGGTCATTTGCCAGCCGTATTGCTTGTCCGCAATTGTCGCAACTCCGCCGGCTGCGTGTTTCGCCGCAAATTTGGCGACGAGCGGCAAGGTGAATCCGCCGACAATGAATTGCGCCGCGTTCACGGCGACGAAACGGTAGGAGTTCAATTTCGCGCGCTCGTTGATGTCACCGGTCATCACACCGCCGAGCGCTGCGTAAGGCATGTTGTTCATCGAATAAATCGTCATCAACAACGTGTTGGTGATGACGGCGTAGGCAATCATCGCGGCCATGCTCCAGCCGTGCGGCGTCGTGTAAGCCAGAATCATGATGACGAACCACGGCACGGCGGTGAACAAAATCCACGGACGAAATTTTCCCCAGCGCGTGTTCGTGCGGTCGGCCAGAATGCCAACAATCGGATCGGCGATGGCGTCCCACAATCGCGGCCAGAGCAAAATGGCGGAAGCCGCGAGCGCGCTTAACCCAAAAACGTCCGTGTAAAAGTTCAACTGAAACAATACCATCGTCATGAAGACGAAATTCGCCGCTGAATCTGCGGCGCTGTAACCGGCTTTTTCAACGAACGACAATTTTGGGTTGGATGTATCGGCCATAATTTTTGAGGGTTATTTTGTGACGGTCAAAATCACTTTCTGCAAGTCACCGTCGCGCGAGGAATTGCCGACCATAATTTCAAATTCGCCCGGCTCGACGACAAATTTCATTTTCAAATCGTAAAACGACAGTGATTCCGGTGTGATGTCCAGCGCGACCGTTTTTGTTTCGCCCGGCTGCAATTCGATTTTCTGAAAGCCTTTCAATTCTTTGACTGGCCGCGTGACGGAACTGACCAAGTCGCGGATATACATTTGCACCGTTTCCGTTCCTGCGCGTTTGCCGATATTTTTCACGTCCACCAAAATTTGCGTTGAATCCTTCGCGCGGATTTTTTTCTTTTTGAGCCGGAGATTTGCAAATTCAAAATTCGTATAGCTTAAACCGAAGCCGAACGCGAATAGCGGCGAAACATCATCAAACAAATAACCGCGCCGCGCCGACGGTTTGTAATTGTAAAACGCAGGCAAATGGCCGGCGGAACGCGGAATCGTAATCGGCAATTTGCCGCCCGGATTGAAATCGCCAAACAAAACATCAGCGACCGCGCGGCCACATTCCTGACCGAGATACCAGCATTCAAAAATCGTCGGAACATTTTGCGCGAGATAATTGATAGACAGCGGACGGCCATTGAACAGAAAAATAATCACGGGTTTTCCCGTCGCGAGCACCGCTTGAACCAATTCATTCTGGCGGCCAATCAAATCCAGACTCGTCCGGTCGCCCATGTGTTTCAAATTCCACGCTTCGCGCGACGTTTGCTCGTTGCCACCGAGCGCGAGCACAATCACGTCGGCTTGCTTTGCGATTTCAACGGCTTCGGCGATTTGCTTTTTATCTTCGTCAGGATTACTCGCAACCACTTCATCCTGCTGCCACGAACCGCCGACGGTGATTTTGCAACCTTCGGCGTAAAGAACTTTTGCACGGTTGCCAACTTTGGTTTTGATTCCTTCCAAAACAGAAATGTCATGCTTCGGCGCACCGGAATAACCGCCGAGCAAACTGCGATTTGCATTTGGACCAATCACAGCGATCGTTTTGATTTTTTTCAAATCCAATGGCGCGAGATTATTTTCGTTTTTCAACAACGTGATGGTTTCACGCGCGGCTTGCAGCGCCAACTTGCGGTGCGCGTCGCTGCCGACAATTTTTTCCGCTTCGTCGGGATTCACGAACGGGTCGTCGAACAAACCCATTTTGAATTTCCAATAAAGCATGGGTGCGACCAACTCATCCAGTTGCGATTCACGCAAGATTTTTTTGCGAACCAATTCGACGAGATGCAAATAACAATCCGGTTCGGGAAATTCGATGTTGATGCCAGCGCGAACGGCAAGTTCACAGGCTTCGCTTTTATCTTTCGCGACAAAATGCCCATGCGTGTCAGGACGATGATGTAATTCCCAAATTGAATAATAATCCGAAACGACGAAGCCTTTGAATTTCCATTCCTTCCGTAAAACGTCGCGCAACAACCATTGATTCGCGTGCGACGGCACGCCGTCAATTTCATTGTAGCTTGCCATGACACTGATTGCGCCGGCTTTTTGAATCGCCGCTTTGAATGTGAATAAAAAAGTTTCGCGCAATACGCGCTCGGAAACGTTGACCGGCGCGCAATTCATTCCCGATTCCGGCTGGCCGTGCGCGGCAAAATGTTTCAGCGTGGCGATGACGCGATTTTTATTTTTGAATTGAGCGTCGCCTTGAAAACCGCAAACGGCGGCGATGCCGAGTTGCGAAACTAAAAACGGGTCTTCGCCGTAAGTCTCCTCGACGCGCCCCCAGCGCGGATCGCGCGCCACGTCCACAACCGGCGTGAGCGCCTGATGCGCGCCGCGCGCGCGCGTTTCGGCGGCAGTCATCGTAAAAAGTTTTTCGACAAGGTTGGGATTGAACGTCGCGCCGAGTCCAATCGGCTGCGGAAAACTCGTGCCTTCATTCGCCGCGTGGCCGTGCAGACATTCTTCGTGGAAAAAAACCGGAATGCCGAGCCGCGAATGTTCGATGAAAAATTTCTGAATCGCGTTTGTCAATTCTGCCATGCCGCGCGCGGTTTTGCCGCGCCACGGTTCGGTCAGCGGACTGCCCGCGTCGCTGGGGCGTCCAACTTGTCCGATACCGCGGCCATTTTTGAAAGCAGCTTTGGCTTTGGCAAAATCGAAATTGCCGTCGGCGTCGAGCAATCTGGAATTTTTTTCCTGCCAGACGCACATCATTTGCGCGGCTTTTTCTTCGAGCGTCATGCGCGCGAGCAAATCTTTGACGCGCTTTTCAGGCGCCAGCGCAGAATTTTTGTAGTTCGGAATTTTGGCGACGGAATTTTTTTTCATGTTTTAATTGGCAAACACCAGACGTTCGGAAATGGCATACAGTATTTCAATCATGGATTCGTGCTGGAATGGACGATGCTATGATTTTCAAATAAAATTAATCCTGTCCAGAATTTCGTGAAAATTTTTCCTCCAACAAGGTTTCGTTGATAAATACTGGTATTTTTATTTGTTCGCGGCGCGAACTTTAGTCTTGACAATCCCTTTTTACTCAATTAAGTTCGAGCCACGAACAAATCCCATTGAAACTGGTTCCGAATAGTTTTGTGCCCGCGCGCGAAACCAAGTGGTTTGGTCAATTTAATTGAAGCTCAAATGAGACAAATGAGTGCAGTTGATTTGAAGGTCGTTGACGACCGGCTTGAGGATCGTCAAGTGTTCAGTGGCTTTCGTGTGTTATCGAATGGCGATCTTGATAACGTGAAAACATCAAGCGCTTCCCGCAGTGATAAGGCCGCTTCGCGCCGGAAAATTGACCGATGTATCGCTTACATGAAGCAACATCTTAATCGTCCTTTGCAGGTGGCGGCGTTGGCGGCGCTGGCAAATGTTTCCCCTTCTCATTTCTTTGCCCTGTTCAAGAACCAAACCGGTTGTGCGCCGATGGATTATTTTACACGCTTGCGAATGCGGCAGGCGCGTTGGTTGTTGAATAATACCGGGCTTAGCGTCAAGGAAATTGCCGGTTTTTTGGGTTACGATGACCCGTTCTACTTTTCCCGGGCTTTCAAATCCATCAATCAAGTTGCTCCCAGCGAATATCGTTCAAGGCAAAGGAACTTGGCGGAACCAGTTGATGACAACGGTGATGAGGGCTTGAATTACATGCGATTGCCGGGAATCAATAGTCGTGTTGTTTTGGCTAAATCAAATCGCATTCCGAATTTTCATTTCCAAACGTCACAAATATAGTCGTTAAATAATAGTTTAATCCATTCCCCAGAAAAAGAATTTATGCAATTATTTCGAGATTCCAGCAATCAAGTTGCCATGAGCATGAAGTTCAAACCCTCTTTTCCTGTCAGGAAAGCTTTTACGCTGATTGAATTGCTGGTGGTCATCGCCATTATTGCCATTCTGGCGGCGATGCTGTTGCCGGCGCTGGCGGCAGCCAAATTCAAGGCCAAGGTTACCAATTGCACCTCCAACATGAGGCAGTGGGGAATCGTCGTCAACATGTATGCGACGGACGACAGCAAAAACAAGTTGCCATCCTTTGATCCTTACACCGGCGGAGCTTATGGTTGGGATGTGGGCACAAATATGATCAATGTTTTGGCGCCATACCAGTTGACGGTTCCGCTCTGGTTTTGTCCGTTGCATCCGGAAGATTTTGACGCTGCAAACACTTGGTGTCTACAGAATCTCGGTCACGCGTGTTCAAGCATTGATGATTTGAGGCAATATCTTAGCCATAGTTATTCCGGAGAACTGACGCTGAACTATAACTATTGGGTGCCGCGTTATGCCAGCGGGACAACTATTTTTCCGCAGGATTATACCTCGATCAACAACGCTTTGTGGCCGCAATGGGCCAAAGCTCCATATAACACTGGGGCGTCCTTTTACTATGGGTGGCCCACAACCACCTCGTCCAAAGCCGCCAGCACGGTTCCATTTATCAGCGACAAATGCGGTTCGGGCAATAGCGGCGGACTGAAGTCTTCGGTGGTGGGGTTTGCGGTTCCCGCCGACATCAGCCCAAACACTGGCCATTTTATGGGCGGCGGCTTTCGCGGAGTGAATGACGCCTATGCCGACGGTCATGTGGAACAGCATAACAAATCAACACTGGCTTGCGGGTATCAAAATGCGATTTCAAAGGATAATTATTGGTTTTATTGACGATAGCCGGAAAACAAATGTGAAGCGAAACAACTTTTATTGACGCAGATAACCTAAACAATCAGTCACCATGAGAAAAACAAAACAACATCATCTGTTCACGATCCCTTTGGCGACCGTGTGCGCGGCGCTGGCCGCCTTTGCAACCAATACTGTCAATGGTCAAAGTTTTCAGGACTTGACCAATGGCTTGGTTGACTACTACCCGTTGACATCCGTTTTGCCCAATGGCAATACGCCGGATTTCATCAGCCGACGCGACTTGACGCTCAGCGCCGCGATGAATTCAGCTAACTTCATCCCCGGAAGCCATCCCGGCATGGGCGACAGCGCCAATGTTGTCAATCTTTCACAATCCGGCGGAGCCACCGTCATGTATTATCAGTCCACCGGTCAAAATCCCTTGGACGGCTCGGGAGATTTTCTGCCCTTTGTCAATCAACGCGGCGCCACGATGAACTTTTGGGTCAAAGGCAGTGTCAGCGGCATCGGCGGCGAGTTGCGGGAATTTGCGGAATGCGCCGATAACGGAGACAATAACCCGTTTTTTTCTATCAGTTCCACGTCTTCCAGCGACACGTTCGCGCACTTCTTTTTACGGCTTAACGCCTCGACCACCGACACTAACGGAACCTCCGTCAATCAATTGAGTGATGGAACTTATCAAACGCCGGCGTATTATTATGTTTTTCAACAGCCGAGTGTCTATACCGCCAACGGGGTTTTTGATGGAAATTGGCACATGCTCACTGTTGAAATTGAAACCAATGGCGACTTTCACACATTCGTGGATGGCAATTATGATCCCGGCTCGCAAAGCGGTGGGCCATATACCGATAATGAGGGTAATCCCGCCATTTACACTCCGTTCAATGTGACGAACACTTATTATATAAACAACATTTATCCACCGGCGGGAGTGTCCAATCCGCCGCCGAACGGGTTTGTTCGCTGGATAACGCCCGGTTTGTATGTGAATGGTTTTACCGCCTTTGGCGGATACAACCGCAATGGTACGATTGCCAATGGTCTTCCCGAACAAATGAGCGACATCGGGTTCTGGAATCGCACTTTGACCACCAATGAACTGCAATGGCTGATGACCAACGGATTATCCGGGCTGACGATTAATACAAATATCATTTCAATCAATAATTTTTCCGCAGATTTCGGTGAAGTCGGGCAGGGAAGCGCGGCAAGAATTAACTGGAATGTTGGCGGCGCCAGCAGTTCGCCGGGAGGCATTATCATCAGCGGCCCGGGCATCAACATTGATGTCAGTGCCGTTGCCGCCGGCTCAACGAACATAACCTTGCCGGCAGACCAAACCTACACGCTCACGTTGACCGCCCATAACGGAATCGTGGCGGATAAGACTCAATCCATTAGTGTCAAGACCTTCCCCGGCGTTCCTTCGGACTGGGGCTTGGTTCAGAGATTCGATGGTCTGTTTGCAAATACGACTGCGGGAGTCAATGGCAACGGCGTGGTCTCTCTGTTGGGAGTTTTTTCCGGAGCGATTGACCGCTTTAACGTGGTGACAGTCAATGGCAACGAAGCCCTGTCGCCCAAGAGTGGTTATGTTGCTGACGCCGGCTCTCCGGTTGGTTGGGATACAGAAGGTTCGTTGACATATCTCAATCTGAATGGTTCGACGATTGTTCCAAACCAAACCAACACATTGTTCTTCCGGTTTTCGCTGCACGACCCCGGAAGCTTGGTCAGTTCCCTTGGTCTTTATAGCGGGCTGGACCTTGCAGTGGGCGTGTCCGACTACGGATTTGCCACCGGGCCAATTGGTGGCACGCAACCTCCGGGCGGCGGCGGAACGTATGGCCCCGGTTTCCATATTGTTCGTTATGACCCCGGCTATGCGGCAACGCCGTTTGACTTGAGAATAAATGATTATAGCGGATCATCCGTGACCAATTCGTTTTCCTACACCAATGTAGTTGACGCGAACGGATTGGGGACAGATGTGAACTATTATTGCTGGATAGACATCCAGAACTACAACACCATGGAACAAATCTCCGGCGGTGTCACCAACACCATCAATGAGCCGGTGTTCTCGATTTGGCTGCAAAAGCAAGGCGATGCCAACCGCACTTTGTTGGTCTCGGGCTACCACGGAGATCGGGATTATAGTCAGAGTGGCATCAATAATGACTTCCCGACGCCCAACCTGAACAAGGTGTTTTTCAGTATCGCCACCGAAAACATTGTCAATGGCGATGAAGGTGCCTTTTTTGAAACCAACAATATGCTCTTGATAGACGACATCTATTTGAGCAAAAGCGGCGTGGATTCCACCATCCCCAGATTGTTCGACATCACGTCGGTGGTGCATAATGCGAATAGCGTGACCATCAACTGGAATTCGTTGGGTTCGCTGTTCCAAACCAATACTTATTCCATTCAGCGCACGTTCAGCCTGACAAATCCATCGTGGACCACCATCACAAATGGCTTGCCGTCCGGTGGCGATGTCACGAGCTTTACTGATAGCACTGTCGGTAATGCCAATACGGCGTTCTACCGCATTTCCTGGCCGTGATGGTTGATGGCTTAAATAAATAGAATTAAAGCCAAACAAATTGGAGTATTCAACCGACAGGCAGATTTATCTGTCTGTCGGTTTTTTATGCCCTCGTCCGGGTTACGTGAAGGCAGTGATATACATCTGGTAACTCAATTTTTACGCATTTCTGAAACCAACGTGGCACGCTTTTTCCACATCCAATTGGGACCATGAAACCGGAAAATGCGCGTGAATGTGAATAAGTTGTGGCGCAAATCATAGTTTCATCCATTCCCTAAACATGAATTGCTGATACTTTAATTGAAAGTCGGTTGATTTAGTAACATCAAGCAATACAAGCAGTAATAATTATATGAAGACGTATATCAGAAGTTTAATTGTGTGTGGGAGTATGTTGGCATTGGGCTCGTCGGCTTCACATGCGCAAGTTGTAATTGGCAGTTGGCAAAACAGCACAGATGAAGGTTGGGTTTCATATAACACGCCCGCATCGAATAATTATCAGCCGGATGCTAACGCCGGCAAATCAATTACAGATCCTGCTGTTAGTTCTGAATACAGCTTTGTAGCCGCCGGTGTGCCGGGTTTTGCTCAGAGTCTTGACATAAATTATGCGGGATATGGTGGCGGCATTCAGCTTAATATAGCTGGTATTCCGTCTGATTTGACGGCTTTTAATAACAACCATTTGCTGTCGTTCACGTTTGGAGTTCCAGCTTCTTCGGACACATCAGGATATTCGCAAATTTACAACTTGAACATTAATGCTCCCGGCTACGGATACAACAATATCCCGTGGTCGAGTACGACTGCGGTGGATCTAGCTGGCAGCAACAACAACCAAAGTGGAGATCCCAATTATTATTGGGGCCCGGCAGGTTCTGTGCGCGCTCAAACCGTTACATTTGACTACTCAAGCATTTTGCCGGCAATCCAAGCTGGTGGTGAAAGTTATGTCAACTTGACGCTCACTTTCAATAATGCCGGTGGTGATCTTTCACAGATGTATATGAATAACGTGGTTTTGTCGGGCGGCCCGGTTCCCGAACCTGCCTCAATGGCGTTGTTGGGCTTGGGCGCGCTCGTCGGCACGTTCGTCATTCGTCGCCGTAAATAATTTCAAACTCAAAAAGCTGATAAAAAGCCGCTGCCGTCTGGTGGCGGCTTTTTTATTCAACATCGTATCTGAAATTTAATTGCTGACCACAAACTAAAATTCTTTCATTCAATTTCTGACACCGATATATTGTCGCAAGATTTTTTTCCACTATGCGAAGCGCATTTACAAATATATCAAAAATTAAATTCGAGGGACCCAAATCAAAAAATCCGCTCGCGTTCAAACATTACAACGCCGGCGAAGTCGTCGAAGGCAAGACGATGCGCGATCATTTGCGGTTCGCCGTCGTTTACTGGCACACCTTTCGCGGCACGGGCAGCGACCCGTTTGGCGCGGGCACGATGCAGCGTCCGTGGGACGACGGCAGCAATTCCGTTGAAAATGCGCAGAACCGCGCGCGGGTCGCGTTTGAGTTCATCGAAAAACTTGGCTCGCCGTTTTATGCCTTTCACGACCGCGACATCGCGCCGGAAGGCTCAACGCTCGTTGAATCCAACAAAAATCTGGATGCTGTCGTCAAAGTTTTGAAAGAGGAGCAAAAGCGCACCGGAATCAAATTGCTTTGGGGCACGGCCAATCTGTTTTCCAATCCGCGCTTTGTTCACGGCGCGGCCACCAGTTGCAACGCGGACGTTTTTGCGTTCGCCGCCGCGCAGGTGAAGAAGGCGCTCGAAATCACGCACGAACTTGGCGGCGCGGGCTACACCTTTTGGGGCGGACGCGAAGGCTATTCGACTCTGCTCAACACGGACATGAAACGCGAGCAGGAACATCTCGCGAAATTGTTGCACCTGGCCGTGGATTACAAAAAGAAAATCGGCTTCAAAGGCCAGTTTTACATCGAACCGAAACCCAAAGAGCCGACGAAGCATCAGTATGATTCCGACGCCGCCGCGTGCCTGAACTTTCTGCGCGAATACGATTTGCTCAAGGATTTCAAGTTGAACATCGAGACCAATCACGCGACGCTCGCGGGACACACGATGCAACATGAATTGGAAACGGCGGGCGCGGCGGGCGCGCTTGGTTCGATTGACGCGAACACGGGCGACGAATTACTCGGCTGGGACACCGACCAATTTCCGACGAGCATTTATTTGACGACTTACACCATGCTCGCGATTTTGAAATACGGCGGTTTTAAGACCGGCGGCGTGAATTTCGACGCGAAGGTGCGCCGTGAAAGTTTCGAGCCGATGGATTTATTTTACGCACACATCGGCGGCATGGATGCTTTCGCGCGCGGGTTGAAAATTGCTGCCGCGATTCGCAAGGATGGCCGCTTGGCGAAATTTGTGAAAGAGCGTTACGCCTCGTGGGATTCGGGCATCGGCAAGAAAATTGAATCCGGCAAAACCAGCCTCGTGGAATTGGAAGCCTACATGCTCAAGCAAGGCGACGCCGCGCCGAACGTCAGCGGACGCCAGGAATTCCTCGAAAATCTCATCAACGAATTCATCTAAACACCGCAAATGAATTGATGGCGCGTTCACGAAAGTGCCGTGCCATTTTTATTTGCGGATTCAAGATTCGCTTTCGATGATTTTCAATCCGGCGCGCAAAAATCCGAGCGCGTAAGCCATGCCCGCGTGCCACGGCGCGGCGCAACTCATTTGCGGGGCGTGGTCGGGAATGATGACGCCGTCGAAATTATTTTTCTGCAAAATCCACAGCACGCGCAACACGTCCACGTCGCCGTCGTCAATGAATGTCTCTTTGTAAAACGGAACTTTGTCGCGCACGTTGCGCAGATGAACATAAGCCAATTTGTTTTGGCGGCTGTAAGTTTCCACGGCGTCGTAAACATCGCCGTCGCGCATTTCGGCAATCGTGCCGACGCAAAATTCGAGCGCGTTGCGCGAACTCGGTTTCAAGTCAATCAGCTTTTGGTAAAGCTGCGGCTGCCAGACGAGTCGCGGCTGCGCGCGGATAAATTCCAACGGCGGATCGTCGGGATGCGCGGCGAGTGTGACGCCAGCTTCTTCGGCAATCGGAATCAATTCGTCGAGAAAAAATTTCAGTCGTGACCAAAGTTGTCCGGTCGTCGCGGAAGGAATGTTTCCCGTCGCGGCCAATTTGTTATAAACCATGTTCCAAACCATGCCGTTGGGCAGCGGTTTGTCCAATGCGCCATTCATGCCCACGGCTTCGGCTTCGCCGCGCGCGAATTTGCCTTTGACGCGACCGGCCACGCCCGCGATGGAAAAATTGTAACCGAAAACCGGAATGCCTGCCTTGCCGACGTTGCGGATGATTTTTTTGAGATTTTCAATTTGCTGAAACTTTTTCGGGCCGTCGAGCAAAACGTCGTGCCAGTGCGCGGGGTCAAAATTTTCAATCGCTTCCAATTCCAATCCGGCGGCGTTGATTTCGTTTTTGATTTGCGCGAGTTCTTCGTAAGTCCAGATTTTGTCCGGGTCGCCGGCCAGACCCCAGCCGGAGTCGTCGCCGACAGGCTGGTCGCCGGGCGAATTGCTGCGCGAGGAACGGAAATAATCCACGAGATGAATGACGAGATGCGTGCAGCCGCATTGTTTCGCGAATTGATAATGCTCGCGGTTCAGTTGGTGGCGGTAAAGTCCGAGTCCGAGTTTCATGTTCGTCAACGTCCGGCTTTGGCGGCTTGAACGAATTCCACAGCGCGGCGGGTCAATTGCGGCCAATCGTCCTGCTCCAAAATCTGCTGCGAAATCAGCGTGGAGCCGACGCCGACGGCGGCGCAACCGGCCTTGAAAAAATCCGCAATGTTGTTCACGTTCACGCCGCCGGTCGGCACGATTTTCAAGTGCGGCAACGGCGCGCGCAGGGCTTTGATGTAATTGGCGCCAAGCGAATCGGCGGGAAACAATTTCACGAAATCCGCGCCCGCTTCGTGCGCGGCCTGCGCTTCGGTGGGCGTGTAAGCACCGAGCATAACGGGACGTTCCGCCGCGCGAGCGATTTGCGCGAGTTCCGTCCGGCAAATCGGCGTGACGACGAATTGCGCGCCCGCGTCAATCGTCGCGCGGCAGGTGGCCGCGTCGAGCACTGTGCCGACGCCGATGAGCGCGCGTTCGCCGATTTTTTCGTTTGCGACACGGATGCAACGAATGGCGTCGGGCGTGGTCATCGTGATTTCAACGGCGATGACGCCGCCGGCCAGCAGCGCTTCAGCCAGCGGCAAGACCTGTTCCGCCCGTTTGGCGCGGACGACGGCGATGACGCCGGGATGGGTCAATTGTGAAATGATGTCGGCTTTGCTACGCATGAATCATGGATAATGATGGCCAATTTTAGCGGTGTTTTCAATTCCTGATTGCATTTGAAAATCCGTTTGCGCGCGGCTATAATTTCATTTGGCGCAAATAAAACTCTGCACACCAAATGAGCGAAATCAAATCTGACACTTTGACGGAAGAATCGGCGGGCTTGGACATTTGCGCGCTGCTCAAGGAGCACGAAGGCCGCAATTACGAATTGCACGCGCAGCACATCAATCCTTCAAACGCGCGGACGCTCAAGACCATCGGTTTCGACCGTTGTTACGTGCGCGCCGAGGGACAATATCTCTGGGACACCGAGGGCACAAAGTATCTTGATTTTCTTTCCGGTTACGGCGTTTTCAGTCTGGGCCGCAATCATCCCGATGTGCGGCGCGTGTTGATTGATTTTCTTAACGCGGATTATCCGAGCCTCGTGAAAATGGAAGCACCGCTGCTGGCCGGATTGCTGGCGGAGGAATTGAAGAAGCGGATGCCGAACCAATTGGACATGGTGTTCTTCGCCAATTCGGGCGCGGAAGGCATCGAAACGGCCATCAAATACGCGCGTTGCGCGACGCGCAAACCGGCCATCATCCATTGCCAAAAGGCGTTTCACGGTTTGAGTTACGGCGCGCTGTCGCTGAACGGCGACGAAAGTTTTCGCGAAGGCTTCGCGCCGTTCCTCACGGACTGCCGCATGATTCCGTTCAACGATTTGGCCGCGTTGGAACGTGAATTGAAAAAAAACGACGTGGCCGCGTTTGTCGTCGAGCCGGTGCAGGGCAAGGGCGTGAATATTCCGTCGCCGGGCTATTTGCGCGAAGCCGCCGCGCTGTGCCGCAAACACGGCGCGTTGTTCGTTGACGACGAAGTGCAGGCGGGCATGGGACGCACGGGAAAATTTCTGGCGATTGAACACGACGGCGACGTTGACCCGGACATCGTGGTTTTGTCCAAGGCGCTTTCCGGCGGTGTCGTGCCGGTGTCGGCGGTGCTGTGCAAGAAATGGATTCACGAAAAAGTGTTTTCGAGTATGCAACGGTCGGTGGTGCATTCCTCGACATTCAGCCAGGGCAGTTTTGCGATGGCGGCGGGATTGGCCGCACTGGACGTGCTCGATCGTTACGATTTAATCGCCAAAGCCCGCGACTTGGGAAATCGTCTGGGCGAAGGCGTGCGCGCGATGATTCCGCGCTTTGAATTTCTCAAGGAAGTCCGCTGGCGTGGCCTGATGATGGGCATCGAATTTGGTTCGCCGCGTTCGCTCGGCTTGAAAACGGCGTGGGGCTTGATGCACGTGCTGGACAAAAATCTTTTCCCGCAGGCGGCGGTCATTCCGTTGCTCGACAAGCATCACATCCTCACGCAAGTCGCCGGGCATCACATTGACGTCATCAAATTGCTGCCGCCGCTGGTCATCAGCGGCGAGGACGTGGAATGGTTTTTGAGCGCTTTCGAGGACGTGCTGACGCAAATGCACAAATTCCCCGGCCCGGCGTGGGACGTGATTGCCGACATCGGCAAAATGGCGGTGACTTCACGGCCAAGATAATCCAATGGATTGACGGGCAAACGGCGTTGGCCTACGCTCCGCGTCGCACGACTCGGAACATGAATCTGATTGAATTATTGGACGCCGCCGCTGACCGTTGGCCGCAAAAGCCGGCGTTGATTGAAGATTCCACAATCGTTTCCTACGTCGCGCTCGCAGAGAAAATCAATTTATTTGCGGAAAAATTGAAATCACTGCAACTGCCGTCAGGTGCGCGCGTCGGACTGTGTTTCCCCAATTCCGTGAATTACGTCGCGCTGACTTACGCGCTGTGGAAAAACAGTTTTACCGTCGTGCCCGTGCCGACGGAATGTCCGCCGGAAGAATTGTTTGAAATTGCGACGACGATGGAATTGTCCGCAATTTTGAGCGAGAAACCGCTGGCGCAAAGCGAATCGCTCGCGCCGGAAATTTTTGTGACACGCTTCGCCCTGGAAAAACCGGCGGATAATCACGGTCTGAACATCGCGTTCATCCGCTTCACGTCCGGCACGACAAACGCGCGCAAAGGCGTCGTCCTCACGCACGAAACGATTCACGCCCGCGTCCTCGCCGCGAACAAGGCGTTTCAGATTTCTGAAGCCGACACGGTGATTTGGTGTCTGCCGATGGCGCATCATTTTCTCATCACCATCGTTTTGTATCTCAATGTCGGCGCGACCGTCGTGCTCGCGCGCTACGTCACGGCCAGACCGTTTCTCGAAGCGACGAACAAATTTCGCGGAACAATTCTCTACGCCTCGCCATTTCATTTCTCACTGCTCGCGCGCGACCATTCTGCCCCGCAAATCGAAAGCGTTCGCCTCGCTGTCTCGACGACCTGCGCGTTGCTGCAGGACGTGGCCGAACAATTTTTCAAACGCTTCGGCAAACCTTTGTTGCCCGCGCTCGGCGTGATTGAACTCGGCCTTGTCGCGCTCAATTCCAAAGACCCGTTGCGCCGCTGGAATTCCGTCGGCAAACCCATTGCTGATTTTCAGGTGAAAATTCTGTCGCCGGACGAAAACGGCGTGGGCGAAATCGCCGTCGCCGGGCCGGGAATTTTCGACGCCTACGCCGCGCCGTGGCAGTCGCACGAAACGATTTTGCGCGACGGCTGGTTTGTCACCGGCGATTTGGGACGTTTCGACGCAGACGGATTTTTGTTTCTGCTCTCGCGCAAAACCGCCGTCATCAATCTTGCCGGGCGAAAAGTGTTTCCCGAAGAAATCGAAGCGGTGCTGAATCGCCATCCAGCGGTCGCGGAATCGCGCGTGTTTGGCCGCGCGCATCCGCATTTGGGCGAAGTGGTCGAGGCGGAAATTGTTTTGGCCGGCGCGGCCAACGGATTTGAAGACTTGCCCGCTTTTTGCCACGAACATCTGGCGGCGTTCAAGATTCCCGCGCGTTTTCATGTCGTTGATGCCTTGCCGCGCACGCCGGTCACGGGTAAAATCCGCCGAAACCCGGCTGTTGTTTGAATGATGGGACAGGGCGAAATCGAAACTGAACTGCTCGCGTTTCTGCGCCGCGAAATTTTTGCGCCGGAAACCAATTTGACGCCCGAAACCAACCTCATCGCCGCCGGTTTTGATTCCATGTCGCTCGTGCGGTTGCTCTTGTTCATCGAGACGCATTACGGATTGTGGATTCCCGAAAGCGAAATCACCAACGCAACGCTGCTCAACGTCCGCGCGCTCGCGGCGACCGTCGCCCGCCTTTTGCATGAAAAATGATCCGCGTCTCAACGGCTTGGACTATCTCATGCTCGGTTTCGATCACGAACTGCGCCGCCATGGGTTCGCCGGCAATTCCTGCCAGATCATTTTGGAACTGGACACGGCGGTTGCTCCCGAAATTTTGCAGCATCGTCTGGCAAAACTGACGGCGCAATTTCCGGTTCTCAACGGAAGATTTGCCGGAATTTTCAGGCCGAAGTGGAAATTGCCGCGTGGAAATCCAATCGCGCCGCGCGTTTGCGTTCATGACGAGCAATTGGACGTCCGCCAAAAAATTTTCAACACACCGCTGGCCATAAAACGTGGCGAGTTGATGCGATTTGATCTGGTGCGCCGCGACGGCGGGCGCATGGATGTCATTTTCAGTTGGACGCACGCGCTCATGGACGCGCTGGCGGCGGAACATTTTCTGGCGGCGGTCAGCGATGAAAAATCAAACCTCACGCACACCGATTCGCCGCCGCGCCGCGAGGATTTAAGTTTGTTCCAACGGATCAAATCCGGCTGGAAAAATCTTCATCAATTGGATGATTTCTGCAAACGCCCGCCGCGCTCGCTTGGCCGTCGCCAAAAGGACGCGTTGGCTCAATTGCAGTTTCACGTCGAAAAATTTTCCGCCGACGAAACCGCGCGCGTTCGCGCCAACGCCACGAAATACTGCGGTATTCTGGGCGACGCGCAATTTCACGCGGCTTCTTCGCTGATGGAATTGCACCGTTTGCACCAGCGGCTTTATCATCCCAGCCCAAGTTATATTTTGCCCGTGCCGGTCGGATTGCGGACGAAAGGCGGATTGGAAAATCTTTTCAGCAATCAAGTGGGAATGTTGATGATCCAATTTTTCCCGGAAAATCTTGATTCATTGGCCGGCGCTATCGCTCACTTGAAAACGCAGACGGTGCAGACGATGCGCGACGGTCTGCTCGAAAGCGGGTTGATCCTTTCGGAATTGTTTCGCTTTTTGCCATTGCCGGTTTTTACCGCGGCCATCAAACGCGGTTTGCGCGGAGAAATCTGCTCGTTATTTTTTGGCGACACGGCGGTGGTTAATCCACGGCTCGAAAATTTTATGGGCGCGGCGGTCAAGGATTGCGCGCACGTCGCCGCGGTGACGCCGTCGCCGGGTCTCGGCGCGATTTTTTATTATTTTCGCGGCGAACTTCGGTTGACCGTGGTTCACGCCGCCACCGTTTTAAGCCGGACGGAAGCAGTTGAATTCGCCGCCGGGCTTCGCCATCGGCTTTTGAATCCGTGATTGAAACGTTTGACATCGCCGTCATCGGCAGCGGCGCGGCGGGAATCGCCGCCGCCATCACCACCGCGCGCGCCGGATGCCGCACATTGTTGCTCGATAAAAATCCGGCGGCGGGCGGCACCGGTGGATTCAGCGGATTGACCACGCTTTGCGGGCTTTTCGACGAGCATGGAAAATTTCTGAACGAAGGATTCCCGCGCGAATTTACCGAGGCTATTTCAGAAACGCCGCCGGTCAAAACGGGCCGCGTTTGGATTTTGCCTTATCGCCCGGAAAAATTTCATGCCGTGGCGGAAAATTTATTCGCGACCGCGCCGCGATTGAAAACCCGCTGGAACACTTCGCTGGCCGGAATCTTCGTCGAAGAAAATAAAATTGTTTCCGTCAACGGTTTTCGTGTCGGCGCAGTCATTGATTGTAGCGGCAGCGCAGAAGTTGCGCGGGCAACTGGCGTGGAATGTCTGGCGACGGATGAAACGACACAAGCGTCGGCGGTGATTTTTCCGCTGCACCATGTCCGGCGCGAATTGTTTTCGCCTGCGGAAGCCGCAAAAATTCTGTTGTCGCTGGCTCGCGCCGGATTTCCGCCGTTGAATTTTCAACCGAATCTTGAGCCGGATTCCGTCACCGTCAAATTTACCGGACGACCGGAACAAGTTCCATTGGTCATCGGGTTTTTACGCCGGAACGTTTCCGGTTTTGAAAATTGTCTGACGCCGTTGGAAAAATTCACGCCCGCGCCACGCGCCGGGCGGATGATTATCGGCGAATATATTTTGACCGGTGCGGATGTTTTGGCCGGGCGGAAATTTCCCGATGCCGTCGCGCGCGGCTGTTGGCCGGTGGAACAATGGAATTCACGTGGCGAAGTGAAATTACGCTATTTGCCGCCAAATGAATTTTACGAAATTCCCGCGCGTTCGTTGCGCGCGGTGAAAATCAAAAATCTGTTCATGGCGGGCAAAACCATTAGCGCCGACACGGACGCGATTGCCAGCGCGCGCGTTATGGGCTGTTGCCTAGCGACAGGTGTCGCGGCTGGCCAATGCGCGGTGAATTATTTAGAATCAGCGGTGAAAAAATGACACGCGCGTTCAATCAGAGGTGGAGTGAAACATTTCGTTACGCGAAAAAATATTCGCCGTTTTACCGCGAACAATTTCGTGGTTTCAAAACCGTCCCGCGCCTCGAAAATTTGCCGACGGTGGACAAACAAATCATTTCCGAGCGCAATCTGGATTTTCTTTGTGTCCCGCAAAAGCAAATCGCCGAAATCGTCACCACGAGCGGCACGACCGGCAAACCGCTTTTATGGATGCTCACCAAAAATGACGTTCACCGGCTCGCGGTGAATGAAAAAATTTCCTTCGAGTGCGCGAGCGTGACGCCGCGCGACATCGTGCTGGTAGCCGTCGCGCTCGACCGCTGCTTCATCGCCGGCCTCGCGTATTGGCGGGGCTTGAGCGAACTCGGCTGCGCCGTTGTGCGCGTCGGCGCGTCGTCATCGCTGCTCGTTTTGGAAATGATTGAGCGCGTGAAACCGGCGGCCATTGTCGCCGTGCCGTCGTTTTTGCGCGCCATTGCCGAAAAATCGCGCGAAACCGGATTTGACCTCAAAAATAGTTCCGTGAAAAAGGCCGTTTGCATCGGCGAACCAATTCGCGACCAAAATTTTCGGCTGAACGCTTCCGGCGCGGCGATTGAAGCCGCGTGGAACGCGAAAATATACTCGACCTACGGCGTGACGGAATTAGCCAATTCATTTTGCGAATGTGACGCCGGCGTGGGCGGCCATCTGCACGAGGAGCAATTGCACGTTGAAATCCTCGACGACGCGGGCAATCCGTTGCCGGACGGGGAAGTCGGCGAAATTGTCGCCACGACGTTTGGCGTCGAAGCCATGCCGTTGATTCGTTATCGCACCGGCGATTGCGCGGCGCTGTTCTCCCAAAAATGCCGATGCGGAAGAAAAACGCCGCGGCTTGGCCCGATTGTCGGACGCAAAAATCAAAAATTGAAATTCAAAGGCGCGTCATTGTTTCCTTCGACGTTGCAAATGGTTTTGGAAGAAGCCGACGCGGTGAAATCCTTTGTGATCGTCGCGCGCAAGGAAAGCGAGTTGTCCGATTCGGTGGAAATTCTGTTTCACGGCGGCGCGTCGCCGGCGATTTTGCGCGAAGCGATTCAGGCTCGCGCAAAAATCGCGCCACAAATCCGTCACGTTTCGGCGGCGGAAATGGAAACATGGCAGATGCCGCCGGAAGCGCGCAAACGGCGCACGTTCGTGGATTTGCGATGAAACCGTGCGTCATCATTCCCTGTTTTAATCACCCGACGACCATCGCCGCCGTGGCGAAAGCGGCGCGGGAATTTTGTCCGGTGTTCATCGTGGACGATGGTTCATCGCCGCCGGTGCCGGAATTGCCCGGTTGCGTTATGATTCGCCTCGAAAAAAATCACGGCAAAGGTGCGGCGTTGCGCGCGGGATTTCAACGCGCGATTGAAAATGGTTTCACGCACGCGATTACGCTGGACGCCGACGGCCAGCATTTCGCGGAAGATTTGCCGAAATTTCTGGTGGCGGCGGAAACGCAGCCGGACGCGCTGGTCGTCGGGATTCGCAATCTTCGCGAAGCGGGCGCGATTTGGCATCGGCAGATTTCCAACGGTATTTCCAATTTTTGGTTTCGGGTGGAAACGGGAATTCGCTTGCGCGACACGCAATGCGGTTTCCGCTGTTATCCGCTGGAGTTGACGCGGAAATTGAAAACGCGCTCCGGGCGTTACGCCTTTGAATTGGAATTCATGGTGCGCGCGGCGTGGGTCGGCGCGCCCGTCGTCAGTGTGCCGGTGAAATGCGTCTATATTGACGGCATCCGCAATTCGCATTTTCGTCCGGTTGTGGATTTTGCGCGCATCGCCAAAATGAACGTCGGGCTGGTGTTGCAATCGTGGATTGTGCCGCAGACCGTTCGCGCGGCGCGGTCGCTGGGAAAAAAGCAATCCATTCGCGAAATCATCGTGGAAATTTTTTCCGACCATGCGCACGATCCGGTGCGCTTGGCGCTCGCGGTGGGCATCGGATTGTTTTGCGGCATCGCGCCGTTGTGGGGAATTCAATCGCTCACGACAGTGACGCTCGCGCATTGGCTGCGGTTGAACAAGGCGATTGCGCTGCTGGCCAGCAACATTTCCATTCCGCCGGTCATCCCGTTCATTTTATATGGCGAATTGATATTGGGCCATTGGCTCTGCACCGGAAATCAATTTAATTTTTCCACCCACGAAATCTCGCGAAAGTTGATCCGGGAATACTTCGGTGAATGGTGCGTGGGCAGTCTGGTTTTGGCCGCGGTTTTGGCCGTGGCGGGAATGATGGCAACTTACAGCGTGGCGCGAATCCTCCGCCCAAAATGAAGTCTGAACTCTACACGCGCTTGTATTTATGGCTGTCGGCGCATCGGCGCGCGGTTTTTTTTGCGACGTTTGTCGTCGTCGCCGCGAGCTTTTGGATTTCTTCGCGCATTGATTTGAACGAAGACATTCTCGCCACGCTGCCGCAGCGCGACCGAACGGTGGACGATTACAAATACACGCTCAAAAAATTTCATCAGATTGACCGCGTTTATATTGATGTCGGTGTTACCAACGACGATTCCGAAATGCTCGGTCGCGCGGCGGATGAAGTTTATGCCGGGCTGGTGACCAATCTGGCGTTCGCGCGCATCACTTATCGTTTTGAAAATTCTGGCCAGCGGCAGATTGTAGATTTCCTGACCGGCGCGTTGCCAAATTTATTTACCGAAGCCGACGCGCAAATTCTGGTGTCAAAATTGGAAACAAATTCCGTCCGTGAATTTCTCACAACCATGCGCCGGAAATTGGCCGGACCTGAAGGCATGGTTTTGAAAGACGTGGTCGCCGCCGACCCGGTTGGCATGAGCAGCCTCGTGTTGGCGAAAGTCATGCCGCTGCAAACCGGATTTGGCAGCGCGCATATTGATGATGGACGATTGGTCAGCAGTGACGGGCATCATATCCTGCTCATGGCCGAACCGAAATTTCCGTCGTCCAATTCCAGTCAAAGCGCCGCGCTCGTAGACGAAATGTTGCAGGTAGCGCGAACGGTCGAAAAACAATTTCCCGGCATCCACGTCGCCATCACTGGCGGGCATCGCATGACCGTGGACAATGCGACGCTGATCAAAAGCGACGCGACGCGCTGCATTTTCCTCGGATTGACGGCGATGTTCGTTTTGTGCGTGATTGCCTACCGCCGCCGCTGGCTGGCCATCATGGTGTTTCTGCCTTCGCTGTTTGGCACCTTGGTTGCCGGTGCGGTGCTGGCACTTTGGGACAAACATTTGTCCGCCATTGCCACGGGTTTTGCGACCATCGCCATCGGCATCACGGTGGATTATGGCATTTACGTTGTTTATCACCTAGAAAATGCGGGCGAAGTGGATCGCAAATCGGCGGGACGAATCGTCGGACGGCTCGTGCTGCCGACGTGCATCGGCGCGCTGACCATCATCGCCGCGTTCATGGTCATGGCCAATTCGCCAATGCACGGCTATCAGCAGCTTGGAATTTTCGGCGCGATTGGTGTGCTGTGTTCGGCGGCGTTCGCCTTGATTGTTTTGCCGCTGCTCGTGCCGATTTCAAAAAAGAATGAAGCATCCTCGTTGTGGCTGACGCGATTATTTGAAAAATTTCATCACTGGCAAACGCGCTGGCGATTTTGGCTTCTGTTGTTGGTGCTGGTGCTCACGGTCGTCACCGCGTTTGGCGTGAAACGATTGCGATTTGAAGGCGACATCGCCCAACTCAACGGCATCACCGCGTCCACGCGCAGCGATGAGCGGCTGATCCGCGAAACGTGGGGTGACGCGCTGGGACTGACGCTGGTGGTCGCGCGCGGCAAAAATACCGACGCTGCGCTCACGCAAAATGATCACGTTGCAGAAACGCTGGCGCGCGAACCGGAAGTAACCGGTGTTTATTCGCTGGCTGCCATTTGTCCGTCCATCGCGACACAAGAAACCAATATCCATCGCTGGCAACAATTTTGGACGCCAGAACGCCGCGCCACCTTGCGCCAGACATTGCAGCAAGTGGGCGGAGAATTAGGTTTTCGCGCTAACGCGTTCGATGATTTCTGGCGGCGACTGGATCGCAAACCACAAATGATTTCCCCCGAAGTGTTTCACGGCACGCCGTTGGAAGAAGCATTGAGCGAACGCATCGCTTCCGGCGACGACGACACCGCCGTAAGCACGCTCGTCAAATTGGACGACCGTTCGCAAGTCGCCAAACTACGAGTAGCGTTGCCCGATGCGCTGGTGCTCGACCAAAAAGATTTTGCCGTTCACATTGCCAATTTAGCCAAAGAAGGCATGAAACATTTTGCCATTTGGACGGGAATCTTCGTTGCGGCAATTGTCTTCTTCACGCTTGGTTCAATTGAATTGGTCATCGCCACGTTGTTGCCGCTGGCTTTTGGCTTGTTGTGGACGTTCGGCGCGATGGGATTGCTGGGGTTGCCCATCAACATCATGAACAGCGTGTTCGTTATTTTCGTGATCGGCATCGGCGAAGATTACAGCATTTTTCTGGCGACCAGCAAATTGGATGTCTGGCGCGGACGCCCGCCGCGCATCGCGCCGACGAGCGCGTCCGTTTTGATTTCGGCGCTGACGACCATCTTTGGATTTGCCGTGCTGGTTTTCGCGCGGCATCCAGTTTTATTTTCAATGGGCACGACCGTGCTGCTCGGCATGGTGTTCGCGTTTGTTGCGACGATGATTCTCACGCCGTTGCTTATGGATTTGCTTCTGTTCCACGAACAACCGCGCGGCGCGCCACGCTGGTGGCATTTGCTCGGAACTGTTTGGGCCGTGTTGTATCTAGCTGCCAGCCAGATTTTTCTGTATTACATTTTGCGCCCGCTGCTGAAAATTTTTTCGTCGCGCACGGCGGATGACAAAGTTAGAGCGGCAACACGCCGAATGGCACGCGGATTAATTAAATCGTTTCCGTTCGGGAAAACGGAATTTCATAACCTTGCGCCTGAAATTTTTTCTCCGCCGTGCATTGTCATCAGCAATCATCAATCAGCGGTGGACGTGGTGCTGACGGTTGGTTTGCCGGCGGACATCCGGCAAACGGCCAAGAAACGTATTTTCGACACCCCGATTCTCGGTGTCGGTTGCAAACTGCTTGGCCATGTCATGGTCGAGCCGGAAAATCCCGAAGCCACGCTGCAGCGATGCCGTGAAAAACTCATTGCCGGCGCGTCGGTGCATTTTTATCCCGAAGGCACGCGCTCATTCGACGGATTTGTGCAACGCTTTCATCGCGGCGCGTTTGAACTGGCCGTCGAAATGAAACAGGACATTTTGCCGATTGTTTTGTGCGACACCAACACCGCGATGCCGCGCGACGCCTATTGGTTCGAGCCGTATCGCGCCGCTGTCCGCGCGATGCCGCGCGTCACGCCGCAAAATTTTGATTACAATTTGGGCAGCCTTGCGCTGGCGCGGCATTGCGAAAAAATTATCCGCAACGCATTGCAACGGCAACTCGATGAAATCAACACGCCGCGCGTTTTGCGCCGCAAAGTCGCTCGACTCTATCGCTATCAGGGAAAATTCGTCGAACAATTTGTTTACTGGAAAATGAAAATGGATCCCGTGTTTGCGGCTCTGGATGAAGCCGTGCCGCGGCAGGGATTTATTCTCGATCTGGGTTGCGGCTACGGTTTGGCGACACATTGGCTATCGCAAATCACCGACGGGAGAAGTTTTCTGGGCACGGATTACGACGCGGAGAAAATCCGTGTCGCCCAACGCACCGCGCCGAACCATCCGCGCATCCGGTTTGAATTTCAAAACATCCTTGGATTTGAATTGCCGGCTTGCGACGCGATTTTATTGCTCGATGTTTTGCACTACTGGACGCCGGAAAAACAGGAAATGATTCTGGCCAAAGCCTGTCGCGCCTTGCGTCCAGGCGGCAAATTGATTTTACGCGACGCCGCACGTGACAAAAATGCCGGACATGAGAGCGTCGCGTTTTGGGAGAAAATCGCCACGCGATTAGGTCACAACAGAACCGAGGAAGGGTTGCATTTTCAGACGCAGGCCGAAATGGAAGCGATGTTGCGCCGCGCCGGATTTGCCGGTTGGGAAATCAAACGCGCAGCGGGGCGGGATTCAAATCTGCTGTGGCTGGCGACGGCGGATTAAATGCCGTTCACCAATTCACTGACCTTCACTTCCAAGGCTTTGGCGATTTTTACAAGGGAATCAACAGACGGAGATTCTATTCCGCGTTCAGTCAATATCCGCGCCCAGAACCTCCACAGATTTTGAAGTGGAATTACAGGCATTGGAACAGGCCGCACCCTTGCCGGCGAGTCAATTGCCGGAAAACGCCACGATTTTCTATTCCGCCGCGCACCCGGAATGGCCGCCGCTCCCCGGCAATTACCTCAAACCTGTCATTTTGGCCCACCGGAAATGGCGTGATTGTCGTTGATGATGTGGATTATGTTTGCGAAGCCGCTTCACCAGCAATTGCCTCATCAAAATCATTAGTCAAAATACAAGCCACTCTGATGAAAAAAGGGAATTTTAATTTTTTCCCGAACGGAAAATGGTCAAAAAACGACGATTTAGAACAATTGGAGTCGTTTTCTTAGCGATGACAGGAACAATTCATCTGTTAAGTATCACGAAACGAGCGTGCGCGCTGGCTGAAGTCGAAATGCCAATCAGCTTCGCGACTTCCTCTGAAATCACGTTGCAATAAACGCACGCGCAACCATCCGCTTCGTTACGCCGCAATAAATCCTCAACTTCGGGCAAAAAGTTTTCGCTGTTGCCAATAAAACACAAGTTCGGGCCGGTGAGCCGGTGGCGAATGGCGATCTCGCCCAGCGCCGCGCTCGGCAAGGTGTAAGCGAACAATGTCGGACTTGGGCCGCCGACGACCGTGTTGCCTTTCCAAAATTCCCAATCAGTGGTCAACGAACCGGCGTTGGTCGCGAGGCAAATGGCGATGCGATCGCGTGGAAATTTTTCAAATTCCGCCGCAAAGGGTTCAACAGCGAGCAAAGCAAGCTGACTTTGCAAATCGAGCCGGCCAAAGCGCGCGCCAAGTTTCGCGGATTTCAAATCCGTTGCCGTGACGCGATGGGTCGCCGCGATGAAAATTTTATTCATGGCTTAAAATAATCGCGCCGTTGACGCCGCCAAATCCCGTGTTCAATTTCAATACGTTTTTCAGTTTCACTTCCAAACGCGGTTCGCGCACGATGCTTGCGGGAACACCGTCGGCGACGGAACTCAAACGCGGCGTGCCCGGCAGAAATTTTTCCCGCAGCGCCAGCACGCACAAAATCGTTTCCAACACGCCCGCTGCGCCGAGCGTGTGGCCGAGCATTCCTTTCGCGCCGCTGAACGGCGGGCACGCATCGCTAAAGATTTTTTGCAACGCGAGTGATTCCATCGCGTCGTTGTAAGGCGTGCCCGTGCCGTGGGCGTTAACGTAATCAATCTGTCGCGGCGACAATTGAGCTGAATCCAATGCGATGCGGATCGCCTGTGCCAATCCAGAACCGTCGCGCGACGGGCCGGTCAAATGATTGGCGTCGTTGCTCATGCCCCAGCCGCGCAAAATGATTTTGGAATCGGAAATCAAATCACCGCGAATTAAAACGATGGCCGCGCCGGCTTCGCCCGGACTCAAGCCGCAACGATTTCGGTCAAATGGCTGGCAACCATTCGGATCGAGCGCCTTCAACGCGGTAAATCCGGCCATGACAAATGCGGACAGGCAATCCACGCCGGCGACCAGCACGGCATCAGCTTCACCGCGTTGAATCATTTTCGCGCCTTGTTGCAGCGCGATCAGTCCCGAAATACAAGCCACGCAAACACATTGAACCGGACCACGCGCGCCAAATTCTGCCGCCAAATCCGTTGCGAGTAGATTTCCCTGCAAATGACGTTTGGCGGTTTCGGAGCAGGCGTGGTTTTCCGCGAGCATTTCCAGCGCGATAATATTGGCTTTGGTCGTGGAAAGCGCGAGGCCAATCCGTTCCGCCGGAATTTTTTTCAGAATGTCACGTGCCGAATCGCGCGCTTCCGTCAACGCCGTCGTTGCGAGCTGCCAAACCGGATTATCATTTTCGCCAACCTTTTCTACTTGCGGAATAGCACCGACCATTTTGGATTGAAAACGCGGCGAATCGAACCGTTCGCACGCGCGTAGGCCGCTGATATTGGCACGCAATGCGTCGCGCAAAAAATTCACACCCCGACCAGCGGCGGAAATCGCACCGCAACCGGCGATGGCGACAGCCGGTTCACGCATACAACGTCAAATCTCCCGAGGCGATCTGGCATCCGTCGCAAAAAATTTTGCTGGAGATGATTTGCATCGGGCCAAGGCGTTTGCGCCCGGCGATTTCAATCCGCAGATTTTTTCCGGCGGGCGGGCGCGATTCGATTTTGAAATTGGAAACGGCCACGAGCATTCCCATTTCCGCGCCGGAACGGTCGCCGTTTTCCTTGCCGCGTCCCAGCGCGGCGGCGGCGGTTTGCGCGGCGCATTCAATGAGCGCGGTTTCTAATGTCATCCCATCAGTCACGGCAAAATTTTTCTCATCAAACCGCGCGGTGGCCACGGCAATTTTCTCCGAACATTCAATGAGTGTTTCAATGAAACGCATCGGCGCGCGGTGCGGAATCAAATTTTCTATGGCGACGGACATAATTCGGATTTCAATTTTGGCGGCGATGGCGACGGTTCGTTTTTCTCCCAGAACGGGAAAAAATTATACCATTGCAGCGGGTCGCGCAGGAGAATTTTTTCGAGGTCGGCGGCGAAATGCGCGGCGCAGTTTTGCAAGTAGGCATCGCGCTGATGATGTGGCGGCATTTGCGGTCGTTGCGGCGGGAAACCGAAGAAATGATAATGGCCGCCCGGCTCGCGCAGATTGAAGACATGAACGAGCGGCGCGCCGGCAATCGCGGCCATCACATACGCACCGACGGGAAACGCCGCCGTGCCGTCGAGAAACGGGATGCTGGCCGACGCGCTGCCGTAAGCGCGGTCGCCGAGCATAGCCACGATTTCGCCGCGTTTCAATGCTGCCACAAGCGCGATGGCGTCGGTCGGCGAACCAGTCAAAGGCAGCAGACGGAAATTCGCTTTGGCCGCTTGATTGAGCAGGGCGCGGACTTCAGGCGCTTCGTTATCGAAGCCGGTCACATTGATGACGGCGCCAACGCGTGAAAGCAATTGTCCGGCGGCTTCCCAGTTGCCGATGTGCGCGGTGAGCAACAAAACCCCGTGACCTTCGGCCAACGCGTTACGCAAATGATGTTCACCGTCGAAGGAAAAAGAAAAATGCCGGGTGTCACCCGCGAGCACGGCGGTGCGGTCAATCAATGCGCGGCCAAAAGAAAAGAAATGTTTGAATACCAGCCAGCGACGTTTCCACCACGGAACACGGCCGAAAATGCGTCGGTGAAAATCCATCGTGGCGGGAACGTCCGGCGAACGGAATGAAAAATAAATCGCGACAGGAACTGTCAAGGCATAAGCGGCGCGCAATCCGAGAATCCGCAACGCCGTGATGAAAAACCAGACGCCCCGGCGTCCACCGCGCATTTGGCCGGAACCTGACCAATGGGCGTTTCCTGGGCTGGCTTTGGTGTCCGAGACAGATTGTTTGTCCATTGCGCGCGGCGACGTCATGCTAACGGCGGCGGAAAACTTGTCAACCCGCGCGACCAAATCATCCGCCAATCCTGTTGACATTCCAAACGTCGCTTAGTTAGTTTTTCCACAGTCGTTCAACCAAAACCAAAAAACAATTAAAGTGGAAGGAGCCATCATGAAAAATATCCGCACAAAAATTCTGGCCGGCGCGCTGTTGCTGGCGGTGTTCAGTTTCACACTGCCAACGCTTGCGGCGGAAAAGTCGGAAGACCAATTGATAGCCGATTTGAATTCGCCCAAGGACAACGTGGTCACGAGCGCGTTGCAGAATCTGGAAAAGAAATATCCCACCAGCACCAAGGCGCTTCCCGCGATTGAAAAACTTTTGAGCGATCCGCGCACCAAGGTTGCCCGCAAAGCCGCCCGCGTGCTCGGTTCGTTGCACGCGCAAGTAAGCGCGGACGACGTCGCAGCCATTTGCAAACTTTTGAAATCATCCGACACGGACACGGTGATTGACGGTTTGAAGTCATTGCGCGGCCTCAATGCGACATCAGCCGTGCCGGAAATCGTGCCGTTACTCAAAAGTCCGACCGTGAACATCGTCCGCGACGCCTGCCGTTCGCTCGCGGTGTTGGGTGATAAAAGCACCATTCCTTCGATTGAACCACTTTTGAAAAGTTCCGACCCAAAAATCCAAAAAGATGCGATGGACGCAATTGACGCTTTGAAACGGAAATAGTTGGAAACATAAAATTGCTCTGAACTGCGCCGCGAATCTTTGTGAAAGATTGGCGGCGTGTTTTTTGACCCAATGCGCGCATGATTACTCTCGACGGCCACAAACTTTCTATCGCCGAAGTCTGGCGAATTGCTGCGCTGAAAAATTCCTGCGCGCTGGCCGAAGAAGCGCGGCCATTGATCCGCCGTAGTCGCGAACTTGTGGAAAAATTGGCCGCGCAACCGCGCGCAATTTATGGCATTAACACCGGCTTTGGCCCGTTGAGCGGATTTCGCGTGAGTGACGCCGACCTCGCGCAACACCAAATCAACTTGCTGCATCATTTGTCGGTCGGGCAGGGCACATTATTTTCCGAAGTGGAAACGCGCGCTGTCATGCTCGCGCGGGCGAACGCGCTGGCGCGCGGCTTTTCCGGCGTGCGTGAGGAATTACTGGAGTTGTTGATTGCCGCGCTGAACAAAAATGTTTTGCCGGAAATTCCCAGCGAAGGTTCGGTCGGCGCGAGCGGCGACCTCGTTCCGCTCGCGCATATGGCGCGATTGCTCGTCGGTTTTGGCCACGCGAAATTCAACGGCGAAAGAATTCCCGCGACCGAAGCGTTAAAAAAAATCGGTCTTGCACCTGCTGTTTTGCAAAGTAAGGAAGGTCTTGCGCTCGTGAACGGCACTTCCGTGATGACCGCGCTCGCCGCGCTGGCGACGCACGAAGCGAAAAAATTTTGTCGCTGGCTGGAAATTTTGACGGCGTGTTTGTTTCAAGTTCTCAGCGGCGAACCGGAAGTGCTTTGCCAACAAATTCACAAGGCGCGTGGCTTTCGCGGCCAATCGCTTTCCGCGAAGCGAATTTCCGATTCGCTCCGCACACATCCCGATTACGCGAAACGCATTGACGACCATCAATGGGGTTCGCAGGCCAAGCCGATTGAAGCGGGCGCGGAAATTCAAGACCCGTATTCGCTGCGTTGCGCGCCGCAAATTCTCGGTGCGTTTCAGGAAGCGCACTGGCACGTCGCCGAAGTCGTCACGCGCGAACTCAACGCGAGCACGGACAATCCGCTGATTTTTCCCGACACGGAAATGGTCATTCACGGCGGCAATTTTTACGGCCAGCAAATTTCGCTGGTCAGCGATTATTTGCGAATCGGTTTGATTAAAATCGCGCTGCTCGCCGAACGGCAAATCGAGCGGCTCGTGAACTGGCGTTACAGTCGCGGCCTGCCGCCGATGCTCGCGGGCGGCGCGCCCGGATTGAATTCCGGTTTCAGCGGCGCACAATTATTGGCAACTTCGCTCGCAGCGGAATTGCGTTTGCTCGGCACGGCGGCTTCAATTCAAACGATTTCGACGAACGCGAACAATCAGGACGTGGTCAGCATGGGCTTGCACGCGGCGAAAATGACGTGCGCCGCGCTGCCGCTCGCGTGGAAAATTCTGGCGATTGAAACGCTCGCGCTCGCGCAGGCGGCGGATTTGCGCGGAAAAAATGTCATGGGCGGCGATTACCAGAGACTTTATGATTTGGTTCGCAGCGTTTCGCCAAAATTGGAAAATGACCGTCCGTTGAGCGAGGACATCGCGCGCGTGACTGAATTATTGCAATCCGAAGACGCGCAGAAAACTTTTGGGTTCGATAAAAATGATGAGACTGATTGAGACTGATATTTTAATCATTGGTGCCGGCCCGGCAGGTTCGATCGCGGCGGCGCTGCTGCATCAACAGGGCTTCAAACTGCTCGTCGTGGAGAAACAAATTTTCCCGCGCTTCGTCATCGGCGAAAGCCTGCTGCCGCATTGCATGGATTTGTTGAAGGAAGCCGGATTGCTCGAGGCCGTGGAAGCGCGTGGGTTCATGCGCAAGTGCGGCGCGATTTTTCTGCGGGACGGAGAAACCTGTAATTTTGATTTTTCCGATCAATTCACCGAAGGTTGGAAATACACGTTTCAAGTGCCGCGCGCGGATTTTGACCAGACGCTCGCCGATGCCGTGGCCGCGCGCGGCGTGGAAATCCTTTACGGCCACGGTGTGACGGCGGTGAACTTCGATTCGGCAAACGCCTTTGCGACAGTTGAAAAAGCCGACGGCGGCAAATTCGAGGTGAAATCAAAATTCATTCTCGATTGCAGCGGTTACGGGCGCGTGTTGCCGCGTTTGTTGGATTTGGAAAAGCCGTCGAATTTTCCGCCGCGTGAAGCGTTGCTCGCGCATGTTACCGGCGACCAGCGACCGTCCGGGCGTGAGGAAGGCAAAATCTGGGCGTGCATTCATCCAGATGGCGCGTGGGTTTGGATTATTCCGTTTTCCAACGGCAAAACCAGCGTCGGCGTCGTTTCCAGTCCGGAATTTTTTGAAAAATTTCCCGGCGAAGCAGAAGAAAAATTCCGCGCGATCCTGACGCAAACTCCCGGCGCGGACAAACGATTGGCCAAAATGCAAATCGCGTTCGGCCCGCGCAAAATTTCCGGTTACGCCTGTTCCGTGAATCAACTTTTTGGCAAGCGATTTGCGCTGGCGGGCAACGCGACGGAATTTCTCGACCCGATTTTCAGTTCCGGCGTCACGCTCGCGCTCGCCTCGGCCAATCACGCTGCCAAACTCATCGCGCGCCAGTTGCGCGGCGAAACCGTGGATTGGCAGGCCGATTACACCGCGCATCTCATGCAAGGCATTGATACCTTTCGCGCCTACGTTGTCGCGTGGTATGAAGGCACCTTGCAGGAAATCTTTTTTTCCGCGGGCGCGAATCCCGACATCATGCGCCAAATTTGTTCCGTGCTCGCCGGTTACGTCTGGGACAAATCGAATCCGTATGTCGCACAGCCGGAACGCGCGCTGACGCTGCTCGCGCAAGTCGTGAAATCCCGAAATAAAATTTCCGCGTGATGGATTTTTTCAAGCAGGACAACCTTTCCGCGTTCGACGCCAAATCCGCCGCGCAACGCATCGCGTTCGCGCCGGTGACGTTTCAAGCCTGCCGCATTTTGCGCGACCGCGGCATCTTGGAACTGGTGCAAAAAAGTGGCGCGGCGGGAATGACGCTGGACGAAATCGCCGCAAAAATAAAATTGCCGCATTACGGCATCAAAGTTTTGCTCGAAGCCGGTCTAGGCATCGGGCTATTTTGCCTTAACGAAAACCGTTTCACGCTCACGAAACTCGGCTATTTCATGTTTCGCGACGAAATGACGCGCGTGAACATGGATGTCGTTCACGACATTTGCTATCGCGGTTTGTTCGATTTGGACAAATCCATCGAGCAGGGTAAACCCGTCGGTTTGAAAACGCTCGGCGACTGGAAAACTTTTTACGAAGGTTTGTCGTCGCTGCCGCCGCGCGCGCGGGAAAGCTGGTTGGCGTTCGACCATTTTTATTCCGACGCCGCGTTTCCCGCCGCGCTGAAAATTGTTTTTGCCGACAAACCCAAACGGTTACTGGACGTGGGCGGCAACACCGGCAAATGGGCGGTTCAATGCGCGGAATTTGACCCCGATGTGAAAATCACGATTGCCGATCTGCCGCAACAATTAGAACTCGCGCGCGAAACTGTCCGCAAAAATCATTTAGAAAACCGCGTGGATTTTTTTGCGACCGATTTGCTGGATGAATCCAAACCGTTGCCAGAAAATCACGACGCCATTTGGATGAGCCAGTTTCTCGACTGCTTTTCCGAAAAAGAAATCATTTCCGTTTTGAAACGCGCGGCAAAATCAATGAAGCCTGATAGCACGCTTTACATTTTGGAATTGTTTTGGGACCGCCAGCCGAATGAAACCGCCGCGTTTTGTCTGCAACAAACGTCGCTCTATTTCACCTGCATCGCCAATGGCAACAGCCAGATGTATCACTCGTCCGATTTGTTACGCTGCATCGCCGCCAGCGGATTAGAAGTAATTGAAGACCGCGACCAAGTCGGGCTTTACCATACATTATTGAAGTGTCGGAAAAGTTAATTTGTTTTTAGACCTTCGAGCGTCATATGGAAAAACAGATGGCGTCGTTTGATTTGAAAATTGTTTAAGCCTGCTTGTTCTGCCAGTTCGCGCAATTCGTTGACCGTGAAAGCGGCGCGACAGGATTGCGCCGCATCGTTGCGGAATGTGCTGCTTTTCGTTAAGAGCGGCGTTAACAAATCTGTCGTCCAAATACAAAACCAATTGCGCCGCAAATCATTCACGATGTAGCCGACGCGCGCCAATTCCTGAATGCGCCGCAAAATCGCAACGACATCCGTTGAATCAAAGTGGTGCATCGCCAGCGAACATAGAACCAAATCAAAACTATTTTCCGCGTAAGGCAACGCGCGCAAATCATGTTGTTCCAGCCGAATTTCCGGCCAGTCGCGGCACAATTCGCGCGCGATGTTCAAAATTTCTGGATTGTTATCCACGGCGGTGACGGTCACCGGCAATTGACGTTTTCTGGCCCAGTTCACAATTGCGCGAGGAATGTCCGCCGCGCCGGTGGCCAAGTCGAGAACGTTCAGCGATTTGATTTCGGAAGCGCCAATGAACCGTTCGATACATTGCAGCATCAAATGATGTCCGCCCAATTGCCAATTAGCTTTTTCAAGAACCTGCAATTCTTCCCGCAACAGTGTTTTGTTGGTGTCGAGCCGGTCCATCAACTCGACGCAATCGGGATTGAAACGTCGGGCGGGCGTGAACCAGTTCATCTTTGAAATCCAATCCCAACTTTGCCCGCGAATCAAGCCGCTTTATGGCGAATCATAGTTGTGTCCATTGCGCCAGCCGCTGCGAGATTATATGATGTTGAGTCTGAAACGGGTTGGAAAAAAGCGATTGTGAGTGTTGAACTACATTTTAACAGCCAGCGTAAGGATGTTACGCCCGGTCTTTCGTTGTTTGACTACGCGGAAACGCTTGGAATCAAAGTCCCGACTTCGTGCAACAAAAACGGCAAATGCAAGGAATGTCTCGTCGAAATTGCTGAAGGAATAAATTTGCTTTCGCCGAAAACGCCGGAAGAAAATCATCTCAAGGAAGATTTCCGACTCTCGTGCCGTTGCAAAATCATTTCCGATTCCGGCGTTGTCCGCTGCCACACGATGCGTCGCGGCGAAATGCGGATTGAACGCCACGCGCTGCAATTGCCAGCCAGCAAACAAAAATTAAAACTCGATCCCGCCATCACGCGCGACGGCGACCGGATTCTTTTGGACGGCGAAGAAATCGCGCGCTCGACCAAACCGATTCACGGTCTCGCAATGGATTTGGGCACGACGACGATTGTTCTTCGATTGCTGAATTTGGAGACCGGCGAAATTGTCGCCGACGCTTCGTTTGAAAATCCGCAGCGGTTCGGCGGCTCGGACGTGATGTCGCGGATTTTTTTCGACACGCACGACCACAGCAAATTGCTTCAGCGCACGCTCGCCGGATATTTGACGCACGCGATTGAAGAATTTCCCGTTGACCCGCAAACGATTTACGAAATGGTCGTCGCGGGAAATTCCACGATGCGCGACCTTTTTTTCCGGCTGAACGTTTATTCCATCGGCCAAAATCCGTATCGCTCGCTGACCGAAATCGAAATGGCCGAAGGCAAACGCGCGACGACGAGCTTGAGTGAGTCCGTGAAAAAACTGCTGCTGCCGATTCATCCGAAAGCGCGCGTCTATGGTTTGCCGATTGTCAGTGGCCACGTCGGCGCGGACGCGGCGGCGTGCATGTTGGCAATTGATTTGGCGAACGAAGAAAGAATTGTCGCTGTTATGGACATCGGCACGAACACCGAATTGATTCTCGGCAACAAAAATAAAATTTTCGCGGCGTCGTGTCCGGCGGGACCGGCGTTTGAAGGCGGCGCGATTTCCTACGGAATGCCCGGTTTGCCCGGCGCGATTGAAAAAATTAAAATCGCCGACGATGGTTCAATTCGCGCCAGTGTCATCGGCGACGTTCCGGCAGAAGGCATTTGCGGTTCCGGCCTCATGGATTTGTTGAGCGAATTACTGCGGACAAATCGCATCAATTCGCTTGGCCGTTTTGAAAATGGCGAGGACAAACTCGTGTTGGACGTAAAAAGCGATTCGCCGATTTATTTCACCGAAGGCGACATCAACGAACTCGCGCAGGCCAAAGGCGCGAACGTCGCCGGATTGCGCGTGATTTTTAACGATTACGGAATTTCGTTTAACGACGTGGACGTTTTTTATCTCGCCGGCGGTTTTGGCCGTCATTTGAACGTTGAATCGTCCAAGCGCATCGGTTTGATTCCAAATCTTGACGATTCAAAAATTTTGCAGGTCGGCAACGCGGCGATTGAAGGCGCGTGCATCGCGTTGCTGTCGCGCGCGAAACGGAACGAATTGGAAACGCTCGTCAAAAAAGTCCGGCATTGTCGGCTCGAAGCGCATCCGAATTTTTTCGATTACTTCGTCGAAGGTTGTCAGTTCAATCCGGTTGAATCGGCGCGCGGCGTGGAAAATTTTGCGTAATAGAAAATGTTTGAATTATTTGAAACCAATCCATCGGTGAGCGTGCAGGAATCTGAATACAAACGGTTGCTCGGATTTCCGAAACGTCACGAGTTGAGCGGTCGTTCGCGCGAACTCGCGGATTGGGCGCGCGACTGGTTTTCCAAAAACGGCAAACCGTGGTTTTACGCGCGGCAAATTTCATCGCTGGAATTGACGAACGAAACAGTGCGCGTCGCTGGAACAGAATTTTCTTCAAAGCAATTGCGCGACCAATTTGCCGAAGCGCAGGCGGACGGCGCGATGCTCGTCGCCGTGAGCGCGGGCAATGAATGTGAAGAATACGCGCAACAGCTTTGGCAGGAATCGAAACCGGACGAATATTTTTTTATGGAAATGTTCGGCTCGGCGGTTGTCGAACATCTCGTCACGATTGCGAGCGGACGCTTTTGTGGTTGGGCGGACGCGCGTGGCTCAGCGGTTTTGCCGCATTACAGTCCGGGCTATTCCGGCTGGGACGTGGCCGACCAGATCAAATTGTGGAATTTAATCCGGCAAAACGGCGCGCCGTATTTCAACGGCAAACTGGACGTTTTGGAAACCGGAATGTTGCAGCCTAAAAAATCGTTGCTCGGCATTTTCGGCGTCACGCACAATCTGGAAAAAGCGCGCCAACTCGTGAAATTGATTCCATGCGAAAATTGTTCGTTGCCGAATTGCCGCTATCGCCGCGCGCCATATTTGCACGCGCCGCCGCAAATCGAAGATGTTGGCGCCTTGCTGTCGCACACATTTGAGCGTTTCAACGGGCGAAACGGTTTTTCCGCGCTGAAGGCAAACGCCAAATACGCCGTCAATCCGCGCGCGCTGGAAAAATGGGCGAACGAGCGGTTGCAATTGCATTTTCTGCCGGACAATTCCGTCGAAGCCAGATTTCATTACGAAGGCACGACCTGTTCAAACATGGGGCGCGCGCTGGAATTTGATTATCGCGTCAAGCTCGCGCCGCCGGAGGAGCATTTCAAAATTCTGGAGATGAATTGCGCGCCCGCGCCCGGTGACGACGGCCACAAATTTCAGTGCGAGTATTTGAATGACGCCGCATCGCTCATGCGCCGCATCACCAATGAAAAGCCGTTGTTCGGTCGGCCGCTCGACGACGTTTTGAACTGGAAACGCGAATACAATCCGTCCGGTTGTTTTTGCGACGTGACGCGGCGCGAGCACAAATGGGGATTGGTTTTGGAAGCGATTCATTTCGCTTTGGTTCAACGCCAAAAAGCGAGGCTTAATGGACACGCCGAAATGGTCTTGAAATGATTTGAGATATTTTATGATAAAACTTTGTGACATCAACGCCACCGCCAAAGACAAATTGCCGCCAAAATTCGCCGAAAAATCCGGCATCGGCTCGCATTACGTGGACGCCTTCATCAAGCCGATGAACGCGAAATTGCCCGACGGCACGCGCGTCGGCTGCAAACGCCGTGGTTTGAAAATCACGCTCACCGTCGGCGCGAAAAAAGGCGAGGGCTTGATGCGCCGTCTCGACGTGAGCAAAGACCCGATTGTGATGTTGAACGCCGCACTTCAGGAAGCCGCGAAAGCGGCGGGCGTGCAATTGCAAATCACCGACACGGAAATTCTGGTGACGCCGTGACTGACGACAAAAATTATTCCAACAAACCGCGAATCATGAAATTCAAAATTACTTTCACCGTCGCCTTCACGATTTTTGCCGCGGCTAATTTGTGCGGCGCGCAGAGCAATCATTGGGTCGGCGCGTGGGGAACGTCGCCGCAATTGACGGAGCCGAGAAATCTGCCGCCCGCGCCGGGTTTGAGCAGCAACACGCTGCGGCAGGTCATTCACGTGACCATTGGCGGGAAAAAACTGCGCGCGCGATTTTCCAACGCCTTCGGCAATTCTCCAGTGACAATTGACGCGGCGCACATCGCCATGTCCGCCGGTGGCGGCGCAATCAAAACGGAAACGGACAAGGTGCTGACATTTGACGGAAAAAATTCCGCGACAATTCCCGCCGGAGAAATGGTTTTCTCCGACCCACTTGATTTCGATTTGCCGCCATTGTCCGATGTCGCGGTGACCATTCATTTTGATGAAACGTCGGGCAATGTCACCGGCCATCCCGGCTCGCGTGCCACCTCGTATTTGCTGGCGGGAGATTCCGTTTCTGCCGCAGATTTGCCGACGGCGGCCAAAACTGAACATTGGTATATTTTGACGGGCATTGATGTTGAAGCCGAAAATTCCGGTGCGGCAGTCGTTACGCTAGGCGATTCCATCACGGACGGGCGCGGCTCGGAGACGGACAAAAACAATCGCTGGCCGGACAATTTGGCAAATCGGTTACAGGCAAATGAAAACACAAAGGGCGTCACGGTTTTGAACGAAGGCATCGGCGGCAATTGTGTTTTGCACGGCGGATTGGGGCCAACGGCATTGTCGCGTTTTGAACGTGACGTGCTGGAACAAAATTCCGTGCGCTGGCTGATTGTATTTGAGGGCGTCAACGACATCGGCGGCAGTCGCGGCACGAATTCCACGGTCGCGCAGGATTTGATTGCCGCTTACGAAAAATTTATCGCCGAAGCGCACGCAAAAAACATCCGTGTTTATGGCGCGACCATCACGCCGTTCGGAAAATCATTTTACGACAGTCCGGCGCATGAAATTGCGCGCCAAACCATCAACGATTGGATTCGCAGCAGCGGAAAATTTGACGCCGTGATTGATTTTGACGCGGCGGTGCGCGACCCGAAAAATCCGTCGCAACTTTCACCGGCGGCAAACAGCATGGACCATCTGCACCCAGGCGTAAACGGTTATCAAATGATGGCCGATGCGATTGATTTGAAATTGTTTGAAAAATGAAACACGAAACTTTCCATTTGTGCCTTTGAATTGAACCACAACAACCATCAACCGATTCCGACCATGCGAAATTCATATTTGCCAATTCTTGTTGTTGCGACTCTGGCGGTCGCGAGCCGCGCCCAGCAAACCGCCAACACCAATTTTCCCGCGCCGAAAAATTGGACGGCGAACCAAGACCATCAAAATATGATGGAACAATTGGGCATCAAGACATTGCGCCCCGGCGCGGAAGGCATGAATCGCAACGCGCCGAATTACCAGAACACCGACGAGGCCAAGGCGAATCCATTTCCAAATCTGCCCGACCCTTTGACTTTGAAAAACGGACAAAAAGTCACGACGCCGGAAATGTGGTGGCAGCAACGCCGCCCGGAAATCGTCGAGGATTTCGACCGCGAAGTTTATGGCCGCGTTCCAGCGAATGTGCCACGCGTGACGTGGAAAGTGACGAGCATTGACAAAACAAACAACGGCGCGATTCCCGTCGTCACCAAACAACTTATCGGCCACGTGGACAATTCGTCGTATCCGCTTATCAACGTGGACATTCAATTGAGCCTGACGACTCCAACAAATGCCAAAGGCCCGGTACCGGTGATGTTGGAATTTGGTTTTGGAAATTTTCCGGGCTTCGGCGGTTTCAACCGGACGAATCGTTTCGGAACAAATCGTCTCGCTGGAACAAATGCCTTTCGCAACTTCGCCGGTTTCAGTGGCCCCAACTGGCAGCAACTTTGTTTGTCGAACGGCTGGGGTTATGCCGTGATTGTGCCGACCAGTTATCAAGCCGACAACGGCGCGGGATTGACGCGCGGCATCATCGGCTTGTGCAACCACGGCCAGCCGCGCAAGCCGGACGATTGGGGCGTGTTGCGCGCGTGGGCGTGGGGCGCGAGCCGCGCGCTGGATTATTTTGAAACCGACCCGGTAGTGGACGCCAAACAGGTCGGCATCGAAGGACTATCGCGTTACGGCAAGGCGACGTTGGTCACGATGGCTTACGACCAGCGATTCGCGATTGCGTTGGTCGGCTCGTCCGGCGAAGGCGGCGCAAAACTTTCGCGTCGCAACTGGGGTGAACTCGTCGAAAATCTGACCGGCGCGGGCGAATATCATTGGATGGCCGGAAATTTTCTCAAATACGGCGGCCCGTTGACGCCCGGCGATTTGCCGGTGGACGCGCATGAATTGATTGCGCTGTGCGCGCCGCGTCCCGTGTTCATCAGTTACGGCGCGGCGTCCGGCAAACCCGGCGTCGAAGGCACTTGGGTGGATCAACACGGCAGCTTCATGGCCGCCGTCGCCGCCGGGCCGGTCTACAGATTACTCGGCAAAAAAGATTTGAGAATCTCCGGCGATTATCTCACCGCGCCGATGCCAGTGATCAACGAAGCCGTCACCAACGGCGACATCGCATGGCGGCAGCACGACGGCGGCCACACGGACGCCCCGAACTGGCCGGCATTTTTGCAATGGGCGAACCGCTATATCAAAGTCAAAAATCCATCGGCGGCGCAGTAAATTCCGCGCCCACGAGGCAATGAAATTGACGGCGCAAAAATAATTGTCTCCTTTTCGCGTCGGCGTCCATTATTAAGTGATGACGAACGACGACATGGCGCTACTGCGCAAATTTGCGGAAACGGATTCCGAATCCGCGTTTGCGGAAATTGTCTCGCGCCACATTTCTCTCGTTCATTCGGCGACGTTGCGGCGGACGCGCGACCCGCATCTGGCTGAAGAAATCACCCAAGCTGTTTTTATAATTCTGGCCAGGAAAGCGAATAAATTGCCACAGCACGCTGTGCTGTCCGGCTGGCTTTATCGCGCGGCGCAATTTGCCGCCGCCGATGCGTTGAAAATCCAGCGTCGCCGCCAGCGCCGCGAACAGGAGGCGCATATGCAATCCATGCTCGAAAATTCCGGTTCTTCAAACGAAACGTGGAACGAACTCGCGCCGTTGCTGGATGAAGCGATGATGCGCCTGCGCCAAACCGACCGCGATGCGATTGTGCTGCGCTATTTTGAAAATAAAAATCTGCGCGAAGTTGGCGACGCTTTGGGAATGGAAGAACGCGCCGCGCAAAAACGCATCGTTCGCGCACTGGAAAAATTGCGGACGTTTTTTGCGAAACGCGGCGTAAGTTCGACGACAGCAATCATCGCCGCAGCGATTTCCGAAAATTCCGTTCACGCCGCGCCCGTTACGCTGGCGAAATCCGTGACTGCCGCTGCGATTGCCAAAGGGTCAATGGCATCGGCATCAACCTTAACCCTTGTGAAAGGCACTATGAAAATGATGACTTGGATGAAAATCAAATTTGCCATTGGCGTTAGCGTAATCGTATTGCTTGCAGGCAGCGCAGCGACTGTTGCTTTTTCTCAAATTGGTGAAAGCGACAATTTGCCGCCGAAAGAAATTGTGAAAAAAGCCATGGATAAATATGCCTCGCTCACCAGCTACAACGACACTGGAAAATATATTTCGGTGAGAAATGGGAAGACGAACAATGTCACAGCTTTCAAAATACGACTAGGACGAACCAATCTTTATCGAATTGAATTTGAGGAAACACCTTTTCCGGCAGTTCCCACAAGAGGCGCAGTTTGGTCGGCGGGAAAAGGTGGTTTTGCGATGTTTGGTGAAAATGATTTTGGAAGTAAAGGGCGAATCGAGAAGTTGCCTGATATGAAATCGGCGTTGTTGCGCGCAGCATTGGCTGGTTGGGGAGCAGCAAATGCCTTTTTTAATCTGGGCGGCAATTTGAAAGTTTTGTCAATTTGGGATCCAAATAAGGTTGAAAAGCAAAACGATGAAAAAATTGGAAACGTTGATTGTTATGTGATTTCTGGAACCGAGAATAATCTTACAAGAACAGTCTGGATTGGCAAACGCGATTTTCTCCTTCATCAAAGTCAAACAATAGCGAAAGCCCCAATGCAAATGGGAGCAGACAATGCGACTTTTGATAAAGAATTTGAACGGGAAGCAAAGGATTTGCTGACAAAAATGAATCAAGAAATTACTCCAGACGCCATTGCCGCAAAAAAAGCTGAACTATGGCAAGCAATGAAAGAGGCGAACAATTCAACCACAATTCAAACGGAAACTCATATGGATATTGTCGTGAACCAAAATTTTTCGCCAGCAGATTTTCAGCGTTGACGCAAACCATTTTACACGCCGCGCTTTGATTGTATAATGTTCGTCTGTGAATTCGCAAAAGCGTCAGCGCGTCGTCTGCGGCATGAGCGGGGGAGTTGATTCCTCCGCCACCGCTGCGCTTTTGCTGGAGCAGGGCTACGATGTCATCGGCATCACGCTCAAACTGTGGCCGCAGGATTGCGTGAACCGCGCCGAAGACAAATGTTGCGGCCCGCAAGCCGTCACCGACGCGCGCTCAGTTTGCGACAAACTCGACATTCCGTATTACCTGATTGACGAAGCAGCGGATTTTCAGAAACACGTCATCCAATATTTCGCCGACGAATACAAAGCCGGGCGCACGCCGAATCCGTGCGTGATGTGCAATCAAAATTTGAAGTTCGGTCGCCTGATTGACCGCGCGGACCAACTCGGCGCGGATTTTATCGCCACCGGCCATTTTGCAAGAATTGAAAAAAACGGTTCGCGCCATTTGCTCAAGCGCGGACGCGATTTGCGTAAAGACCAAAGTTATTTTCTTTTTTCGCTGCGGCAGGACCAACTGGCGCGCGCGATTTTTCCGCTCGGCGAAAAAACGAAAAGCGACACGCGCGAAGTCGCCCGGCATTGTCATTTGAAAACCGCCGACAAGGAAGAAAGCATGGAAATCTGTTTCGTGCCGGACAACAATTACGGCAGATTTTTGCAGCAGGCGAATTTGGTTCAAAAACATCGCGGCGAAATCGTGGACGCGCGCGGCCAAATTCTCGGCCATCACGACGGCATCGAATTTTATACCATCGGCCAGCGCAAAGGTTTGGGCATCACAACGCCCAAGCCGGTTTATGTCGTAGAATTGGACGCGGAAAATAATCGCGTCGTCGTCGGCGATGAAGCAATGCTCGACCGCGATGAATTTGTAGCAACAAATTGCAATTGGATTCCGTTCGATAAATTGGCCGAGCCGATTCAAGTCACGGCAAAAATCCGTTACAATCATCCCGGCGCGCCTGCGACCATTTCGCCGTTTGACGGCAATCGCGTGAAAGTGAAATTACATTCCCCTGCCCGCGCCATTACGCCCGGCCAAGCGGCGGTTTTTTATCAGGACGATTTGGTGGTCGGCGGCGGTTGGATTGCGCGGTGATTTCTCCACGCTGAAAGCAATAAAAGCATCAATACAATTGCCGTCATAGCCGTGCAAATTGGCGCGAAAAATCTGTCCAATGGAAGCGGGCCGCGCAGCGGCAATCGCAATTGCGCGGAAAAAATATCGCCATTGCCGCCGATGGAAGTTTTGGCAACGACAGAGCCGTCACTTGAAACTGCTTGAGAAACACCGGAACTGGCGACGCGAAAAATCGGAATTCCATATTCCATCGCGCGCACGGGAGCGACGCGCGAATGCAATTCGTGTTCATGCCGTCCCCATTCTTCAACGTCCATCGTCGGCACGACGAGCAATTGCGTGCCTTGACGCACCAATTCGTCGGTGACGCGCGTGTAGCTTAAATCGTAACAGATGCAAATGCCGATTTTGCCAAATGGCGAATTCCAGATTTCCTGTTTTGGCGCAGGCAATCCGTCCTTGAAAAATTGAATTGGCACGCACTTGGCTTGTTTGAAAATCATTTCACCGTTCGTGCCAACGACGAAAGCCGTGTTGTAATAAACGTCGTTGGTCACAACATCTTTGCCGCCGACGATGAGGAAACGCGAATGTTCGCGACACCAATTTTTCAGCGAATCCGGCACTCCGCCGTCGAGCGTGTATTCGCTCAAAACAAAAATCGGCGCATTGGTATTTTTGGTCAACGCATTATTCAGCATTTTTGGAATCGCATTTTCCGGCGGAAATTCCATTTGGATGCCAACTAATGTAATTGGTTGGGACATTTTCCATTTCGATTTGGCAAGAGTTGAAAGATATAAAGCCAAAACAATAAAAAGGATTCCAAGAATTATGATTGTTTCAAACCAAGTCACTTTGAATGCTCGCCAGTAGTAAATGACAATGATTATCGCAAATACAAAAAAACCGACTCCATACATTCCAAAAATTGCGCTTCCAATTGGCAAAGCATAACCGACATTCAGCCACGAAAATTTCAAGTAATACAATTCGCTGCGAAAGTATTCCAATCCCGTCCAAATGATTGGAATCAGCCACATCGTCTTGGCTTTTCCCCAACGTAAAATGCAGCCGCAGGAAATGGCCGTGAACAGTCCAATCCAAAATCCGGCAATCAGCCAAAGCACAATTGCCGCCACGCTGAAAATTTTCCAAAAGAAAAAAAGTTGCGGCGCATCACAGAGGAATCCCGTCGCCAACCCAAAATAAAACGCGCGGCGAATTGTCGGTTGATGGGTAAGTTGAACCAGAAAATAAGCGTAGCCGAAAATAAACAAGCCCAGCGCGGGAAATTTGATTGACGTGTAGGCGAGGTGAAAACAAACCACAGCCAACATCAGCGACAGGAAAGATTTTCTTCCAATTGAGTGGTTCAGCCGATGGTTTGAGAATTTTCATCGCGCGTCCATGAATTGAAGCGTTTTGCCGTCATCGAGAAAAGAATAAATTCCATTGCCCAAAGGCCATTCAGTTCATCTTGCGCGCGAATTGTTGCGGAAAAAAGTTGAATTCCGCGGCGATTAAAATTAAACACTTCTCTTTCGATTATGCTCAATGCCACTGAAATCGCCTTCACCGGCACGCCGGTCACGGACATCAAACGCGCGCGCGAATTTTACGAAGGCGTGCTCGGCTTCAAGCCAACGATGGAAAGCGCGGGCGGATTGTGGATTGAATACACCTTCGGCAACGGCACGTTCGCCATCGGTTGTTACGGCGAGCAATGGAAACCATCAAAAGACGGGACGGGCATCGCGTTTGAGGTGGAAGATTTTGACGCGGCTGTCGCGTATTTGAAATCGCGCGGCGTGAAATTCACACTGGAACCGATGCCCACGCCGGTTTGTCATTTCGCCATCATCGCCGACCCGGATGGCAATAATCTTTTCATTCACAAACGCAAAGCCAATTGATTGAAAAACTAAATGCGCGTAGATTGATGCTGTGATTGACGAAGAAACATTGGCGCAGATGAACGGCAAATACGTTTGCCCGCCGGACGCCGGCCCCGCGTGGCGCGCGGCAATGGAAGCCGGCATTGACATGTCACTTATCGAAGAAAATCTGCGACGCAGTCCGTGGGAGCGTTTGCTTGCAAATGAAAGCGCGTTGAAATTGATCCGGGAACTTCAGAAGGTCAAACCAGCCTGATGGAAAATCTCACGGAAATTTTGAAGCGTCTTCACTACGCAAAAGTTGAGTTCGTTCTCATCGGCGGATTGGCCTCGCGCCATTATGGGGTTACGCTTGTGACTGAAGATGTTGATGTTTGCGCAAGATTCACACCAGAAAACTTGCGCCGGATTGAGGCGGCACTCAAAGATTTTCATCCGCAACATCGGTTGACAGCAAATAAATTGCCGCTGGAATTAACGGATGAATTGTGCCGCAGCCTGAAAAATATTTATCTGACCACCGATTTGGGAATTTTAGATTGCTTAAGCGAGGTGGCCGGCGTTGGAAATTTCGATGAGGTGCTGAAAAAAAGCGAATTGAAGAATTTTCCTTTTGGCCAATGTTATGTGCTTGGAATCGGCGCACTCATTGATGCAAAAAAAACAGTTGGCCGCCCGCATGATTTAATTGCCGTGTCGCAACTCATGGCTATTAAAGAAAAAAAAGAACAGCAGAAAGAGTTATTTGATTAAATTGTCCAAATTAAATTTTACCCATGTCCATCCTCGTCAAACCCAACACCAAAATTCTCGTTCAAGGCATCACCGGCAGTTTTGGCGCGAAACACGCGCAGCTCTCGATTGATTATGGCACGCAGGTCGTCGCCGGCGTCACGCCGGGCAAAGGCGGACAAATTTTTGAATACGGCGGCAAAAAGGTTCCTATTTTCGACACCGTGGCCGACGCAGTAAAACAAACCGGCGCGACCGCCAGCGCGGTATTTGTTCCCCCGCCCTTCGCTGCCGATGCGATTCTTGAAGGCGCGGATGCCGGACTCGAACTCGTCGTCGCCATCACCGAAGGCATTCCCGTGCGCGACATGATTCGCGTGAAACGCGCGATGCAAGGCAACACGAAAACACGTCTCATCGGTCCGAATTGTCCCGGCATTGTCACGCCGGGCGAAGGCAAAGATTCGCACGGCGGTTGCCGCATCGGTATCGCGCCCGGCTACATTCACAAACGCGGCAATATCGGCGTCGTTTCGCGCAGCGGCACATTGACTTACGAGGCGGTTTGGCAACTCACGTCGCGCGGTGTCGGCCAATCCACTTGCGTCGGCATCGGCGGCGACCCGGTAAATGGCACGTCGCATTTGGACGTGATTAAGTTGTTCAACGATGACCCTGAAACGACGGGCATTATCATGATTGGCGAAATCGGCGGCAGCGCCGAAGAAGAAGCCGCCGAATGGATCAAAAAGAATTGCAAAAAGCCGGTCGCCGGATTTATCGCGGGCGCAACGGCACCGCCCGGACGTCGCATGGGTCATGCAGGTGCAATTGTCAGTGGCGGCAAAGGAACTGCCGACGCAAAAATTTCCGCATTCAAAGCTGCGGGCATTGGCGTCGCCGCCACGCCCAGCGAAATGGCGGACACCTTGCTGAAGATGATGTGATTTGTTGAATTGTTAAATGGTTGAATTGTTGAACCGATTTGACAATTTAACATTTTAACGACTTAACAAATTGTGGGTATCGTTGATTTCATCCTGAACCTTGCCGGCCTGCTACTGTGGCTGAATTGGCGCTCGTTGAAATTTGACCCGTTGCAAAAACGGACGCCGGTCACGCTGGTCGGCACATTGCGACCGGCCGTGCAAAAAAAATTCCGGCGATGGCATTTGTTGGCGGCCATCGGCGCGTTAATTATTTTGCGCGCGTTGCTTTATTGGCAAATCGGTTCGGCCATCCATTGGACGGGCAATCTGGATTTGGGCGTGATTGCCCTCTCGTTTCGCAGCGACTGGTTTTGGCGAATCCTTTTGTTTTCATTTTTGAGTTTTGGGCTGATGCTCTGGACTTTTTATTTGTGGCTGTTGTTACTCTCAATTTTAGCCAAGCCACAGCCCGTTCACCGTTTCGTGCAAATTCAATTGGGTGAAGTTGACCATTGGTCGCGCCGGACAAAAATTTTTCTACCATTTGTCTGTTCGGCCATCGCGTGGTGGGTCGCAAGCTGGTTGTTCGACTGGTTGCAAATCATTCCCGCCTCGGTTTCGCCGTGG
>DASZXH010000039.1:0-77476 GCA_035545995.1 Verrucomicrobiia bacterium
TCCCGAAGGCGTGGACGGTTATGAATTGATGACGCGGATGCAAAAGCAAGCCGAGCGGTTTGGCGCAAAAGCCAGTTTCGGCACGGTTGAAAAAGTGGATTTCAAAAAATCACCGTTTGAATTGATTGTGGACGGGGAAAAAGTCGAGACGGAAACCGTGATTATCGCTACCGGCGCGAGTCATAAGCATCTTGGCGTGCCGGGCGAGGATTTGCTGGAAACCAAGGGCGTGACGTATTGCGCGACGTGCGACGGCGCATTGCCGGTCTTTCGCAACAAACCGCTGGTCGTGGTGGGTGGCGGCGATTCCGCGTGCGAAGAAGCGTTGTATTTGACGCGCTTCGGTTCGGAAGTTTTTTTGGTGCATCGCCGCGACCATTTGCGCGCGTCCAAAGTCATGGCCGCGCGTGTTCACGCGCACAAGACCATCAAGCCGGTTTGGGATTCGGTCGTGACGGAAATCCTCGACGTGAAACAGGACAAAGTGACCGGTGTAAAGTTGAAAAATCTCAAGACCGGCGCGGAAACAATTTTGGATTGCGCGGGTGTGTTTATCGCCATTGGCCATACGCCGAACACGGACATTTTCAAAGGACAAATCGAAACGGACGCCAATGGATTTATCATTCCAAAAAAGGGAACGATGACGAATGTGCCGGGCGTATTTGTCGCGGGCGACTGCGCCGATCACGTTTATCGTCAAGCCATCACGGCGGCGGGCGCGGGTTGCGCGGCGGCAATTGATGCCGAACGATTTTTGGCGACGCGAAACGAATAAATTTCCAGATTGAACGATGGGTTTCGTGTCGTTTAGTTCACGTCGGGAAGTGCTTAAAATAGTTGCGGTCGTTCGGGGAAAGGAGTTTAATTCCGCGCAAAGATATGGCGATACCGACGCCGCCAGTCAAAATGATGCCTGTGGACGCGGATTTGTTTGAGTCCATCGGTTACGTGACCGGCTCGCGTCAACTCGTCATAAAGTTTCGCCGCACACCCGCGTTGTTATTTCAAAACGTTCCCGGTTTTCGCTATGAAGGTCTGTTGAATGCGCCGCGTAAAGACGCCTATTACACCACATTTATCAAAGACCGGTTTTTGACAAAGGAAGTCGTTCTGCCTTCGCCGACTTGAACGCGCGTCATTCTTCAGCGAATAAACTCGCCAATCACGTCCGCGCGTGGCAGTTTGCCGCAGTTAGCTTTATGCAAGCCATGAAATTTTTATCGCAGGCCGTTTTGTCGGCGTTATTTTTGAAATTCGCCGCTTTTGCTCACGCCGAAAATGCCACGAACACTTTTGGTTTTAGCGGACGCGAAAGTTACCCGATTGACGACCAAATTAGTCTGCTCCACGCAGCAGATTTGGATGGCGATGGCTTGAACGACTTGATTGTCGCCAACAATTTCCGCTCGAAAATCAACTTGCTTTACAATCAGACCGGCAAGACGAATCAAAATGCGGTTCCAGCGCGCAAACTGGAGCTGAATGAATTGCCGCCGGACGCGCGCTTTCGCATTGATTCCATTCCCGTTGACGAAAGGGTTCAAGCGATGGTCGTCACCGATTTGAACGGCGACGGCAAGCCGGACATCGCCTTTTACGGCGACGGCAAAGACCTTGAAGTCATTTACAATCAGGGCACGAACGGTTGGAGCGACCCGACGCGCTGGCACATCGAAGACGGCCAGATGAATCCGAACGCGCTGGTGTCCGGCGATTTGAACAACGACGGACGCACGGATTTGGTTTTGCTCGGCGACAATGGCTATTTGTATTTGCTGTCGCAAAACACCAATCATGTTTTGCAGGAGCCGCAAAAAATTGCTTATTCTGGCACGCCCAAATCCATTCAAATCGTGGATGCCGACGGCGACGGGCGGAATGATTTGCTGCTCGTGGATTGGGATAGTCTAATGCCGTTTCGTTTGCGCCTGCAAAATGCCGACGGCCAGCTTGGCCCGGAAATTTATTTCAAGACCCAGCCCATCCGGTCATATTGGGCGGATAATCTGGAAGAAAACGCGACGAATTTTGTCATCAGCATCGCACAAAATTCCGGTCGCGCGGAAGTTTCCGAATTCACCTCAAAACCGGCGGAAATTTTGTCCGGTAAATTCCGGCAGGGACAATTCCAGATTTTGCCGTTGAACAAAACCGACTCCGCGCAACGCGGTGAAGCGTGGGCGGACGTCAACGGCGATGGCCGGCCGGATTTACTCGTGGCCGAACCGGACAGCGGCCAGATTTCCGTTTATTTGCAGCAGCCTGACGGTTCGCTCGGCTCGCCAAAATTATTTCCGACGCTCGCCGGCGTCAACCAAATCGCCGTGGCCGAAGAAAAAGGAAACGCGGACATTTATCTTTTGAGCGGCAGTGAAAACGCCGTCGGCGTGACGCAATTCGACAAAAATGGACGATTGCCGTTTCCCACGTTGATTCCACTGGACGGCAAGCCGCTGGTAATGGCCGTCGGCGCGTTGAAACACGGCGCGAAGCCATCGCTCGCCGTGATTGTGGACAAAAACGGCCAGCGCTCGCTCGTGACACGCTCGGCGGACGGAAAAATGCAAGCGCAAAAATTGAGCGACAGTTTCAAATCAAATCCCGCGACGATTGCGATTCAGGACGTGGATCAGGACGGCCTGCCGGATTTGGTCGTGCTGATTCCGTATGAAAAAATCAAGGTATTGTTGCAAAAGCACGACGGCAGTTTTGACGAAGAAGACGTTGATTCACCCGGCGGCGCGATTGACCAGCCGTGGTTCGTGGCGGCGGACGTGGACGGCGACGGCAAACCGGAATTGTTGCTGCCACAGAAAAATTTCCTGCGCGCGGTTGTTTTGGAGAAGGATGCGAAATCGCAAAATTCGACCAATCAACCGGCCTGGGTTTTCCATGTCAAAGACCAGATTAACGGCGCGTCCAGCGATTCGCGCATCACTGCCGCCGCGATTGTGCAAAATGGAAAAAACGCCACGCCTTCAATCTTTTTGCTGGACGCCCAGAACAAGCAATTGACGTTGTGCGAACGCGATTCGGCGGGAGTCTGGCAAGTCGTCCGCAATATTGATTTGCCGGTTTCTAATTTCGCCAACATGCAATCAGTCGCCGTCGGTGGAACCGGCGTGCAGAGCCTCGCCTTTCTCGGCCAGAATGCGATTGCGTGGCAGCCGCTGGCCGGAAATGTTTGGGAATTGACCGCGCTGGACGGCTACGACACGCCTATCAAGGACGGTTATTTGAACGACGTGACGGCGGGCGATTTAAACGGCAGCGGCCGCAAACAGTTGGTATTTCTGGAAACTGCGAAAAATTACATTGACCTCGTCGGTTTTGATGCCAAACACAAACTGGTGCCGCTCGACCGCTGGCAGGTTTTTGAACAACATACGTTTCGTGGGCGTGATAATTCGTTGCCTGAACCACGCGAAGCGCTCGTGGCCGATGTCACCGGCGACAAGAAGAATGATTTGATTCTGATTGTTCACGACCGTGTCTTGGTTTACCCGCAGGAATAAACTTTTAATTGACTCGACAAACTGACTGCTTCATAAGGATAGGAATCAACCCGGAGCATTGCAGAAGATTAGACTGGGTAACATGACGGGTAGTTGCGGAACAAATACCGGCGGAACAAGCCTTTAATTAAAAGTTCAAGACCAACCTCTTAATGAAGTTAATATGAAAACATTAATGTGGTTGCTATCATTCTCGACTTTAATTTTAATTGGCAATGGAAGTCTTGCTTTAGCGCAGGCCAATTTCATTGCTTCTACCAACGCCGAAGCTTCGGCTGTTACCAATATCTCAACTGTTGCAATTAGGGAAACCAATACACCAGCGCTTTATCAACATTTGAAAGATGAAATTCGAGACTATGAACAACATCCCGAACATTGGCAGGGCACGAATTCAATCGAAGTCGCCATAGCCTACATTACTGCCGAAACCAATTTTGATGCAGCAATTGGTGTTTACAGAAAACTTTTGAAAGAACTGCCAAATAATGCACGCGCAATTCATGGGTTAGGCGTTTGTTATTTATTAACAGGTCAATACAATGAGGCTGAAATTCAATTCAAAAAAGGTTGGTCATTAGGTGACCATTCATCGCTTTTGGATTTGGCGTTTTTGTATGGGGTTAGTTTGGATCGCTGGCAGGATGTCAAACCATTAGTGCCTGATTTGCTCAAAATTCGGGAGCAATTGACGGACAAAACCGATGAGCATGAATTACTTAATATCTTGATTATTTACTCTGGTGATAAACGGGCCAATCCAACTGGCGACAAAGAAACGTTTTTGAAAGCGATTGATGGTTTGAGCGATGAATTCATTCTTGAGCGGAAAGACACAGCCGAGCTTGTCATACGCGATTTAGCAGCATTTGGATATAAGGAAAGAGCTGATAAGCTATATACCAAATATTTACAAAGGCAAAATTGAACCTTACACGCCAACCAAAGCACCAGCAGTGCCAAAATTTCAATTTAATTGCGGCGGGCGCGGCGCGAAGAATTTGAAATAAATTCCATCGGTCGTGACGTTTCCGGCATAGACCGAGAAATTGAAGTATTTGGAAACGGCGTCAAAATCCGGCAGCAGCGAGAAATCAAACCATTCGCGCAATCCTTTGCCCGCGCCACCGGCAAAAGGCAATCCACTTGCATCGCTTCCGGTCGTTTTGAGAATTGAAAACGCGCTGCGCATCGCTTCACGCTGATTTTGGTAGCCAAATAATCCATTGCCCGCGCCGCCAACACGCTGTGCGGCGTCCGCGAGTCCGGGAATTTCACGCAACGGTTTGACCGGGCTTTGCGCGCTGCGCAAAAATGCTTCGAGAATGGAATTGTCTGTGGTCACGGCGATGTAGCCGCTGCTGGCGCAAAAGTAAAGTGATTGCGTCACGGACGTGTTGGTGCCAATCGTCCGGCGGGGCAGGGGAATCGTGTAAATTTTCTTGCCGAGAAAATCACGGACTGGCGAATCAGAACCGCGCGCAGAGAGCGCGGCGATGTTTTTTATGGCCAACACCGTCTGGTCGGGATTCGAGACGGCAAATAAAAAAATGGACGGCGGGTCGCTCAAGGCGGCCAGCGACGTTCCGTTCGGCGCGGTCTGGTAACTGATCCAGTCGTCGCCCAGATTGCCGAGGAAATTTTTGCGCACGTCAAAATTCGGGTCTTGCTGTTGCGCGCTCGCGTTGGCGATGTCCAGAATGGAATTGAGCCAGCTTAAATACGTCGGCGAAATGTCGCCGAGCATTTTTTGCAGCGTATTCCAGGAATTTTGCCCATCCATGCGCCAGCGCCAGAATTTGATGGCGGTGGCGGGCACGAAAGTCGGCGGGTTGGCGTCTTTTGGCAAAGCGGCGATCATCTTCAAGATTCCCTGCCGGCTTGCTTCCGGCGCGGCCAGCGAAGAATCCAATTGCTCGCCTTCCCGCGTCTCACGATAAACAAACGTGGCCGTCTTCAATCCGGTCAAACCGGAGGCGTTCAAAACTTTGTCCCACGGAATTTGCGGCATCGGACTGGGCGCGTCCGGATTGGGTTCCGGCGGCGGAATATGCGATAGCACGTCGAAAAAAACCTTTGTGTTGAACCAGCCAAAATAGAGCGGCGAGTCGCGGAATTGGGACAATTTGTCGGCGGCAAATAGTGGGTTGTCGCTCAACGGCGGCAGCGCGCCGCCGGTCAATCGCGTGGCGACCGCTTGCGCGGATTTGGTGGAGGTGCTGACAATCAAGAGGGATTGAAATTGCCCGACGACCAGTTCGCCCGCCGGAGCCGCCGGTGTCGTCGGTTTGCCAAGTTCCTGCACCGGCTGGCTTTTGGGCAAAAGGCCGGCCAGCGCCGGAGGAATGTTGTTGCTGTTCAACGGCACGATTGAAAAGGGAATGCCGGAAATGGTTTCCGTATAGACATTTTTTCCGGTAGCCGTCCATTTTTTGCGAAGCGCGGCCAGATTGGTTTTGAGCAAATCGCTTTTGTCTTTCGCGTCGAGCAACAAGATGATTCCGGGTTTTTTATTGTCGTCGTTGCCATTCCAACCGTTTTGCGTGACGGCAAAAGTAAGTTGTCCCTGCGGCAAGTCTTCAAAGTCGCTGAGCTTAATGCCCAAATCGTTTTGCAGCGGAGTGACAAATTGCTCGTTCCATTTGGCCATGAATTTGTCATGGAACGGTTTCATCGCCGGATCGTTCCACAACAGCCATTGTGGTGACTGGTGCATGGTGGCGCGCAGCGTCGCGCAATCAGGAACACTCAAAAGCAGCAATGTGTCCGAGGGCAAAAGATTTTCCGCGGGCGGAAGCGCGGCGCGGACTGAAATGGCCAGCGTCAGGATTGAGGCAGATAAAATCCAGCGTGAAAATTTTGTTTTCATATTTTTGAAATTTGACGGCGATGAAATCCAGCGGCTCGAAAACGGATTCATTCGTCTGCCTGTTTGTGTTTCATGTGACTGGGCGGGTCAAGGTAACGATACGGGTTGTTTGGATTGTCACTTGAATAGGCAAAGGCGTCGCGGTGGTCGAGAAAATTTTTCACCAGTTCAACGGGAATGGCAAAACCGAGACCTTCGCCGAAGGTGATTTTCATGTTCGTCACGCCCACAACTTCGCCGGCGAGATTAAACAGCGGCCCGCCGCTGTTACCCGGATTGATTTGCGCCGTGGTTTGTAAATAAAGCTCGCCTTCCAATTCGCGTGTTTTGGTGCTCAAAATACCTTCGGTCACGGTGCGTTCCAGTCCGAGCGGACTGCCGATGGCGAAAACCGAATTGCCGACGCTCAAGGCGTCAGAGCTTCCCAACGTGACAAATTTGAATTTGGGCGCGTTTTTGTCCTCGATGTGCAGCAGGGCGAGGTCATGAAATTTGTTGATGGCGATGATTTTTACCTGCTTGTAAGTTTCGCGATCCAATTGTCCATCGTGTTGATGATAGACTTCCACGGAAATTTCCGTCTCGCCTTCGATGACGTGAAAATTGGTGATGAGATAACCGTCGGCATTAATGAAAAATCCTGAGCCGAGACCTTCCGGCGTGCGGACCTGCACAACGGCTTCACCGATTTGTTTCACCAACGCGCTCACGTCGCGGTCGGTCACAGGCCGCGTGTCAGAGGAATAAAATTGCGAAGCCGCGTTCAGTAGCGGAGCGATGACGGCAGGAGCAGCAGGCGCAGAATTACTATTGCCGTTTTTCGAAATGTCTAAAATTGCGGCGCGCGGCACCACCAGAACAGTGTAGCCAACATCCACAACAACGGAGTCGGCCTTTTCAGCGAGAATTTTCCCGGAAATGGAAGACTTGTCTTTGAGTTGAATCATGTCAGCAGTCGCAAGGCTTAAACCGCCGAGAATCAAGGCCAACAATCCAAAAGTTTTTTTCAACGACATGCTGGACGTTAACGCAAAGAATGTGTTTTGACAAGCATGTCTGAAAAATCGGCGGTATTGCTTACTGCACTAAATTAACGCGGTAAAATCGCTGTGAATTTGGCCCGATGACATCGGAATTGGTCGTTTTAGAATCGGTTGCGACGATGGCTCCACCCAAATTGTTCCAGGTCGTTTGGCTCAAATTGGTTTTGAATTGTAATTGATAAACCTGGCCGGTCGCTGAATTCCAGATGCATCTAAAATTGCCGTTGGTTGGATACCACGTCAGAAATTTGGGTGGTGGAGTAAAACGAAAAATGGTTCCTTGCGGACTGGTTGTGCCCGACGCTGTCGTTCCATAAAGATTGCCGTCCACGCCCTGCGTTAATCCAGCCGCTGGATAATCACCATTTGTTCCGCTGAAGGCGAACAGGCTTGTCAATGAACCGTTCAGACCGGCCAGAAAAATTGTGCCGTAGTGATTTGTGCCTCCCAGTTGGGTTGTGCCATACAAATTTCCGTCCAAACTTTGAGACAAATCACCATAAGGGTTGGCGCCGTTGGTATTGTTGAAGCTGAATAGAAGCGTAAATTTTCCTGCAGTAGTGATTTTGAATATCGTCCCAAACATCAGTTGGCCGCCCGAGTAGGTAGTGCCGTAAAAATTATTGTCTGTGCCGAGTGTCAAACCAGCCCGTGGATTGGCTCCATTTGTGGTGTTGAAAGAGAATAAAGTGTTGAATCCGCCCGCAGAATTCATTTGGAAAATGGTTCCGTCACCGTAGTTGGCCGCATCATTCGTTCCCCCTGAATAGGTTGTGCCATAAAAAAGATTGTTTGTTCCCAGAATCAATCCACTGGTCGGATTGGCGCCGGGAAACGTGCCGTTTGTGCCGCTAAAGGAAATAAGGCTTGTGAATGTGCCATTTGTGTTTAATGCAAACACAGTTCCATCGCCAAAATTTTCCAAATCATTCGTGCCGCCAAATTGAGTGGTGCCGTAAAGCTGGCCGTTTGTCCCCAATGTCAATCCGCCGGCAGGATTCGCGCCGGGAAACGCGCCATTAGTGCCGGTGAACGAAACAAGGCTGACGAATGTTCCATTCGTGTTAAATTGAAAAATGGTGCCAAGCCCATTCGCGCCACCAGATTGAGTGGTCCCATAAAAATTTCCCTTTGTATCTGAAACCAGTCCGGCGGCAGGATTTGCGCCCGGATATTTCCCGTTTGTGCCGGTGAACGAAAATAAATTGCTAAACACACCGTCGGAAGTAATTCTGAATACAGTTCCTTGATTGTTGATGCCGCCGGCTTGAGCCGTTCCATAAAAAGAACCATCGGGAGCCTGCGTTAATTTTGCGGATGGAGTGGAACCGGTGGAAACACTTAATGAAGTCAGAGTAGTCAGTGTAATATCGGCGCGGCTGTGTGCAAAAAATAAACTTGTTGCCAGAATAAATAAACCGAACCTGCCCGGCGTTTTTTTGAATGATTGCACAACCGATTCTGGTTAAAACTTGAACCGACAATCCGCCTGCTTGCTTCTTCGGACGCCCTGTTGAAATTAAATCAATCGCCGAAGCGTCCGGTATTTATACAAACCACCTGCGGCCGCCGCCAAGATAATCAGCGCCCAAGTGGATGGTTCAGGAACCGGTCCGGGGGCAACTCCTTGAATGTTTAAATCCTTGCTGATGAGCAAAGTGCCTCCCGACGCGATGGTAACATCCCATTCCAATCCCCAATTTATGTTTCCTGATCCCACGGACGTATCATTCAAAGTGGTTGGTGTGTCATTGTTAAGAGAATTCAAAATCGTGCTTCCGGTTCCGATTTGATAATGACTGGCAGGCTGGCTTACGGCTGTATAGACATTTTCAGAAACCATACACGTGCCATCCAATTGATTAATCCCGCCATATTTATTTCCGGCTTTGGTCACTTGCCCGCTGTCGTTATTAGCGGTTCCCCCCAAGTTGAAGTCGGCATATTGAAAGAAATGAAAACTGATGGAACTACTCGTAAGATTCTGAATTGCAATTTGCTCCGATAAATCTGAAGTTCCGCTTTGAGCGCTGCCTCCGACCAACGAATACAGGATGGTCGCTTGAATTTGCGAACTGACATAAGTTGTTTGAAGTATGCTGCTGCTGATTAAATCAACCGTTGGCGTGCCGATGGTGTTGATTGCATACTCTGGCCCGGTGCTTCCAATGCGATACCAAAACCATTGGTCATTCAATTGGTTCTGGCCGTTGACAATCCAACTGGTCACGCCGGCATTCGCTCCAGACGCGTTTATGGCAACTGAAGAATTTCCCGACGTCAATGTGTATTGAGCCTGGCATAAACCGATGGGCAAACACAATACGACTAAAGCACAGCCAATTTGTTTTAAGGATTTCATGATTTTGATCGGGTAAATTTCATCAAAATGTCTCAAGGCTTTTTAAACCGCCGAGCGCAGGCCAAAACGCCCAAACCTAATGCAAAAAAACCAAAGGTGGCCGGCTCTGGAACAACATTGACACCGGCGCCGAAAGTGAAAACAGGACCACCAAGACCTGAATCTGTTATAGTAAATGTTCCCTGAGTGTCGGTATAACCATCAATGTGCGCGGTGCCGACGCCCATGATGTTCAAAAAGCTTGAATTCTGGGTTTGAACGCTGAGCGAATCTATTTCAAAACTATAAACCGTGGAGTCAACAGTGAACGTCCACATGGGAATTGGTGTGCTGGGAGATGTATTAAAGGCAAATGTGGAGAACGCTATCGGAGTATTGGCCGGGACGGTGGCATAATCTCCAGTCTCTGATCCCGGAAACGGATTGATGCCGGCAATGATTTCGGTAAAAGCAGTGGCGCTTTCCAACGGGCCGTTCAGGGTTGCTCCACCGCTGAATGAGATTGAACCGTCAATTGACGATTGCGCCTGCGCGCTGATTGTCAAGCCGGCGATAATCAAGCCCGCAATATTCAGGATAATTTTATTAAGGATTTTCATAAATTAATCACAGGGTTAAAAAAAATTTTATGCGTGAAACCAGTCCCGATAAGGCGCCTTGTTGGTTGAAATCTTTCATATTGCCTAGCCGATTAGGTTTTAATGAACTCTTCCTACCGTTATCGACCGGTTCACCCAGATTGGTAGTCACTTGCACGCAGCGGTCATCCCAAAGTTCAATCATTCGCATGTCTTTGGTGTTGGTGACTTCCAAATCGGGCAATCCATGTTTCGCCAGCCATTTTTTGATGGCAACGACTTGTTTTGCTGAAGACGCACGTGCAGTGAAAATTTTTACGGTGCGACCTTCAGCCACCCACTTTTTAACGCGATTCAACATCGGCATTATGGGACTGCCGATTTCGTCCAGCGTTTTATTTCCGAGGTCGTGCGCCAGTGTGCCATCTAAATCAACGCCAATCCATGGATTGCTGCCGTAACGGACTCGAGTGGAATCGCTGTATTTTTTACCGCATCGCCTGCAAACGCTGATGTAACGTCCATCATCAGCCCAAAAAAATCTTAACTCTTCACCGCAGCAGGCCTCGTGCAGTTCTTCAGAAGGTAATACTTCTTCTGATTTTCCTGATTCAGCCATCCTGCGATTAAATAGCAAAGCGACTTGCGTCTCTTGATTTTTTTTCAAGTCGAAATCGCTGAATGAATTATTTAATACATCATTCATTTATTTTTCTTTGGCTTCGCTTCTCCTTTTTCGTTGAAACCGCGCCGGTTTGCAATCAATACATATTTACAAAGAACATTGCGTTGCTCACAGCGCATTCATGTATTTCACAAAACGAATTTTTATTCACAAAAAGCGTTCATGCGAACGCATGAGGCAAAAAGTTATTTACAATTTTGAAAACTTATTCACAAAACGCATTGATTCGTTGACAAATTTTTTTTCTCTGTTTTAATCGTTTCTGTTCGCAGAAGTAAAAATCGTTGAAATAATTGGCGGTTTGGTTTTTTGAGACTTGCGAATAAGTTGTGCTGCCGGAGCAGTGAACGGGTCGCGGGTTTGTTTGGATGTCTATGTCACACAGCGGTGTCATCCAGGAGGCGGTTCAAGTGCCCCGAGAACAAGGTGGTAGCGGGTTGGCTCATTTGGCTTATGGAACCATGTCGAAACTGGCGTGCAAATGTTCGCCAAAGAATGACGTGGACTTCTTGATAAAAAAAGACCGTCTGGTGTGCGCTTATTGCGGACGCGAAATTCTTTGTATGCCGCCGTTGATTGGGATTTTCATGGCTGCCTGCGATTGTTGCAGTTCCACTTCTGTGAAATCCACTTTTGTTCTGGATTCGCGCGGCATTTACACCTGCACTTGGTGCGGGCGAACCAGATAAAATAATTTATTGCTCCCGGTCACTCTTCTGATAAAATTTACCTCCTTTTCGCAATTTAAGGAAAAGGCAAACGGCCTTGAAAATTTTGCGTTCGAGTGAGCGTGAAGCGGCCACAACAACATCAAACATTAATCCCGTGTTCCGCGGGATGCTGCGCGAAAAAACTCGCGCGGTTTTAACCAACGGAAAAAATTATGTTAAGCATTGGCGTAAAAGAATTATTGGATTCAGGCGTCCATTTCGGACACCAGACGAAGCGTTGGAATCCCAAGATGAAGCCGTTCATCTTCGACGCGCGCAACGGCATTCACATCATTGACCTCTCGAAAACGCTTTCGCAACTCGAAGCGGCGACGAATTTTCTGGCGGCGACCGTTCGCAAAGGTGGCAAGATCATTTTCGTCGGCACCAAAAAACAGGCGCAGCAATGCGTCAAGGAAACCGCGAAGGAATGCGGCCAATTTTACGTGACCGAACGCTGGCTCGGCGGCACGCTCACGAATTTCAACACCATCAAATCTTCCATCAAACGGCTTAAGGAAATTGAGAAGATGAATGAGGACGGCTCCATCAATGATTACGTCAAGCAGGAGCAGGCCGTCATCCGCCGCGAGGAAGCGCGCCTGCACAAATATTTCGACGGCATCCGCAGCATGGACAAACGTCCTGCGGCAATGTTCGTCGTGGACATCAAGCGCGAGCACAACGCCGTGGCCGAGGCGCGCAAATTGAAAATCCCCATTGTCGCGCTCGTGGACACGAACTGCGATCCCGATCTGGTGGATTATCCGATTGCTGCGAACGACGACGCGATTCGTTCCGTGCGCACGATTTTGGCGACGATTGGCCAGGCCATCACGCAGGCCGGCGCGGAATTTGAAGCCAAACGTTCGCGTAAATCCGATGCGAATGGCGAAAAATTTGAATCGGCGCAGGCCGTGGAAATCGCCGCCGGCGATGATCCGACGACACCGGAAAGTTCTCCGGCTTGAAATAATTTTGAGTTTTAAGTTTTGAATTTTGAGAACTTTGAAATTCAAAACTTGCTGAAACTCAAAACTCAAAATTAAAAACTTTTTAGAATTATGGCTGAAATCACTGCTGGAAATGTGGCCAAGCTCCGGGAAATGACCGGCGCGGGCCTGATGGATTGCAAAAAGGCGCTCGTCGAAACGAACGGCGACCTTGACGCCGCCGTTGACCTGTTGCGCAAAAAAGGAATCGCCTCTGCCGCGAAAAAAGCCGACCGCGTCGCGAACGAAGGCGTCATTGCGCAATACATCGCGCCCGGCGGCAAGCTCGGCGTGCTCGTGGAAATCAATTGCGAGACGGATTTTGTCGCCAAAAACGACAGCTTCCGCGCGTTCTGCGACGACATCGCCAAAAAATACGCGGCGAATCCGAACGCGGACGTGGAAGCCGACCGCGTCGCCGCCGTCGCGAAGATTGGCGAGAACATCAAGATTGCCCGTCACGCGCGCATCGAAGTTTCCGGCAACGGACTCGTCGCGGCTTACATTCACACCGGCGCAAAAGTCGGCGTGCTCGTGGAAATCGGCGCGGGCAAGGCCGAAACGACGGCGAAAGAAGAATTCAAGCAACTCGTCAAAGACATCACGCTGCAAATCGCGGCGGGACATCCGCACGCCGTTTCACGCGAGCAGGTTCCGGCGGAAGTCATCGCCAAGGAACGCGAAATCGCCGCGCAATCCGATCGTTTGAAAGGCAAGCCGCCGCAGGCGTTGGAAAAAATTCTGGCCGGAGTGCTGGACAAATTTTTCCAGACCTATTGTTTGGTTGACCAGGGATTTGTGAAACGCAATTCCGAAGTCAGCGTGAAAGAACACGTCGCGCAAGTCGCCAAGCAACTCGGCGATGAAATCACGATTCGCCGGTTCGTGCGCTTTCAAGTCGGCGAAAGCGCGTAAGGGATTTTCAAATCAAAATAGCAAAGGCGTCCAGCGATGGACGCTTTTTTTGTTTTACAATTTAGGCAGCGCGGTTTTTCTGCCAATATTTTAACAATGCTGGTGCTGTGGTTGGTGGCGTGCTGCCATTCGTGGCGAAATGTTGTATGACGGCTTTTATGTTCTGCGAAATTTTATCGGATGAGTCAGCGGCTAGTGCGTTGTCAATTGATGTTTGCGCGTCAGAAATTCGGTTTGCGAGCAAATATGCGAGAGCTAAATTTGCGTGACGTCCACCATTTGTAGGTTGGATTTGAACAGAACGATGCGCGAAAACAATTGCCGCGTCGTGTCGTCCAATTTCCATCGCACACAATGCCGCTTCTCTCGCAATATCAGGCTGCGAAGGATTAACCTGATAAGCGCGCTCGAACCATGAAAGAGCTGTGGCACTATCACCGAAGCGTTGATGCACTTTGCCCACATTCCACATGGCCGACCAGTTTTCTGGGTTGAGTTCAAGAACGCGGGCGAAAAGTGAAAGTGCATGATTTAGCTTGCGACTTAATAACCAACCGGGTTTCGGCATTAGAGGACGTTCGTGTGTAAATATCTCGTCTTTGACAATAGCTCTTGCTTCCTCAAAAGCTTTGTTGTGTTCGAGCCTTTGTTGTTCAGTTAATTCCATTTTTTGAACGCTAACTATTCATTCTGAATTTGTCGAGACGCTTTGATTTGACGATTCAACGTGCGGCTGTTAAACATTTTGCGATGCTTCGCGCGCTCCACATTTCATGACCACGGCCAAGAAACCAAAATTTTCCCGCGTCCTGCTCAAGTTGAGCGGCGAGTCGCTCGGCGACGCCCACGGCATCGGCATTTGCCCCGAAGCCGTGCAGCACATGGCTGAACAGATTTGCGAAGTGCGCGAACTCGGCGTGCAAGTCGTTGTGGTCGTCGGCGGCGGCAACATTTTTCGCGGTGTAAGCGGCAGCGAGCGCGGCATCGAACGCGCCACCGGCGATTACATGGGAATGCTCGCGACGGTCATCAACGCGCTCGCGCTTCAGGACGCGCTGGAAAAACTCGGCTGCCCGACGCGTGTGCAAAGCGCGATTGCCATGTCGCAAGTCGCCGAGCCGTTCATCCGCCGCCGCGCGGTGCGGCATTTGGAAAAAGACCGCGTGGTGATTTTCGGCGGCGGCACGGGCAATCCTTATTTTTCCACCGACACCGCTGCCGCGTTGCGCGCGAACGAAATCGGCGCGGAAGTCATTTTGAAAGCAACCAAAGTGGATGGCATTTACGATTCCGACCCGAAGAAAAATAAAAACGCAAAACGATTCGCGGAGATTTCCTATCTCGACGCGCTGCAAAGGCGATTACAGGTGATGGATTCGACGGCGTTTTCGCTGTGCATGGACAACAAAATGCCGATCATCGTTTTCGATTTTTCGCGCCCGCACAATTTGAAGCGCGTCGTGCTCGGCGAAAAAGTCGGCACGCTCGTGACGGAATTGAAAAGTTAAAATTCGCGCCCGACTGTCATGCCCGAATTGCCAGAAGTCGAAGTGCTCGCGCGCTATTTGCGTCCGGCCTTGCGCGGAAAAATCGTTCGCGAAATTCTTGTCAACCGCGCCAAAATTCTCCGGCCAACTTCGGAGCGAAAATTAAAATCCGTTCTCCTCGGCGCAAAATTTAAAAATCTGTCGCGGCGCGGAAAATACTTGCTCTTTGATTTCACGCCGAAAACAGAAGGCAAATCCGTGACCATTCTCGGCCATCTCGGCATGACCGGCAAAATGTTTCTGGCGCGAAAAAACGAGCCGCCGCCCAAACACGCCGCCGTCATTTTGGATTTAGGCGAGACGAATTTTATTTTTGAGGACACGCGCTATTTTGGCCGGTTCACTTTGGATTTGTCCGCGATTGAAAAACTTGGCCCCGAACCACTGGACGAAAAGTTTTCCGCCGAGCATTTTGCTCGCGAATTAAAACGCTCGCGGCAACCCATCAAAGTCAAATTGCTTGACCAAAGTTTGGTTGCCGGCGTTGGCAACATTTACGCGAGCGAGGCTTTGTTTCGCGCCAAAATTTCACCGAAATTCGCGGCGAACAAATTAAATTTGTCGCAGGTGAAAAAACTGTGTCAAACTATCCGCGCTGTTTTGGCCGAAGCAATTCAATTCGGCAGCACTGTGCCCGTCAATTTCACCGGCGCTAAATCGGACGGACTTTTTTATTTTGGTCGCGCCGAAAACGCGCCGGATTTTTACGAAGAACGATTGCGCGTTTATGACCGCGCGGGCAAACCGTGTTGGAATTGCGATTCAAAAATTGTGCGAATCGTTCAAGCCGCACGCAGCACGTTTTATTGCCCGCATTGTCAAAAAGCGGGATGAAATCCGATTGACCGCGCGCGCGGCGGCTTGTAGATTACGCGCCCATTTGCGTTCCAGAGTAGCTCAATGGTAGAGCACGCGGCTGTTAACCGTGTGGTTGCAGGTTCGAGTCCTGCCTCTGGAGCCAACTTCACAAGTCGTTGGCGGACAACGGCAGCTTCAGAGGACAGGTTCAAAATTTGGGCTAAAAATGCCCAAGTGTGCAGTAAAGTGTGTAGTAAATTGCGTTTTAGCCAGCAAATGCGCTAAAAGGCAGTTGCCAGCCGGGCAGGTAAATTGCCTATTACGCATTAAGAAAAAATTCGGTGGATACCTAGACTTGCGCCAGATGTCTATGAAGAAATACTGGCTGTGCAAACGCGGAAATGTTTTCGTCAGCTGCGATTCGACCACCGGCGAACTCTGCATGATGGAAATTGGTTCGCGCCTTGAATCGCTTCTGAAAAGCCTGCCGTCGCAGGGCGCATTATTTCCAAAAATTTCCACATGGAGAGACAAAGATCGCGCCGCCGAATTTCGCCGCCGTTGTCGGATTTTGGGAATCAAAGGCGTCAGCCTGCACAGTTATCGCTACGCTTGGGCGTGGCGGGCGAAACAGGTTGGTATGCCGGAGCGTTTTGCTCAAAGCGGTTTGGGACATGGCAGCCTTGCCGTTCACCGCGAATACTCGCGCGACGGCGTGGCAATCTGTCCGTCATTGGAAAATTACGAAAAACAAGGAAAGATTATTTCTCTGAACAAAGAAAAATACGCTTTATCCCATCAGCTGGCGGCATCCGGTTAGAATGAAAGCCTTTCTGTCTGAAATAATGACAAAAAGGTATAAAAATTGCCTCAAAATTTCCGTCACAGAAAAGTCGGATGAGTTTTGTTGTAAGGTAGCTGACCAGAACTATTTTCGTGAGCAATGGCGACGGCAAACTCATAAAATCTGTGGCCCGCCATGCTTAACGAAAAACCATACAAGCTATGAAGTAACTACGAATTCGCTTCCAATTATTTTACGGACCAGGTGTTGGAAGTCACCGGCACGGCCAGCGGCGGGGCGGCGCTGACGGCGACATTCAAGCGCGATTGGGCACGGCCTACTGGCAGGCCGGACTTCCCGATCAATTTCCCGATTAAACCAAAATAGAAAGACAAAAAATATATGTGGACCACTGGAATCAAACACATCGATCGGACTCAAAGCCAACGTCAAGAACGCACTCGATGCGCTCACCGCTCCCACCGACCCCAACGAAGCGGCGCAGTTGAGCGTCAAAAAAACCTACAAGCTTTTCATTGGCGGAAAATTCACGCGCAGCGAGAGCGGACGCTATTTGCCCGCAAAATCCGCGAGCGGCGAACACCTCAATAATTTTTCTCACGGCAGATTGTTGGTCAGTGTGACATCCAGAAAATCGTCGAAACCGACACAGGCCGTCACCACCTCCAATCGCAACGATTCGGCGGCATAATTCGACAAACAATAATCCTTCATAAACTGTCATTGATGGCCGGGTATTCAGTCCACGACGGGCGTGGGGGGTGACGAAGAAATTGAGTCGCGCGTTGCCGGCATTGACCGAGCCGCTGGCGCTGACCGAAACGCCGTTGGTTGTCACGCCGTCAATGTGCGTTTTAATGAGCGTGACGGCGGCGTCGAGACGATTCATAAATTTCTTTCGCAAAAAATTCAATCCAACCAGCAATACGCCGCAAGCCCCTGCAATCCGCCTTCTCGACCAAAGCTGCTTTCCTTGTAACCGCCGAACGGACTTGTCGGGTCGAACTTGTTGTAAGTGTTCGCCCAGACGACACCGGCGCGCAATTTGTTGACCAGCTTGAAAATCTTGCTGCCTTTGTCCGTCCACACGCCCGCACTCAAACCGTAAGGAATATTATTTGCGCGCTCGAACGTCTCCTCCGGAGTGCGAAATGTCATCACGCTTAGCACCGGCCCGAAAATTTCCTCTTGCGCAACGCGATTGGCCAAAATGCGCCGCGATCAATGACCATGTCAATTTCATCCGCGCCGTCGGCCACGGTGCGGCGGACTTCTTCAAGCTTCGTGCGCAACGGATATTGACCGCTCGGAAACCCGGTCGCGACGGCGGCGACGTGAACCGGAAAATTCTCACCAAGAAATTTCCGCGCGTATTTCACCGTATTCGGATAAACGCAAATCGCAGCACAACTCGGCACGTTGTATTTCGGCTCGGCGGGTTAAAGTGCTTTATGGCAAAGATAAGCAACTTTGCAGGGCGTGTCCTTGCCTTCGAGCGTCGTCAAATCGCACATTGCGACGGCCATTTTCAGTCCGGCGAGCTTGGCGGAAGTTTTGATGCTGCGTTTGGTGAACGCGGCGGCGCGTTCCTCAACCATCATGGCGTCAACGGTCGGAACGATCGGGCGACAGGTGGCGAGTTAAAAACTCTGGCCGCTCCTTTGTCGGCAACGCAGACACTTTCATATTTAACCGCGATTCTGAAGGTGAAATTGCGCGGTGTCAATGCGGTTTGCGTCGGTTACGCGCAGCAAAGAGTTTCCAAAATTTAGCGCCGGGCGGTTGCGGCCAAAGTTTCCGCCAACACACGAGTTCCTATGGCAATTTGTTCGGGCGACGAATACTCATCCGGCCGATGACTCACGCCAGCGCGACATGGAATAAAAATCATCGTCACCGGACAGATCCGCGCCATGAACAATGAATCGTGATACGCGCGGCTGGCCATTTTTTTGCTGGAAATTTTTCCGCGCCGACAGATTTCGGCGATGGTTTTAACCAGCGTAAAATCACAAATCGCCGGCGGATCGATGTTCAATCGTTCCATTTTCAGTTTGATTTTCCGGCGATGGCAAATTTCTTTCGCCGCCGCGTCGATTTTTTTCAGCGCAACGTCGCGCGTCTTGACGTTGGTGTCGCGCACATCAATCTCCAAAAGCGCGCGGCACGGAATGCTGTTCACCGCGCTCGGCTCGATTTTGAAAATGCCCGTCGTGCCGACCGTGTCCGCGCTGCCGCTCGTGAGCGCGGCCTGTTCCACCGCCAGCGCGATTTCCGCTCCCGCCAGCAAAGCGTCGCGGCGTCCGGGCATCAGCGTCGCGCCCGCATGGCCGCCGACACCGGTGAGTTCAATGCGCAGCGTGCTCGGCGCGGCGATCTTTTCGACGATGCCGATGGAGATTTTTTCGCGCGCCAAAACGGGTCCCTGCTCGATGTGCAATTCGACGAAAGCGGAATAAAACTTTTGGGGCAGCTTGACGGAGTTCAAATTACCTTTGCAACCGCCCTGCTTGCGCCAGAATTCCAGATCTTTCCCGTCGCGGTCGCGCAGATTTGCCGCGCGCTGGGGCGGCAAAACGCCGCCGAGCAAACGGCTGCCGAGACAGCCAATGCCAAATCGCGTCGGCTCTTCGGCGGTGAAAACGATTAATTCAATCGAACACTTCGGCTGAAAACCGGATTTTTTCAGCGCGCGAATGGCTTCAAGCGCGCCGAGCACACCGACGACGCCGTCGTATTTTCCCGCGTTCGGGATCGCGTCGATGTGCGAACCGGTGGCGACCGCCGGCCATTTTTTTTCCGAACCTTGCCACCGCGCAAAAATGTTTCCCACCGCGTCTTCGCGCAAAACCAATCCGGCTTCGCGGCAGAGATTTTTCACAAAGGCGCGCCCGCGCAAATCCGCCTCGGAAAACAAAACGCGCGTGACGACTGGCGGCGGGTTTTCGGAAACGCGCGCGAGCGCGTCGATTTCGCGTTGCAGTTGCGTGATGTTGATTGGCAATTTCATTCGGCGCGCGGCGTGCGGTTCACGTCTTTGTAATAAATGTAGCTCGCGGGCGTTTTTCCCAGCGCCGCGAACCATTGCGGACAGAACGGCGCCATCCAAATCACGTCGCCGGCTTTCACGGGATGCCAGTCCGAATCGAGACGATAAACGCCCTGGCCGCGCAACATCAACAAGCCGTGCTCCATGACGTGCGCCTCGACCAACGGCAACGTCGCGCCGGGTTGATACGTGAAAATGTTCACCGCCAGGTCAAATTCCGGCTTGTCCGGCAGCAGCGCCTGAAGTCGCGCGTCTTTGTTACCCAGAAACGGCCGGCCGGGAATCTCTTTTTCGTGGCCGGCCAATACGCCCGGAATTTTTGCGCCGGCGGCCGGCTCGAATTTTTTCTGAAAAATCAAAAGTCGCGTTCCGTTTTTCGCGGCGTTGAAATGAAAATCCGTTCGCGGCGGGATAAAGATGAAACCGCCGGCGGTCAGGTTGAATTTCTTGCCGCCGATGTTTGCGGCGCATTTGCCTTCGAGAACATAAACAAAAAATTCCAATGCGCCGGTGTCGCCGGCGCCAGCGCCGTTTTCGGCAAAAGTGACCTGTAGTTGCGCGAATTTCGCGCCCAGCGCCGGTGAAATGTTCACGACGACCGCGGCCTTTTTCCAGCCCGGCAGTTGGCTCGGCACGAAACCATCCGGCGTGAGTAGCGCGTAACGCGGTCTGACGACCGCGCGGGTGAATCCAAACAGTTCGTTCATAAAAAAATTTTAGCAGATTATCCGGCGGTTTGGCGATATTTCTCCGCGAGCGATTGCAGGAAATCATCCATTACTGCCAGCGCGATTTTTACGTCGCCGATTTTCACCGATTCGCCGGGATGATGGCTGACGCCGTTTTTGCACCGGATGAACAGCATCGCCGCCGGACAAATTTTGGCCATGACCGCCGCGTCATGGCCCGCGCCGCTGGGCAATTGAACCCGCTTTTTTTGCCGCCGTTTCACGGCTTGGCCGAGCAGCCGCGAAAAATTTTCAGAACAGCGGACGGCGGCGGTTTCCTGAACGACTTCGCCGTCCAGCTTCAATTTCCGGCGCGCGGCGATTTCAAAGGCGGTTTGTTTCAGACGTTGATGCGCGGATTTACGGGCTGAATCTTTCGCGTGACGCAAGTCCAGCGACAGATTGGCTGCGGCGGGAACTACGTTGCTGGCGCCGGGCTTGGCCGAAATCTCGCCGACGGTTGCGACCAGGCCGGGCGTTTTTCGCGCCAGGTTTTCCGCCGCCAGAATAAATTCCGCCGCGGCGCAGAGCGCGTCTTTGCGCAAATTCATCGGCGTCGTGCCCGCGTGGCTGGCGCGGCCCAAAAAACTGACGCGCGCGCGCGTTTGTCCGGCAATCGCGCTGACTAGGCCGACGGCGAGATTTTTATTTTCCAAAACCGGCCCTTGTTCGATGTGCGCCTCGACGTAGCCGAGCAACTTTTGGGGATCCAGTTTTGCCGATTTTATTTTTGCCGGGTCGCCGCCAAAACTTTTGATCGCTTCCGCCATCGTGATTCCATTCGCGTCCTGGCGCCGCAAATCTTTCGGGTCAAAACAACCGGCGAGGGTTTTGCTGCCGAGATACGCGGTTTGAAAACGCGCGCCTTCTTCATCGGCGAAACCGACGACCTCGATCGCGAACGGCGGTTTGATTTTTTTGCGCCGCAGGTTTTCGACGGCGGCGAGGGCGAGCAGAACGCCGAGCGGCCCGTCGAATTTTCCGGCGTTGCGGACGGTGTCCAGATGCGAGCCGAGCAAAAGGATTTTCGCGCTGGCTGTTTCGCCGTCGTCATGGCCGATGAGGTTTCCAATCGCGTCCACGCGGGTTTTCATTCCGGCTGCGCGCATCCATTGGGCGACCAGTCTGTTCGCGCGGCGCATCGCGGGCGAGGCGAACAGGCGTGTGATTTTTCCCCGCTCGTCGGAAATTTTTGCGAGCGCCTCGATGCGCCGCATGATTTTTTGCGCGCCGTTCATCTCAACTTCCACGATAGGTTGAATAGCTCCACGGCGAACAGAGCAGGGGAACGTGATAGCCTGCGTCCGCGTCGGCGATCCCCAAACGCACGGGGATTTTATCCAGAAAACGGATTTTCGGCAGCGTCGGCGATTTGGCCGCAAAATAATCGCCTGCAAAAAAAATGATTTCGTATTGGCCGGCCTTCATTTCATCGGCGGCCAGCAACGGGGTGTCGGTGCGGCCGTCGGCGTTGGTTTTCGCGGTCGTGACCAGCTCGCGTTCCTCGCCGGCGAGCGACCACAGCTCGATTTTCATTCCGGCGGCGGGACAACCGTGCGCGGTGTCCAGAACATGGGTGCTTAATTTGGCGGTCATAATTCAGTCGGAGATTAAATCGCGCAAACGCAATTCGGCAATCTTGAAAATCGCTTCCAGCGCCGTTTGGATTTCCCGCGCGCGCGAATTTTTCAATCGTCGCTCGAAGCCGGCGAGGATGGATTCTTTTTTGTTCAGGCGCGCGCAGATCACGAACGGAAAACCGAATTTATCCTTGTAGGCGGCGTTTTGTCTTTGGAACCAGGCAATTTCTTCTGGCGAAAGCCGGTCCAATCCGGCGGCGGCTTGTTCGTTTGCGGATGCGCGCGTGAGCGTTCCGGCGAGCGCGGCGCGGCCAACCAGGTCGGGATGCGCGCGAATCAAGGCGAGCTGCTTTTCTGCGCCGGAATTTTTCACCGTTTCGCAAAGCGCACGCCACAGCTCCCGCCGGTCGGCGAACGGCCGGCGCGAAAAGGTTTTTTCGACGATCCACGGCGACTGCTCAAAAACCGGACCGATGACGCGGACAAAATCGGCTGGCGAAAGTTGGTTGAGTTGTAAAAGGGTCATTTCAATCCACAAACAAATTTGTTTTCCGCAATTTTGCCGCGTCAATCAAACCTTGATCGGTCAGCTTCAGCGCGGGAATCGGCGAGAGCGCCAGAAACGAAAGCGTCATAAACGGCGCGGCTAAATCGCAACCCAGCGCGTGCGCGGCGGCGTTCAAATCGTCAATCAACTTCATCGCGCGCGGCAGCGGCTGGTCGGAAACCAATCCGGCAATCGGCAACGGCAATTCGGCTTTCACTTTCCCATTCGCGACGGCGATTTGTCCGCCTTGCAAACGCTCCAATTCACGAATCGCAAATAAAATGTCCGCGTCGTTTGTGCCAGCGACGACGACATTGTGCGCGTCGTGCGCGACGGTTGAAGCAATCGCGCCATTTTTCAATTTGAATCCGCGCACAAAACCGACGCCGACGTTGCCAGTTGCGCGATGGCGTTCGACGACGACCATTTTCAAAAGGTCGCGCGAAACGTCGGCGACAACTTGGCCGTTTTCAATTTTCGGCGCGGCGATAATTTCCTTCGTCACGATTTGATTCGGAATGACTTCGATGACACGGATTTTCTTTTTGCCGTTCGCTTTTACGACAAAATCTTTCGGCGAATAGCGCAAATTCATCGTGCTGCGCGGCAGCGGAACTTTCGCCGGAGTTCTGCCGAGAAATTTTCCGTCTTCGGCAACGAGAATTCCTTTTTTGAAAACTTGGCGCGCGCGAAAATTTTTCAAATCGTCGAACACGACGAAATCCGCCCAGAAGCGCGGCGCAATCGCGCCGAAATTTCGCAGGCGATAATGTCGCGCGGTGTTAATCGTGGCGATTTGCAGCGCGGTAATCGGCGGAAGTCCGAGCTTGATGGATTTGCAAACGCAAAAATCTATGTGGCCTTCGTGAACCAAATCGCCCGCGAGTTTGTCGTCGGTCGCAAAGGAGCAATTTTGAAAATTGTGCGCGTTGATGAGCGGAATCAGATGCTCCAGATTTCGCTCCGTGCTGCCTTCGCGCAACAGAATGTGCATTCCGAGCCGCAATTTTTCGCGCGCTTCTTCGACTTCAACCGATTCGTGGTCGGAACGCACACCGGCGAGCGCGTAGGCGTTTAGATTTTTTCCGCGCAAACCGGGCGCGTGGCCGTCAATGGCTTTGCCTTTGCCGGCGGCGATTTTTTCCAATTCGCCTTTCGCGCCGAGAAAAACGCCGGGAAAATTCATCAGCTCGGCAACACCGGCGATGCGGTCGTCGGCAATCATTAATTTCAAATCGTCCGCCGTGAGATTTGCTCCGGCAGTTTCCAGATGCGTCGCGGGAACGCAACTCGGCAGCATGATGAAAAAATCCACGGCGAGATTTTTGGTGGATTCAAGGACGTAACGAATTCCGTCCAAACCAAGAACATTTGCGTATTCGTGCGGGTCAATGACCACCGCGCTCGTGCCGTGCGGCGCGACGGCGCGGGCGAATTCCGGCGCGGTGAGCATGGAACTTTCGACGTGAAAATGGCCGTCAATCAAACCCGGCGCGAGAAATGCGCCTTTCAAATCAATAATTTTTTTGGCGCGATAATCGCCAAAGCCGATGACGCGGCCATCCTCGACCGCGACGTTCGCATCGTGAATTTCGCCGCTCAAGACGTTGACGACGCGCGCGTTTTTGAACAGCAATTCGGCGGGCTGTTCGCCGCGCGCGACGGAAAGTTTTTGCTGGACGTTCCGCATACTCCTTGCACCGATTTTAGCAGCGCGACATTTTTTACAAAATAAATTATCAACGCAGTATATTTCGTATTGAATTACACTTCAAACGGCACAATTTCGAGGGCAAATTCAAATTTCTTTTTCCTCGCTTCAAATATTGCCACTGGGTTTAATCTACGTTTATTAAGTTCGACAATTTCTTCACGCTGTTCTCGTTTCATATTACAGCCAAGAATAACTCCCTCCAAAATGGGATGTGGTGATTTTAAGACTCTGTTGGGAAGCCTAGCAAAACCAATTCTCCATTCATCTTCATGTTTCCAACATTTTGCTTTCGTATATAGAATTTTATCACCCAAAGAACCTTTTTCATAAAACCTTGGATCAAGAAGGCTGACTCTAGGATAAAATTCTTCATAATTAACTACTTGCGCCATGCTTAAGACATTTTCCGATAAACGTTTATACTTTAGGCAATAACCGGTATGATCTTTTGCATAGTATGCAAACATTAACAGATCATCTGGCTTCCGTGAAAACGATGCAATTCCATACTCGTTAATGCTTTGTTGTATTCGCGCAACATGAGCATCGTGACCTCTTTCCATCGTCTCATCTTTTAAAGATTGGTTTATTATTTTCCATTTTTTCTTTTTCCTAATGGTGGGGGAATATTCTTCAATCAATCGGCTTAAGTATTTCTTTTTCTGTTCCAAAGTGCCTTCAAAGGTATATATAATCTTTGAATCAAATGGATCATTGAAGACAGCGGGACTTGCAAAGAATAATTCTTCATTTGATATCCATGATTCAGAATAGTCATCATGCGGGCGATATTTGAATAAAAATTCCAGCGCAGGATTGAAATTTGAACTAGGAGCTGGGGCGGTATTACCACAACTGCATTTAATCATTTTGTCCCCCGAGTCCCAAGCGAAAGCAATTCCCGCATCCTTCTTGCATTTTGGACATTTTACTATAAATGCCATATTCCTATCTTACTTTGCCTTTGCCGCAATCCATTTCAGCGTTTTATCCGCCAGCTTGTCGAACGCGGTCACGGCCAGTTCCAAATGCTCCTCGCGCGTGTCCTCGATTTTGTTGTGGCTGATGCCGTGCAGACTTTGGACGAACATCATCACCGTTGGAATTCCCGCCGCCGCGACTTCGGCAGCATCATGCAACGGCCCGCTCGGCAAACGATGCGACTGGCCGCGCGTTTCGCGAATCGCTTCGTCGCAAAGTGAAATCAATTCGTCGTGGAACGGACGCGGCGCGATTTGCCAGATTCGTTCCCACGAAACTTTGACGTTTCCTTCGCGCGCGAATTTTTCGCTCGCGGATTTTGCTTCCGCCAACATTTTTGCGAGCGCGGCAGAATCCAAATGGCGTTGGTCCAAAGTAATTCGACATTCTTCGACGACGCTCGTGACAATTCCCGGTTTTGTCGTGCAAGAACCGATGGTGCAAACGCCGTTGCCGTTGCGTATCGCAATCTCGTAAATTTCCGAACTCATTTTTGCGGCGGCGAGAAAAGCGTCTTTGCGGCGGTTCATCGGCGTGCTGCCGGAATGCGCGGCTTGTCCGTGAAAGGTAATCGCGTGACGCTCGACGCCAAAAGTTCCGAGCACCGCGCCGAGCGGCAAACCCAAATCCAACAGCACCGGCCCTTGCTCAATGTGCAATTCCAGATACGCAGCGGCGTTTTTCAATTCCCTGCTAGAATCTTTCACGCGCTCGAAATCAACGCCGACATTTTTGAGTGCGTCGGGCAAAGTGATTCCGTCCTTGTCTTTCAAATTTCGCGCTTCGTCCAGATTCAAATTGCCGGAACACGCGGACGAGCCAAACAAACTTTTGCCAAAGCGCGCGCCTTCTTCGTCCGCCCAATCTACCAAACGAACTGTAATCGGCGGCTTGCCGTTGTATTGCGAATTGATGCGCCGCAAAATTTCCATACCGGCCAAAACATCCAAACAACCATCGAGCCAGCCGCCATTCGGCACGGAATCAATGTGGCCGCCGATAAGCAGACATTTTTCCGATTCGCCGCGCAGTGTTGACCAAAGATTTCCCGCCGCGTCGCGATGAGTTTCGACAGGCAGCTCGGAAAGTTTTGCGTGCAGCCACTCGCGCGCCTTCGTCCACGTCGGCGTGAAGGCGACGCGTTGCGCGCCGTTTTCGTCGCCCGTCAATGCGCGCAGTTCTTTCAATTCGGCGACAGTGCGTTTGGGGTTCTGTGATAAATTCATCCGGCTCAATTTATTCTTCCTTTATTGTAAAATTATTGTGACATTTTTCAACAAATTCAGTATAAAAGCGCAAAAGGAGAAATGCAGAAAGAAAATAATTTATGCCAACACTCGCCACCACCGTAGATGGACTGAAACTGCCAAACCCGTTTGTCATCGGCTCCGGGCCGCCCGGAACGAATCTCAACGTCATCACCAAAGCGTTTCAGGAAGGCTGGGGCGCGGTCATCGCCAAAACCGTTTCGCTCGACGCCAGCAAAGTCGTCAACGTCACGCCGCGTTATGGAAAATTGCATTCCGGCGACGGCAAGGAAATCATCGGCTGGGAAAACATTGAGTTGATTAGCGACCGCCCGTTCAAAATTTGGGAAGACGAATTCAAAAGGTGCAAAGATAAATTTCCCGACAAAATTTTGATTGCTTCCATCATGGAGGAATATCGCAAAGACGCGTGGATTGAAATCGTTGAGCGTTGTCAGGCCTGCGGCGTGGATGCGTTTGAATTGAATTTCTCTTGCCCGCACGGTTTGCCTGAAAGAAAAATGGGCGCGGCGATGGGCGAAAACCCCGACATCCTGCGCGAAGTCGTCGCGTGGGTGATGAGCGCGGCGAAAATTCCCGTCTGGGCGAAAATGACGCCGAACGTCACGCACATCGAAGACCCGTCGCGCGCCGCGCTCGCGTCCGGCGCGAACGGCATCGCGGCCATCAACACAATCCGCAGCGTCATCGGCGTGAATCTCGACACGCTGCGCCCCGAACCGAGCGTGGAAGGTTACACGACGCCCGGCGGTTATTCGTCGCGCGCCGTCAAACCCATCGCGCTGCGCATGGTCATGGAAGTCGCAAAGTTGATTGAAAAAGAATTTCCCGGACGCTCGCTCTCTGCCATCGGCGGCGTTGAAACTGGAAATGACGCGGCGGAATTTATTTTGCTCGGCGGCGACACGGTTCAAGTCTGCACCGGCGTCATGAAGTTCGGCTACGAACACGTCAAGCCGATGTGCGAACAACTGCTCGCGTTCATGGACAAGCACAAGTTCGAGACGCTCGCGGATTTCAAAGGCAAGTCGCTGCCGTATTTCACCACGCACGCCGATTTGGTGAAACGCCAGACCGAACGCAAAGCCGCGCAAAAGGCCGCTGCTGACGCCAAGAAAATGGTGCAAGCCGACGGCGAATGGAACGGCAACGATTTTGTGAAGCAATCGCAGGCGTTGTCGCGATAGGATCGAATGATTTTGTATAAATATCTTCCGCCAGAGCGAATTGATGTGCTTCAAAAGCGGCGCATTCGATTTACTCAGCCTGCGGATTTCAACGATCCATTTGAGTTTCGACCAGTCATAAAAGAGATAAACACTGAAGATGCTGTTAAAGATTATGTCGAAAAAAACTTTGAACAATTAGTAGAAAAGGAACTAGCGAAATATGGAGCAATAGCTCCTGCTTTGGCAAAAAATGATTTTTCAGAAATTATTACTGCACAGAAGCAAAATGTGCCAATTCTGTTCCAAATGTTGTCGCCAGCACTGATAAATTCAATACGGGCTAAAATCACAGAGCTTCTTAATCAACATGTCGGCGTTCTTTGTCTTAGTAAAGTGAAGGATTCTATTTTAATGTGGGGACATTACGCCGCAAATCATTGTGGATTTGTAGTTGGATTTGATTCTGAAGATTCTTTTTTCAAAAAAAGAAGAAGCGAAACCGACGAATTTGGTTTCCTCCGCAAAGTAAATTATACAATGCATCGTCCCAAAGTTACTTTGGCTGACTCTGATTCTGTAGTTTGGTTCGAGCAAAAACATGTAGATTGGAAATACGAAAAAGAATGGCGAATCTTAAGAGTTCTTCATGAAGCAGATTCAATAAATAATCATTTGCCATTTCCAATCCATCTTTTTGGATTTCCAATTTCAGCCGTTCGTGAAGTTATTGTCGGAATGAATTCAGACGAAACATTTCGAAATAAAATGCGAGCGCTTACAAAAATTTTTCCAAACGCTCGGTTTTTAATCGCAAATGAACACCACGAAGATTATCGAGTAACAATTGACCAAGACAATTAACTATGGCTGTTTTATTAGAACCTTGCCTGAATTTCATCGGCGGCGAATGGATTGATTCCCAAACCGCACGCACGCCGGTTTTCAATCCGTCCATCGGCGAAGTGATTGCGGAATGTCCGGTCGGCAGCGTCGCCGACGCGAATGCCGCTGTCGAGGCCGCGCAAGCCGCGTTTCCCGATTGGATGGAAACGCCGCCGGTCGAACGCGCGCGGATTCTCGCGCGGTTCAAAATGTTGCTCGAAGAAAATTTCGAGGACATCGTGCGCTGCAACACGCGCGAGCACGGCAAAACTCTGGCCGAATCGCGCGGCGATGTGAAGCGCGGCATGGAAGTCGTCGAGTTCGCGCTCGGCGTGCCGTCGTTGCTGATGGGCGAGGTGCTGGAAAACGTCGCGCGCGGCATTGATTGCGAGGCCATCCGCCAGCCGCTTGGCGTTTGCGTCGGCATCACGCCGTTCAATTTTCCCGCGATGGTTCCGCTCTGGATGTATCCGATTGCGATTGCGTGCGGAAATACTTTTGTGCTCAAGCCGAGCGAAAAAGTTCCACTCACGGCGATTAAAATTGCGAAGCTGCTCGAAAAAGCCGGATTGCCGAAAGGCGTGCTGAACATCGTTCACGGCGGACGCGAAGTCGTGGACACGCTGCTCACGCATCTGAAAGTGAAGGCGATTTCATTCGTCGGTTCGACGCCGATTGCCAAATACATTTATGAAACCGGCACGAAACACGGGAAGCGCGTGCAATCGAACGGCGGCGCGAAAAATTACGTCATCCTCATGCCGGACGCGGACGTGGAAAATTCCACGCGCGGCGTGATTGAAGCTGCATTTGGCTGCGCGGGTGAACGTTGCATGGCGGGTTCAACGGCAGTCGTCGTCGGTGCGGCAGAAAAAAATGTTTTGCCTACGCTCGTTGAAGCGACGCGAAAAATCAAAGTCGGTCCGACCGACCGCGACAAGCAGCCGGACATGGGCGCGGTCATCACGAAACAACATCGCGACCGCGTGCAGGAATTGATTTCCACTGGCGAACAGCAGGGCGCAAAAGTTTTGGCCGACGGTCGCGGCGTGAAAGTTTCCGAAGCGCCAAATGGATTTTATGTTGGCGCGACAATTCTCGACCATGTGCAAAACGGAATGACCGTCGCCAAAGAAGAAATTTTTGGCCCGGTGCTGAACGTGATGCACATGGACGATTTGGACAAAGCGATTGAATTGGCGAACAAATCATTTTACGGCAACGGCGCTTCCATTTTCACGCGCAGCGGCAAGGCGGCGCGCGAGTTCAAGCATCGCATCAACTGTGGCATGGTCGGCATCAACATCGGCGTGCCGGCTTCGATGGCGTGGTTTCCGTTCAACGGCTGGAACGAATCTTTCTTCGGCGACCTGCATATGCAAGGCCGCGAAGGTGTGCAATTTTTCACGCAACAAAAAGTCACCACGAGCCGCTGGTTCAGCTACGGCGAAGGCGACATCTGGCATACGGAAAAGAAATAACAGACAGAATTTACAGAATTGAACAGAATTGTTTTTGATTCCGAACGCGAGTTTTCAATTTTGTGAATTCTGTTAATTCTGTCTAAAAATTATGAGTCTCTTAATTAAAAATGGCGAAATCGTCACCGCAGATTCGCGCTACGTCGCGGACATTTTGTGCGAAGGCGAAACCATCACGCGCATTGATAAAAATATTTCCGCGCCAAAAAACGCGGAAGTTATTGACGCGCGCGGCAAATATATTTTTCCCGGATTCATTGACCCGCACGTGCACATTTATCTGCCGTTCATGGGCACGTTCGCGAAGGACACTTACGAGACCGCCAGCAAAGCCGCGCTCGTCGGCGGCACGACCACGCTCATCGAAATGTGCGCGCCGCCGCGTTCCGACGACACGCTCGCAGGTTTTGAACTGTGGCTGGGCAAAGCCGTCGGCAAAGCCGCGTGCGATTTCACATTTCACATGAGCGTGACGAAGTTCGACGACAAAACGGAAAAGCAATTGCGCGAAATCGTTAAACGCGGCATCAGCTCATTCAAAGTTTATCTCGCTTACAAAGGTGCGTTCGGCGTGGACGACGCGGAATTGTATCGCACGCTCAAACTCGCGAAGGAACTCGGCGTCATCGTCACCGCGCATTGTGAAAATGAAACGCTCATCGCCGAGCGCGCGAAGGCATTGATCGCCGCCGGCAAAACCGATTCCGGCCAGCATCACGAAAGTCGTCCGCCGCAAGTCGAAGCCGAGGGCGTGAATCATTTGATGACGTTTGCCGAACTCACCGGCGCGGAAGTCTATATCGTCCATTTGAGTTGCAAGGAAGCGCTCGAACGCGCCATCGCCGCGCGCCAACGCGGCGTGCGCGTGAGCGTCGAGACGCTGATTCAATATCTCACGCTCGACAAAACTTACGCCGAACTGCCGAAATTCGAGGGCGCGAAATATGTCATGTCGCCGCCGTTGCGCGACAAAAGCAATCAGCCGGTTTTGTGGAACGGCCTGCGCGACGGCTTGATTCAAACCGTCGCCACCGACCATTGCCCGTTCGATTTCAAGACGCAAAAGCAGATGGGCAAAAAAGATTTCACGAAAATTCCCAACGGCATTCCGTCGCTCGAAGACCGCATCAACGTGCTTTACACCTACGGCGTGAAAACGGGCAAGATTGATTTGCATACGTTCGTGAATGCCGCGAGCACGCAGGTCGCGAAGCTGTTTGATTTGTTCCCGCGCAAAGGCACGATTCAACCCGGCGCGGACGCCGACCTCGTCGTCTATGACCCGAATTATCGCGGCAAAATTTCCGCGAAGACGCATCACATCAACGTGGATTACAGCGTGTTTGAAGGCTGGAAAATCGAAGGCCGGCCAAGCGTCGTCACCGTGCGCGGCGAAGTGGCCGTGCGCGATGGAAAATTCACCGGCAAAATCGGGCGCGGAAAATTTCTCCAGCGCAAGCCGAGTCATTTTTGATTCATGTCCGTGATTTCCACAGCAAATGCTCCCGATGTCGAGGTGGACATCGCGCAAAGCCATTTGTGCAATGCCGACCTTGCGCCCGTGCCCGCGACGAAACGCAAATGGGGCGCGGCCAGTTTCGCCGCGCTGTGGATTTCCATGTCCGCGTGCATCCCGACTTACATGCTCGCATCGGGACTCATCGGCGGCGGCATGAATTGGTGGCAGGCCATCCTCACGATTTTTCTCGGCAACCTCATCCTGCTCGTGCCGATGATTCTCAACGCGCACGCCGGAACGCTTTACGGAATTCCGTTTCCGGTTTATTGCCGCGCCGCGTTCGGCACGCGCGGCGCGAACGTTCCGGCCATTCTCCGCGCTCTCGTCGCCTGCGGCTGGTTCGGCATCCAAACGTGGATCGGCGGCGAAGCGATTTACAAAATTGTCGTGACGATTTTCAATTTGCATCCCGCGCCCGCAATAAATTTTCTCGGCATCACCGGCGGACAATTTTTGTGTTTCCTGTTTTTCTGGGGCGTGAACATGGTCGTGATTTATCGCGGCATCGAAACGATTCGCTGGCTGTTGAACATCAAAGCGCCGCTGCTCGTCGCGCTCGGACTCGCGCTGCTTTGGTGGGCGTATCAAAAAGCGGGCGGCTTCGGCCCGATTCTCTCGCAGCCGTCGCAATTCGACGCCGGCCAGCCGAAAGCCGGACAATTCTGGAATTACTTTTTTCCCGCGCTCACCGGCATCGTCGGTTTTTGGGCGACGCTCTCGCTGAACATTCCCGATTTCTCGCGCTACGCCAAATCGCAGCGCGACCAAATCCTCGGCCAATCGCTCGGGCTGCCGCTCACGATGGCGCTGTATTCGTTCATCGGCGTCGCGGTCACTTCCGCCACGACGATTATTTACGGCCAGGCGATTTGGGACCCGGTGGACGTGCTGACGAAATTTCAAAATCCGATTGTGCTCGTCGTCGCCATGCTCGCGCTGTGCATCGCCACGCTCGCGACGAACATCGCCGCCAACGTCGTTTCGCCCGCGAACGATTTCGCGCACCTCGCGCCGAAGAAAATTTCCTTTCGCCTCGGCGGATTCGCCACCGGCGTCATCGGCATTTTGATGATGCCGTGGAAACTCGTCGCCGACCCGACCGGCTACATTTTCACGTGGCTCATCGCTTACAGCGCATTGCTCGGACCGATTGGCGGAATTCTGATTGCCGACTATTTCATTTATCGCAAACGCAAATTGAATCTCGCCGCGCTCTACAAATCCGATGGCGAATATCGTTTCATAAATGGAATCAGTTACGTCGCGCTGATCTCTTTGATTATCGGTGCGCTGCCGAGTTTGCCGGGATTTCTGGTGAACGTAAAAATTTTGAGCGCGTCGAGCGTTCCGCCGATTCTCGCCGATCTTTACAATTACGCTTGGTTCATCGGTTTTGCGTTGGCGTTTGTGATTTATCTTGCGTTGCGGAAATCCGCGCCGACGAAAAATCTTTGAACTTTATCAGCCATGTTCAATTTTGAAGTGCGGCGCAAATTCCCGGTTTTGAAATAAATTGCGAGTTTATGCGTAATTCATCCGGTCAAGGTCAGCGATGAGTCCGGGGCCGGTCGGATTCCAGCCGAGTTTCTTTCGCGTTTTTTCACTTGAGGCTTGAAGGTCGTGGGTGGCAAACATCGTCAGCCAGCCAAAATGCGCCTGTGCTTCTTCCGGCGATAATGATTTTACGAGAATCTTCAATCCGCGACCAATGGCTTCGGCAATCTCCTTCATCGGCACGCCTTCTTCACCCACCGCGTGCCATTTTGCGCTTGCTTCATTTTTCTCCAATGCCAGCCGGTAAAGACGAGCGACGTCTGAAACGTGTCCGGCGGACCAGCGATTTTGTCCTTCTCCGACATAAGCCGAAATACCTTTTTCACGCGCCGCCGCAATTAAATAGCTGACCAGCCCTTGCTTCGCCGTATCGTGGACTTGCGGAAGGCGCATGATCGAAACGTTGACATTTTTCAATGCGAGAGCCGTTTGTTCCGAAACGCGAGGGAACGGGAAATTCGGCGGCACGTCCATGTCTTCAGTCGCCATCTGACCCGGCGCGGCCAAGCCTGCCGTACCCGATGTGACAATGAGCGGACGATTGGAACCGGCCAGCACGGAACCCAATGCTTCGATGGCGCGTTTGTCAATTTGACAATTTTCCACGAATTTCGAGAAGTCGTGAATGAAGGCCAGATGAATGACGGCATTCGCAACCTTCGCTCCCTGACGCAAGCTGTCAAGGTCTTCAAGCGAACCACGATGAACGTCCGCGCCAATAGCTTTGAGCGATTTGGCGCCTTCCTCCGAACGCGCCATGCCGAGAACTTCATGTCCGGTAGAGATGAGTTCTTTGACAACGGGAATGCCGATGAATCCAGTTGCACCAGTAACGAATACACGCATAGTTTTTCTCCTTATAGTTAATTATTTTATTTATTTGTTAATCGTTTGAAAAAATGGCGCGGTTTGGACATTTATTCCGCCGGTGACTCTACGCTTGGCCATATTCAGCGCCGCGCTTTTGCCAATGCCGCGATTTCCGCCCGTGATGATTGCAACTTTCATAAATGTTTCTTTCGTGTTATGCTTGCCTTATTTGTTAAGCGGAGTTTGTCTCCGTATTATTGAAAATAACGGAGGACATCTCCGTTTGCAAATTTTATTTTGTATGAGTTCAGAATCTCGAAAAAACGCCGGACGAAAGCCGCGCGTGGATGCGCAGCGGAATCGTCAACGCCTGTTGGATGTGGCCAAGAAAGCATTTGCCCGGTCGGGAGTGGATACCAGTTTGGACGACATTGCCAAACAGTCGAGAGTTGGGCCGGGAACTTTGTATCGCCATTTCCCCACGCGAAATGCGTTACTGAAAGCGGTGTATCAGAGCGAGGTTGAAAAGCTGGCGGCAGCCGAGCAGGAATTCGCCCAAAAACTGCCGCCAGTTGAAGCCCTGCGCGCATGGATGCTGATGTTCGTCGAATACATCGCCGCAAAAAAGATTATTGCCCCCGCCTTGAACACGTCCGCCGGCGGTCACTCAAAAGTGTTTGAATCTTCCTACGGTCAGATTTGGGCTGCGATTCGCGCTTTAGTCAAGCGGGCAGTTGACAAGGGCGAGATTCGTAAAGACTTGGACGCAGTTGATCTGCTGCGAGCCTTGATCGGCGTCGCTTACACGGCAACCGCTCCAGACTGGCAGAAAAGCGCAAGAAGATTGGTGGATATTCTCATCACGGGAGCGCGGTCTGCCAAATAAATGCCGTGTCGGTCTTTGTGTTCATTCTTCGGCCAGAGATTTTCAGCGTTGAACATTTTTCGCGGAACAACCAGAATGTTCGCTACCTTTATAAGGAAGAAATGCAATTTGCTTTATGAAAAACATCCCGTTGCCACCAACGAGTCATCAACCGAAAAAATACGCCGGGCCGTCCGCCGCCGAAATCCTCGCGCTGCGCAAGCAGTTCATGAATCCCGGAATTTTTCTCTATTACAAAAATCCCATCATGCTCGTCAAAGGCGCGATGCAATACGTCTGGGACGACACGGGTAAACGCTATCTCGACGGACTCGGCGGCATCGTGACCATCAGCGTCGGGCATTGTCATCCGCACGTCGTCGCGGCGGCGAACGCGCAAAATGAAACGTTGCAGCATTCCACGACGATTTATTTGCAGCCGAACGTGACGTTGTTCGCGGAAAAACTCGCGTCAAAAATGCCCGGCGATTTGAAGGTCGTTTATTTTGTCAATTCCGGCTCGGAAGCAAACGACCTCGCGCTGCTCATGGCGCGCGCTTACACGCAAAATTACGATGTCATCGCGCTGCGCAATGCCTATCACGGCGGCAGTCAAGGCACGATGGGCACGACCGCGCACAGCACTTGGAAATACAATGTGCCGCACAGTTTCGGCGTGCATCACGCGCTCGCGCCGTATCCGTATCGTGGCGTGTTCGGCTACGACGACGCGGACGCGGGCAAAAAATATGCGGACGACGTGAAGCAGGTGATTGATTTTGCCACGCCGGGAAAAGTCGCTGCGTTCATCGCCGAATCCATTCAAGGCGTCGGCGGCTTCGTGGAATTTCCGCAAGGTTACTTGAAACAAACTTACGAATACGTCCGCGCTGCGGGCGGCGTTTGCATCGCGGACGAAGTGCAAACGGGCTTCGGCAGAACCGGCACGCATTTTTGGGGATTTGAAACGCAAGGCGTAATTCCCGACATCGTGACGATGGCAAAAGGCATCGGCAACGGCGCGCCACTCGCGGCAGTTGTCACCACGCCAAAAATCGCGCAGTCGCTCGTCGGCAAAGTTCATTTCAATACATTCGGCGGCAATCCGGTTGTGAGTGCGATTGGCAAAGCCGTGCTTGAAGTCATTGAAAGAGAAAATTTGCAGGCGAATGCACTGAAACTCGGCAATTATATTTTGGCGGGGCTAAATAAATTGAAAGAGAAACACAAAGTCATCGGCGACGTGCGCGGCAAAGGATTGATGCTCGGCATCGAAATGGTGAAAGACCGCGCGACGAAAATTCCCGCATCCGCCGAGTGCCAGCAGGTTTTGGAAAATGCGCGCGAACTCAGCTTGCTCATCGGCAAAGGCGGACTGTGGGGACAAACAATCCGTTTCGCGCCGCCGATGTGCATCAATCAAGCCGACGCGGATTTTCTGCTCGCGGTTTTAGACGAAAGTTTTTCCGCGCTCTAAAATGAAATTAATCGCTCACAATTACGGCAAGGCGAAAGTGCGCGTGTTGAAAGTTTTTCGCGCGGGAAAAATCCATTCGCTCAAGGAACTCGACGCGCAAGTCATGCTGCACGGTGACTTCGACGCGTCGTTCACGAAAGCCGACAACCGTTTGGTCGTGGCGACGGATTCGATGAAAAACACGGTCAATGTTTTGGCAAAAAAAATTCTTGGCGGTGAAAATGAGGATTTCGGAATCGCGCTCGGCGAACATTTTTTGAAAACGTATCGGCAGGTTTCGCGCGTGGAAATCACGTTGCGCGAACATTGCTGGCAAAGAATTTCCATTGGCGGGAAAACGCACGCGCATTCGTTTCGAGAAAAAAGCGCGGCGAAGCCATTTGCAAAAATTGTGGCGGCGCGCGGAAAAATTGAAATCGAATCGGGCATTGAAGATTTGCTGATTTTGAAAACGACAGAATCAGGTTTTGAAAATTTCGTGCGCGACAGATTCACAACCTTGCTGGAAACAAATGACCGGATTTTTGTAACAAAACTCAAAGCGATTTGGACTTATATGAAAAAGCCAAAAAGTTATTCAGTGACGAACGGAAAAATTCTCGATGTGATGCTGAAAGTTTTTACAGAGAACTTTAGCCCGTCAGTACAGACGACACTTTTTGAAATGGGTGAAACGGCGTTGAAAGAGGTCAAAGAGATTTCCAAAATTTCCATCGCCATGCCGAATAAACATAACTTACTCATCAATCTAAAGCCGTTCGGTTTGGAAAATAAAAATGAGTTGTTCGTGCCGACGGACGAACCGTACGGACAAATCGAGGGAACCGTCGCGCGCTGATTTTTACGCGGTGAAACTGCGGCCAAGTCCGAGTTTAGCGAGACCTTGCCGGTAAGTGATGGAGCTTTTGTCGGCGCGAATGTGGACTTCTTCCTGCAAATTGACCGGCAGGTCTTCGGGAAATTGTTTTTCGACGATTGCTTTGTCTTCGGCAAAAACCTGATGGTTGAAATCGAGTGTTGGTTGCAGCGGCGCGTCTTTATCGAAATTGCGGCAAATCGGAACGAAGACGCGCGTCTTGCGCGCGGACACGGGCGACGCGGCGTTCAAAATGTGAAGCTGGCCGTCGTTTGGAAAAAACACCGTGAGTTTCGCCGTGAATGGCAGCCATGTTTCAAACAGCCGCCGCCATTTGAAGCCAGGCGGATTGAGATGCTTGAAATCTTTTGAATAATTGCTGACAGTGCTGATGTAATCGGCGCGAAAACCAGCGGGCGTGAGTTCGACCAGATAGCTCGGCACTTCACGATTGTCCAATTCACCAAAAGTTCCGACGTGAATAAATGCAAAATGACTCACGTCGAGAAAACCTTCAATTTGACGACCGGCGGAAGCGTCGAGTTCAACGCTGTTCGGAAGCACTTGCAAATAATTTGGATCGTCCCATTCGTTGAATTCGGGAAATGGCGACGGATCGTTGTCAACAAGCCGCGTCCAAACGAGGCCATATTTTTCCTGCACGGGAAACGTCTGCACTTTCAATTTCGGCGGAATGGCCGCACCGGGATGTGCCGGGATGCAAACGCATTGGCCGTTGGAATCGTAACGAAAGCCGTGATAGCCGCAGACAATTTCGTTTCCTTCAATCCAGCCCGAGCTTAACGGCGCGCCGCGATGCAAACATAAATCGCGCAGCACGGAAACTTTGCCATTGATGCGATAGGTGACGATGCGTTCGTCGAGCAATCTGGTCGCGAACGGTTTGTCTCTGACTTCGTGCGAAAAGGCAATCGGATACCAAAATGGCGCGAGCGCGCGCCAGTCGGATTCCGCAAACGTGCAGTCGCGTGGCAAGGTTGGAAACGAGGATTTTTCCTTGTCCTTAATAGCGGCATTAAGCTGTGGCATAACGTTTCAACAATTCCTCCTTATCTCAAGCAGTTTCAAACCGCACCGGCTTCATCAAACCAAGTGTATTCACACTAATTTCATTTGCCCGGCGAGGCAAGATGAAACGTCTGGCTATCAAAAGACAGGCGTCCAAGCGGTTTGGGCATGGATTCAGGAAAATGGAATTTCGGTTCTGGTCAGACCTTGTTCTTGTTCCACTTCGGCAATGTGTTTTTTTGTCGCAGCGGGCAATTCGTTCCAAATCCACAGCGCGATGCCGCCGCCGGCGAGCGCAAATGGAATGATGTAAATTGGCCACCAACGCCAGCCGCCGTGCGTGATGACGAATCCCAGACTGAACGATTGCAGACTGCTGCCGATGTATGCAAAGGTGTCCACAACGCCGGAGCACGTCGCCATGGCTTTGCCGCCAAAATCCGTCGCCGCCGTGCTGGACATCAACGACGTGATGCCGATGGACACCATGACAATCATTACCGCCGACCAACCAACGATTTGCGGCGCGGAAAAAAGGAAAATCGCCATGACAACTGCCAGAATCAAAACCAATCCGCATAACAGCACCGCCAGCGGGCCGCGCCGCGAATGAAACATCCGGTCGGAAATGATTCCGCCAGCGTCCATGAAAGAAAAATACTGGTTGTGCAGCGCGGGAACGTTTTTGTCAGTTACGATTCGGTAACCGGAAGGCGTGAATTCTTGCCACAAGTGATAAGCTCGAAGTCAAAAGAATCATCGAAGCCATGCAACTTGAAGTGCGAACCATCGGGCGAATCGTTCACATCGAAGCTGTCACCACGCAGTTAAAAGATTGGCGCGACGAGTTAATCGAGTAAAAGAAGCAGCCTGTGTCTCAATCTGTTTAATACAGGACAAGCCTTACCTCTTCGCTGACGAAGGATTTTGCCGCCACCAATTTTCCCGGCGGCAATGTTGCCGAAGTTTCAATGGCTAATCGCGTGACGTGCCGAGAATTGTGCTCCCAATCGTCGGGTCTGGTTCGTGAATGGCCATGAAATAATGGATTCAAATACACATGCGGCACGCGCGCATTGAATAGTCGCATTAAGCACGGGTGTGTCGCCGCCCGCCGTAAGCATGCCGATGCGTTTCACATCAAGTTTTTTCCTACTTGTCGGAGTATTTACGTATGAGTTCCTGTTCGGCCATCAACCAATCATCCAACTCCTTCCCCTGAATGCCGCCTCTCGTGAGGAAAATTTCATGTGCGCGCTGGCGAATCTCTTCGACGGTTGGCGGTGTCATTGGTGTTTTAATCGTTGGTGCACTTTCATATTGTTGTTTTCTTTTTTGACTGGATGTTTTCATATTTTAGCCTCCTTGCCCATCGGCCAACAGTTGCCTCTCATGCCGACGAGATGAATGACTGTTCGCAAATAGGCATCGGATTCGTCGGCGTGCCACAAATCACGTCGCAACGCTTCTGTTTTCATGCTGAAGCTTTGCATGTCCTCGGACATTTCCTCGAAACGGAGCGAGGCGTGTTGCAGCGCGAACCGTGCGGCGTCTTCATCGGTCAAAGACAGCAAAAGATTGAGATGACGGAGACATACACCTTGTGAAGCGGCATAAACCGAACGTCCATTTGGCTGACTGATGAAAACCGCCAGCCGTTGCAGGTAATCTTGTTCTGCTTGTCGCCTCAATTCGCACACATGACATTCTTTTGATTCGAGCGACAATTCCCGCAAATGTATTCCGTTGCCAGAAGTGTTGGCTTTTTCTGCGAGAATTTTGGATACGCATTCGGCCAGCCTTACAAAGCCAATAGATGCACCGACTGGCGACAAAACCGATTCAAGTTGCCATGTGTGAAAGGCGCAAAAACCTGCTCCGCTGGCGAACGCCTGTTGGGTCGTCGCATTTTGAATCAGGTCGCCTTGAAAATATGTCAGAAAATGAAATGCAACTTTTGTCAGATGCTCGCAGACCGGACAGCCTCGTGTCTTCAACTCAATCGCCAAATCAGTGGCGGGTTGCGACAGTGGCGGCGCAACAATTTCATTTGCAGGCTCAATTCGTGTTTCCGATGGCAACGGTGAGTCGTTGATAATTTCAGCACGCAACGCCAGCAATTGATAGCGGACGGCTTCCAGCGATTCTGAATGGGTTTTCAAATCCGCAATGTGAGATTTTTCATTGCGCAGTGATGCCATTACACGCAGCCCAATCCCATTGGCTTGCGTTTCTATTTCATCGCCCAAATGATTCAATGTGTTCCGCAAGTTGTCCGCCGCGCAAAAAATCACCGCGTCGCTCCATTTACCCGCCAAATGCTCAAGCTCCTTTTGCAGATGTTTCTTAAGCCATTTTCTTAGTGTCCCTACCGGCATCATTGCTGGCCATGCCGGAAGCCGAACTCGGCAGCGGAAATTAAAGACTGGCGGCGTTTCAAATTTCACATTCAAACGCCACGGCGGAAGCATTTCCTTTCCCAAATCAGCTACACGACGAATGCCCAAAACATCGGCGGCGATGATCGGCAACTCGGCAAGATTTGATTGTATCCGCTGCCAGTCGGCGCGGGCTGTTTCATCGGAAGCAAAACTCAATTGTTCCGCCCGTTCGGAAAGCCACTTCAACACATTTTTGCAAGTCTGGTCGAATGCGACTTGTTCAACTTTCTCCCATACGTCCCACAACGGCCACCACATCAGTTTGGAGAGATAATATTCAATTGTTTTAGCGAACAAATCGGCTTCCGAACGCATGAATGAAATCAATTCCGGCATCAATACCACTTGGACTTCGGAAAGAATTCGTTGTTGCAGCCGGTCAACAATCTGCCGCCGCTCGGCTTTGTGATTTTCCCATTGCGTTGTGATCACCCCCAATTTTTCGACTAAAACGTTTTCAGGAAGTTCGTTTGTCCGGGCTTGCAAACGCAGTTCAATGGATTCCTGTTCCACCAACCACAACGCCCGGTCAATGATTGCGGCAAGAAACACGGAAGCTTTTTCACTTGATAAAAAGCGAGCAATCGCGGTTTCCAAATCGGCCAGTCCGCTTTCCAAACCATCAGCCCAGTCACCACTTGTTTTTGCCGCCAGACCGAGGCGTGAAGAAACCGGATAAATCTTCACATTGTCCATTTTCGTCTGTTTACAAATTGTTTCGCGGACAAAATCCAAGACCTCTTTCCGTTCATTTGCGCCCAGCAAATCCGTTTTATTAACGACAAAGAAAATTTTGCGGACATGACACCGTATGTTTTCCAAGAATTCCATTTCCACACTTGTGAATGGAGAGTCCACGCTCGTAACGAACAAAGCGGCGTCACATTCAGACAAAAAATTCAGCGTCGTAGTCGTATTTGCTTCGATGGCCGAACCGATGCCGGGAGTGTCCACGAATTCAAGACCGCGCCGCAAAAATGGCGCTGGCAATTCAACGCAGGCGGTTATTACACGCTTATTATTGCCGGGATTTTTCTTTTCCGTGACGAATTCATTAAGTTGACCGACAGGAAATTCGTCTGGAAACGGCAAGGTCATATTTTCACGGCGGATAAGCAGGCGTTCCTTTGCACCATAGCGCAGGACTGTAATGGCCGAAGTCAGCGGCAAAACACCAACCGGCAAAAGTTCGCGGCCGATGATTGCGTTCATCAATGAACTCTTGCCGCGTTTGAATTGCCCCAGCACGGCCAGCGTGAAACGGTCTTCGGCAAGTTTGGCCATCAATTCTTCGCATTGTTTGAAGCAAATTTCATCGCCACGTCCTTTGAAAATTTCACGCAAGGAACGTAACTGTTCCGACAGCGCCAGTTTGTTTTTCACATAAAGACGCAACGGCTCTGAATTGCCATTTGTCTCGAATGGCGGTTGTTCTGGAAAAATTGTCGTTTCAGTTTCAATCATGGCTTTGTTTCAGCAGTGCGCCCATGTTGCCGGACGTGATTGGCAAATCGCACGCGCAACGAATGCCGGTAAAATCCATGTTGGTGAAAGTGGGCGTGGACGATTGGCGCATTGCGCAGCGGAATTTCAACTTGTGCCATTGCACGCACGTTCCGCCGCGCAAAACTTTTTCATTGCCGGAGGGCGGCGGACGGCGGTTACCGAGCGCATGGTGCGTGTAGGCGTCCGGCTGAAACCAGTCTTCGCACCATTCGGCGACATTGCCGGCCATTTGAAAAATCCCGTAGGGCGAGCGGCCTTCCGAGAACGCATCCACGGGAGCGGTCGGCTCGCTCTCCTTGCGGTCGCCGCGATTCCACCGCAGATGGTTGTCGTGCCACTTATCGCCCCACGGGAAAAGTCTTGCATCCGTGCCGCGCGCCGCCTTTTCCCATTCGATTTCCGTCGGCAGGCGTAACTTCGCCCAGCGGCAATACGCTTCCGCGCCAAACCACGTCACATGAACCACTGGATGACGTTCAAAGCCATGATCAACTTGATACAGTTCGCCTTCGCGCTCCGGCTTGATGATGTGAGCCACCGAATAAACCCAAAGGTCAAAAAGCGCGGAACCGGGCTGACGTTCCGAAAGAAATCGCGCGAATTGTTCATTCGTCACCGTGAAAACGCCGATGTAAAAGGACGGCACAAACAAGTCAAACTGCGGTGTTTCGTGTAGCGTAAAGCTGTGGCCGTCCTTGTCCATCATGCGGGCGGTCTCAACATCCTTTCCGGTCGAACCCATTATGAATTCACCGGCAGGCACAAGGCGCATCGTCGAACCGTCATGCGGATTGATGAATGTTTCCGGCCACGCACTATTTGATGGCAACTTATGCGGGTCAAGAATATCGGACTGACCTCTTCGTCTTAAAATGTTGCTCCAGTGCGTCATATCCCACCCCGCCGTTTTGGATTCAGAGAAAACGACTTATCCGTCGCGCACCGAGATGAGACTTTTGAAGTGTGAAATACGAAGGATATTTTTTCGTCGGAGTCTTGAATGACGCCTTGAAAAACTACTCCGCGACTGTCCGATACGATGTGTATCTTCATAACTCACTACCACGACAAACATTGTCAGTTTAGGTAGGAATCATTAGCCGCGAGGCAATTCCCCGCAGAAGCGGGAGGCAAATTCCATTGCCGAAAAAATAATACCACTTTCCAACAGCAAATCAAGCGACGTTTCTTTGTGATGTCACGCCATCACCTGTTTAATCAACCTCATTAAATCTGCGTGATTTTCGACAGCTTTGAATTGCGGAAACTGTTTCTTGATTGAGTCAGGCGCGCGAAAAAGAAAACCGGCGTGCGCTTCGGAAAGCATGGCCACGTCGTTGAAGGAATCGCCGGCGGCGATGACTTGATAATTGAGGGATTTAAGCGTCGCCACAATTTTTTGTTTTTGATTCTTGATGCGCAGTTTGTAATTCACAATCCGGTCATTTTTAACAATAAGCCGATGGCACAACAATGTGGGCGAGTTCAATCGCGGCATGAGCGGCTCGGCGAATTGCTGAAACGTGTCGGACAAAATGATGACCCGAACCATGGAACGCAATTCATCGAGAAATTTTTTTGCGCCGTTCAGCGGTTGGAGCGCGCCGATGACTTGCTGAATGTCGGACAATTTTAAATTGTTTTTTTCCAAAACGGCCAGCCGTCCGCGCATCAATTTGCCAAAATCCGGCTCGTCGCGTGTGGTGCGGCGCAATTCAGGAATGCCCGTTTTTTTGGCGATGGCAATCCAGATTTCGGGAATCAAAACGCCTTCCAAATCCAAAGTGACGATGGATTGCATCATTCCCCGACTCGTTGGGCATCGCACGCACAGCGGATGCCGGTGTAGTGAATGTTGATAATGGCCGCGTCGTTGCCGCGCCGATGTGCGCAGCGAAAACGAATTTTCTGCCAGCCAACGCAAGTGCCGCCGCGAACGACGCGCGTCGCGCCGTTTGATGGGGAATGCAAGTCGCCGGTTGCGTAACGCTGATAAACATCCCATTGATACGGCTCGACGCACCATTCGTCCACGTTGCCGGCCATTTGAAAAATCCCGAATGGCGAACGGCCTTGCGGATAGGCATCCACCGGCGCGGTCGTCGCGCCGCCACGCGCCGTGTTGTGCCAGCGCAAAAAATTATCGTTCCATTCGTTGCCCCACGGAAAAATCCGGCCGTCCGCGCCGCGCGCGGCTTTTTCCCATTCAATTTCCTTTGGCAATCGCAAACCGGCCCAATGGCAATAAGCGTCCGCGCCAAACCACGAAACGTGGACGACGGGATGTTTCTCAAAACCGTCCGCGACGCGATACATTTCATTTTCGTTCGCGGGCGGAATGATTTTTTCCGGCGATGGAATCCACAGTTTGAATTGCTCCGGCGGCGGAAATGTCGCGTTGAGAAATTTCGCGAATTGTTCATTGGTCACGGCGCATTCGCTCAAATAAACATCCGGCAGGAACGCGCGGAATTGCGGCAATTCATCAAGCAACGTGAATTCGTGCCCACCAATGTCCATGAGCCGCGCGGCTTCGATTTGTTCCGGCGTTGAACCCATGATAAATTCGCCCGCCGGAATGAGGCGCATGACGGAGCCGTCCAGGGGATTTATGATTTTCGATTTATGATTTTTGGTTGCGCCGGTTCGCCCGACGCGTTCCGATTGGCGCGTCAATCGGAAATCATCAATCGTCAACCTTGAACTACATTCAGCCATGCGTCGTTCGGGTAGCCGGTTTTTGATAGTGTTCGCCCGGCAAATCGCCGCCGGTTCGCAACACTTCGCACAAAGTGTGCTCGATGTGCGGCTCCAATCCCAATCCTTCATACGCGCGAACGGTTTCTTCGATGTCGTAAGCGGTGCGGCGCAACGTCACGTCGCCGTCTTCCCAAATCGCGTAAGCCGCGCGCGGGTCGCCATCTTTCGGTTGCCCGACACTGCCGGGATTGACGACGAGCGTGCGGCGAAAACGGGTTCTCATCGGCAAATGCGTGTGACCGAAAAGCAAAAAATCAGGATGTTGTGCGACGATGATTTCCGATTCCCAAAGCGTCACCGCCGCATTCGGCGGCATATAATGATAAAGCGGGTCTTTCGGCGTGGCGTGACAGGCAAAGCAAATTGTCTTGCCCATTTGAAAACGCGCGCTGGGTTTGAGACCGGCGAGAAATTCCTTCAATTCCGGCGCGAGCAATCTTTCGGTGAATCGTTGCGTCGCCGCCGCCAGCGCCGCGTAAGCAGTTGAACAGTGCGGGTCGGTGTCCAATCCGAGCGCGCGGTCGTGATTGCCTTGTAGAAACAAGGCCGACGGATTTTCTCTCGCCCAGGCGACGCATTCGACCGGCATCGGGCCGTAATTGACCAAATCGCCGAGACAGATGATTTGCCTCGCGTCGGATTCGGTTTCCAGCACGGTGCGCAATGCCGGCCAGTTGCCGTGAACGTCAGAAATGATAAGCACTTTCATAACTCGCTACCTTTCCATCTTTTGGTTGGGTAGGAGTCATTAGTTCCGTGAGCGGAACATTTTCCCACGAGCGGGCGGCAGCACCCCATTGCCTGATTTAATTTAGCGCATTCTTTCTTTACTTCAACCCTGACCGGAAATTCTTCGACAACAAAAATACCGGGCATGATTTGGCGCGGACTATTTGGCGAATTTCCCAAAAGAAGCGTCCCGGTATGAACCGAGTGATGTTGGTCTCGACTGTTTATGCTGGGCTCATGGAGGCGTAGTCCGAGACCGTAGGATGTGGACATCACATTCATAATTCGCTACCGGGACAAAATAATTTTCTATTCGGTAGGAATTATCAGCCAAAGGCGGTTTCCGCTGGAAGCGGGAGGCAAATTCCATTGCCCTGAAAAAAAGGCTAACCGTTTCTTGCAATCCGGTCAACAATCGCGCTGCGATTGCAGCGCAGCTAATACAGTATATTACTGCCTTCATCCGAATTTTCCCGCCGGCAACAATTCATTTCACGCCTAACAAATGCGATAACAGGAAATACAACATAAATGAAACGATACCGGCCACGACGGGCGTTAAAAACCATGAAAGAACAATTTCCTTCATCGCCTTTGCGTTCATCGTTTTAACGCCGCGAACGGCTCCCGCGCCGGCCATCCCGCCAATCAACGCTTGGTTCATCGAAGTTGGATAGCCTAACGCCGCCGCGATGTGCGCCGTGACGCTTTGCGCCAGTTTCGCGCCGACGCCCATCGGCAAATCCAATTTCACCACGCCTTTGGCGACTTTTTCCAAAATCGGCACGCCCCACGTCAACGCGCCGATGGCGACAACAATGCCGCCCACAAAACCGGCTTTCATCGGCGTCAACAATTTCGTGCCATAAAGAACGCCAACCGCATTGCCAGTGTTGTTTGCGCCGAGGGTGTAAGCCGCGTAACAACAACCGACGAGTAAAAGCCCTTTGAGAAATTTTTGCGCTTTGGCATTTTCTGTTTTGGCAAATTTATCCGCCGCGCGCGTGAACAAAAATCCCAAACCGGCGCTGACAATAGGCGTGGCAACCCACGTGACGCAAAGAAACACAATCGTCGTTTTCCAAAAAATCGGCGCGCCCATGCCGAGCGCCGCGCCCACGACGGAAAAACACGCCAGTTGCGAGGTCGAAACCGGCCATTTCATCCACGTGTTTGCCGCTGTGACCAACGCCGCCGTCAACATCATCACCATCGCGCCGAGCGGCGTCATGTCTTCGCCGCGAATGATGCCCGTGCCGACCGTTTTCACCACGTTATGACTCTCAAACGTCGCGCCTAAAATCGCAAAAAAGGCGATAAGAATGACGGCGACGGCGCGGCTTTTGATGACTCCCGAACCATAAGCCATGCCCATGCACGCGCCCGTGTAATGCGAGCCAATCGTCCAACCAAAGAACAATCCCGAAGCCACCATTCCAACCAGCAAACAAGTATCCATAAATAATTTTTCAATCGGTTTCCATTTTTGTATTACCGTTAAATGCAACACCTGTTTCATTTAACAGAAGCTTCCCATTGGATGCAACACCTATTACATTATTTTTGTGAAAAAGAAAACCGATACCTGGCTAATGCTGCTTTACAATTTGCCGGCGCAACCGTCAACGCAACGGGTTTATGTCTGGCGCAAACTCAAAAAATGCGGCGCGCTCTTTTGGCAGACTTCAGTTTGTCTTCTGCCGTCCCATCCCGGCTTTCGTGAGCAATTTGAACGGTTGAAACAGGATATTGCGGAACGTCACGGCGAAGCCAAGATTTCAACCATTCAATTTCCCGAACCCAGCGAGCAAAAGGCCGTGGAAAATCGCTTTCGTCAACAGACGGATGAGGAATATCAGGAATTTCTTGGCCGATGCCGCGATTTTCACGATGAATTGGCCAAGGAGCACAAGGCATCCCATTACACCTTTGCCGAGTTGGATGAAAACGAGGTCGAATTGGAAAAGCTCCGCTCATGGCTTTCCAAAATTCAAGGCCGTGATTTTTTTCACGCCGCGCTGAAAAACAAAGCCAGACAAGCGCTGGCCGCCTGCGAAAAAGATTTCGCCAAATTCAGCAATACCGTCGCAAAAACAAATGAACGCAATTTGCAAAACACAAATCGAAAATTGAAAGGCCGCTAACCGTTCGTTGATTTTGTTTCCATTGGCAAGCCCACATCTTTATCGTGGGCGAAATAATTCGCCAGACGGTCGAGCGGTTCGCGCAATTCCTCTGAAATTTTATTGAAGACTTTTTTCTCGTCGGCAGAAAGTTTCCCATAACCTTCCATTTGCTTCGCTTCAAGTTCGAGCGCGGCGAGGCCGGCAAACGCCAGATGATTGTAGGCCGCCCAACGCGCGCCGGAAGTCGGTTGATTCAACGGAATTTTCAAATCGTCGAGCATCCGTCGCATCATTTCCCGCGCTTGAAGAATGTGTTCATGCGCCATTTGGCGTTGCGCCGGCGTTGAATCCTGAAGGTATTCCTGAAATGGCGACGGCGAGCCGGTGGAATTTAAAATGGATTCCGTTTCAGAAAGCAATTTGTCAATGTGCCGAAACGTCACGAGCAAATGCCGTTGATGATTCTCATTCATGGAGAAATGCTCGTTGGAAAAATTTCGTGAATGCGCCGGTCCAAATCGAGCAGGCGTAAGCTGTGCAGATTGCTCAAGTCGTAATGGCCGCGCGCAATTTCCGTCAACAATTCGCAAAGAATTTTCGGATTGCCTTCGCTGCGACGATGCAGCCAATCCACAATGCCCGAAGTTTTTTCGGGAACGATTTTTTCCCGGATGGCGGCGGCAACCAATTTTTGTGTTTGCTTTGGATGAAACGGTTTCAATTCGATGTGCTCAAAACGCACGAGCAGCGGCCAAATGCGGCCAATGTCCCAGGGATGTTCCGAGCGCGCGCACAACCACACAGGCGCAACCATGCTGACGTTCTCGATGAAATTGCCGATTTTTGGCGTCGTCCAACTTGCGCCGTCAAAAGCGATGGCAAGTCTGGGAATCATTTTGAGCCGGTTCAGAATCCGGTTCTTGCGCTTGACCAGCAACAAGCCGTCGGCGGGCAGCTCCAATTCACGTTCGAGCGATTCACAAATCTCGCTCAAATGTTCCGAGTGCGGACAAATCCACAGGCCGAGCGGCTCGTGCAATTGCTCGACGAGCGTGGTCTTTCCGATACCTTCCGCGCCGAGCAGCAAAACGTTTTTGCGTTGTTTGTGCAATTGGCGCAACCGCGCCAATTCCTTTTCACGACCGATGAATGGAAGTTGAACGTTCATGAAGTTAAAACTTTGCGAGCCTTGTCGTTTTCAAAAATTTCCTGATACAAATCCGCGCCATAGCTGGTTTCCAACGGTTCGCCCGGCAGCAATTTGAAAGTTCGTTGTCCGTCAACTTGTCTTTCAGCGCGCAAAAAGATTGCCTCGTTCATTTTGCTTTCCCAAAGGCCGTTGGCGAATTCGTAAAGGTGCGTCACAAAAAAGATTTTCACGCGCGCTTCCAACAAGGCATGGACAATCTGCTTCGCGATTTCCGCGCCTTCGCGTTCGTTCGTCGCGGCGAATGATTCGTTGAACAACAACAGCGAGTCGGGCGTGAGCGAGTCAACGATGCCGCTCATGCGGTCCAATTCCTCGTCAAATTTTCCGCTTTTCATCGTTGCGTCTTCCTCGCGCTTGTAATGCGTGAACAAGCCGCGACAAATGTTGGCGCTAAATGATTGAGCGGCCACAAACATGCCGCATTGCATCATCAATTGCGCGATGCCGATGCCGCGCAAAAAAGTGGATTTGCCGCCTTGATTCGCGCCAGTGATGACAAAAAGATTTTTTCCGTCGCCGCTCAAATCGTTGCCGACAACATTTTTCTCCATGCTCAAGACAAGGCACGCATCGCGCAGTTCCGTGAAGGAATGATTGCGGTCGGCGGTCTGTGTCGGGACGGGAAAACAAATCGGCGCATTTTTATGGCGCAGCCAGCGGTGTAAATTGATGCAGCCGATGTAAAACGCCAATTCCGTCCGCAGCATGATGAAAAAATTCAGAATGTGGTCGGCGGATTGGGCGACGGCATTGGCTGCCAGATTGATTCCCTCGTCTTGCAATTCCGACAATGAACGGAAACCGGCTTCATCACGCGGGTCGAGACGGAAAGTGTAACCAGACGGGCGAGAAAAAAATTTCTGAAACCAATTTGGTTTGGGTTGCAACGACTTTCGCAAAACGTAATTGACACCCTGATTGCCTTGCCCCAATTCCGCGCTCAACAGCACGCCGTCACGAAATTCCAATTCCTTCAGTTGCGTTTTGACGCGGGCAAAATAATCATCGGCAAGCTCCGCTTTCAGCGTCGCAAAGAAAGTTTTGAAACCCGGCGACCCAAATTTGCCAGCATTTTCATCGGCGACGTGCTTCAGTTTACCGACTACTTCCATCAACATTTGCAACAGCCGAACGGCTTCATATAAAATGCCGCTGGGATAACGGCTGAACACGCCAAGCCAATGAGTGCGTTTGGTTTCAATGGCTTCAAAGGCAATGTCGTAAATTTCCCTCACGGCAGATTCGTTTTGCAGACAGTCTTTAAGAATGGCTTGGCGATAGAGAATGGTTTCCACGTCATCGTCTAAACCTGACAGCACCGCCGGTTTCGCCACTTGAAGCAGAAAATCGTCGTTGCCCGCCATCGCGCGGAATAAAGTGTCTAATTCCAAATCTTGAATCAGCGCGGACTCGTTCGATGGCAATTTCTGCTGCAAATCGAAATCGCGTTCGCGATACATCAAATGGGCTTTCATGGTTTGAGCCGCTCCTTCAATCGGGCGTAAGTGAGTTTGTATTTTTCCGCAATCGCCAATGCGTAGGCCAAGCCATCCGCCGGTTTGCGTTCCACCTTGTGAGTTCGCAGCGACGGATTTTCCGGCACGACAGTGGCGACCATGCTCACAATTTTTTCATTACACGAAGCGAGTTCATCCAGAAACGTCACGCACACGCCGAGCAAATCGAGTTGCGACAGGTGTTCCATGATTTTCTTTCCCAACTGAATGCCGTCGTCCACGCTCGTGGAGGAAAAAATTTCATTGATGATGACGATGCTTTCGGGCGTGGCCTGTTCGAGAATCTGGTGAATCCTCACCAAATCATCCTGCAACTTGCCGCGCAACGTTTTGATGTCTTCCTCGCGCTCGAAGTGGGTGAAAAGTTGGTCGAAAAGAAAAAGGCGCGCCTCCGAACCGGGAACCGGACAACCGAGGCTTGCTAGATAGTGTAATTGCCCGAATGTACGCGCGAATGTCGTTTTGCCGCCTTGATTTGGTCCTGTGACGACGAAAATTCTTTCGTGGCCACTCAAAAAGAAATCATTGCAAACGACCGGCAAATTTTCTTTCAGAAGTTTTCCGGCGAGCGCTAAATCAAAATTTTCACGGCTGCTGACATTCTTGCTCGTGTCGGAAACCTGCGGATAACAAAATTTCAGGCCAGCGCGCTTGAAATTTTCCATGTGCTCCAAATACGCGAGGTAAAATTGGATTTCACGGTCGAAGGCAACAATAGTTTCGTCCAAAAAATTTTCATGCTTCGCGCAAAAATCGTCGAGCGCGCGAAATGCGTCAGGATACAATTGGGCGACTCGATCCAAAATCGCGGCCTCGACATGATTCATCCCCGAAAAAGCCGTGGTTTTTACCAGATAGTCTTTCACCGCTCCTTGTTTGAATTTTTCAAACGTTTCTTCAACGGTGGCGGTATAATCAATTTCCGCCTCGTAAGGACGCACCGTGACACTACCGCCTTTGATGAGCACGCAATAGCGAATGGCCGACAGATCAGCTTTTACTTGTTTGGCGTCGTCGGAAAGATTTTTGAACCGTTCGGATTCGACATACCGCTTCAAAAAATCCCGAAAATTTGTCAATCCGCGTGAATGAGGATTGCCGCTTTCAAGATGGTGCTCCAATTCCATGACCGCTTCACAATACATTTCGGAAGCGTCCAGAAACCACCGCGCTTTCGCGTATTTGTAAGACCAGTTTTTGGCGGCAGTGAGATGATTACGCGCTTCGCGCATCCGGCTTGAAAAAGATTTGATGCTTTCAAACAACATCGCACTTTCAAGGTCGCGCATGATTTCCTGACGATAAATAATCGCCGCGAGATTTGTCAGGCGCGTGTAAAAAAACGGTTTGAGATTGTATTCATCCCGGTCGCGCGCGATGACATCAACAACTTGATCCAGATTCAAATCGTGGAAGAAAACTGGCGGTTCAACTTTGCCAGCGACGCTTTCAGAATCAGGAAACAGAATGCTGCGGAAATTTTCCGATGCGCCATTTTTGGAATCGGGATGAAATGGCGACTGAAGGCTTTGAGCGCCGACGGGCATCACGGTGCGCTTCTCGTCTGAACTTGTCGTTTGCATAACTTTTACCGATTCCAAAACAATTTCGGTAGAAGTCATTAGCCAAAAGGCGGTTCGCCGCAAAACGGCAGGCAAACTTCATTGCCTGAATTAACTTACCATTCGCGGCAATTTCTTCAAACCTCTTGCCGTCTTTGTTTTTCAAAAAGAGCGCGCGCGACTTGAAGTGGTGACCGGATTTCTCCCGGCCACTCTCCGCCTCAATGGAGTTTGCCTAGAGGAGCGGTATCATAGCCGCGGCGCTCCAAATTTATTTTCAAAATCATTTCCAACGGGCGCGAAACACCGCGCCGCCGTAACGCGCCTTTTTTTCTAACTCGCGTTCGATGGCGAGCAGGCGATTATATTTGGCGATGCGTTCGGAACGGCACAACGAGCCGGTTTTGATTTGTCCGGCGTTCGTGCCGACGGCGAAATCGGCGATGAACGAATCTTCTGTTTCACCCGAACGATGCGAGATGACAACGCCGTAATTCGCTTTTTGTGCCATTGCAACAGTCTCCAGCGTTTCGCTGACCGTGCCGATTTGGTTGAGCTTGATAAGGATGGCGTTGGTGATTCCAGCCTTGATGCCTTCGGCGAAAATTTTCGGATTGGTGACGAAATTGTCGTCGCCAACGAGTTGCAATTTTTTGCCGAGAATTTCCGTGATGCTGATCCAGCCGGTGATTTCTTCTTCCCCCATGCCGTCTTCGAGCGAGGTAATCGGGTATTTGTCAATCCATTCGCGGTAAAGTTCGACCATGCCGGAGGCATTTTTGCGGCGGCCATCGGATTTTTTGAAAACGTAATCGCCGTCTTCGTAAAATTCGCTGGCGGCGGGGTCAATGGCGATGAAAATGTCTTTGCCCGCTTTGTAACCGGCAGCATCAATCGCTTCGAGAATCAATTCAACGGCTTCTTCGTTTGAGCCAAGACTCGGCGCGAAGCCGCCTTCGTCGCCGACGGCAGAAACGAGATTGCGTTTTTGCAGAATTTTTTTGAGCGTGTGAAATGTTTCCGCCGCGTAACGCAATGCTTCGGCAAAATTCGGCGCGCCAATCGGGAACAGCATGAATTCCTGAAAATCCACGTTGTTCGTCGCGTGCGCGCCGCCGTTGACAACGTTCATTTGTGGCGCTGGCAAAACAAACGGCGCATTGGCTTTGCCACCGTGCAGTTTGCGGATGTAAGCGTAAAGCGGCAGTTTTGAATCCAACGCGGCAGCGCGGCACACGGCCATTGAAACGCCGAGAATGGCGTTTGCGCCGAGTTTGGATTTGTTTTCCGTGCCGTCCAATTTGCGCATCAAGTCGTCAACTTCTTTTTGCGCGTGCGGCGATTTGCCCTTCAATTTTGGCGCGATAATCTTGTTCACGTTGGCGACAGCTTTGAGGACGCCTTTGCCGCCGTAGCGTTTTTTGTCGCCGTCGCGCAATTCAACGGCTTCGCGCAGTCCGGTGGACGCGCCGGAGGGCACGCAGGACGAAACGGTGATGCCATTGTTGAGCGCGAGGCTGACCATGACGGTCGGATTGCCGCGCGAGTCGAGAATTTCCTGTGCAGTGATGTTTTGTATTTTTGTCATAAATCGAATGAGTCGTGTTTTTAATTTCGGCAAAGCAGGCCGATGACCAGCGCGACAATCAACGTGAGCAGCGTGTAAGCGGCGTAGGCGTTGAAATGGCCGTGGTGCATGGCGGCCAGCGCGCGGGCGCATTTCATCGCCGCCGCCGTCACGGGCTGCAACACCAGTTTGTCCACGAGATGCATGCGCTCTTTCTCGCGGCGAATGGCGGTGCGGAAATGTTGCGCGACGGTTTCGCGCGTGTCGGAAATCGTCGTCGGGCGAAACACGGCGTCAAAAATCACGCGCACGGGATTGGAAAATCCCGTGGCCGTGTAAGTCATTTCCGGCAGCAATTTACGGACGCCACCCGCCCAATGTTCCCGGCGCGATAATTTTCGGCTTCGCGTCAGCCACACACGGACAATGACATAAGTCAACAGCAACAAAATCGTCAGCACGACAATCATGTAGGACGTGGACATGGCGAACACGACTGGATTTGATTCGCCGCCGCGATGCAAAACAACGAGGCCGCGTCCGGGCAAAGCGTCTTGGCCGACTTGCGCGCCGAGGTTGTGAAAATCTTCCACGAACGCGGGCGGCAACGTGTCGTGCGCCGGATTGGAAGCGAAAAACGGCGGGACCAAATTTTCCGCCGCGCTCGCGCCGGCCAGCGGATTTAACGCGGAGTCCAACGTTGGAATTACATACGTCGGCAAAATGCCGAACAAGAGGCAAAGCGCGGCGAGAATGAAAATGGGCGCGAGCGCGCCGGATTTGGGTTCGACGACTTTTTGGTTTTCATCCAGCCGTCGCATTCCCAAAAAGCTCATCGCAAAAACTTTGACGAAGCACGTCACCGCCAGCGCCGCCGTGAGCGCGAGTCCCGCGCCGCAAATCGCGAAGACAATTTTCGCGCCGATGGATGGCAATTCCGCCGAGCGCAACATCGTTTGCAGCGTGAGCCATTCGCTGACGAAACCGTTGAACGGTGGGAGCGCGGCGATGGCCAGCGTTCCCGCGAGAAAACCGAGCGCGGTCAACGGCATCCAGCGAATCAAGCCGCCGAGTTTGTCCATGTCGCGCGTGCCGGTTTGGTTTTCCACCACGCCCGCGCCGAAAAATAGAAGTGTTTTGTAGAGCGAATGATTGATCAAATGATAGAGCGACGCGACGAACGCGATGGATGCGAGCGCGGGATGATTCGCGGCGACAAAAACCATGCCCGCGCCGAAACCGGCGATGATGATTCCGGCGTTTTCGATGGAGCTGTGCGCGAGCATGGTTTTCAAATCGTTTTCGGTCGTCGCGTAGAGAATGCCCACGAGCGCGGACAACGTGCCAATCGCCAGCGCAATCAGTCCCAGCGCGATTTGCGTCGCGGGCAAGAGATCGGCGTTGACGCGCAAAATTCCGTAGAGACCGAGATTGAGCGTCGCGCCCGCGAGCACGGGCGCGAACGCGCGCGGCGCGGCGGTGTAAGCGCGCGGCAGCCAGAAATTCACCGGCACGAGTCCGGCCTTGACGCCGAAACCGAAAAAGGAAAGCAGGAAAATCGCCCAGCGCGCGCCCGCGCCAAAGTTCGGCGCGGCGGATTTCATCGCGCCGAAATCAAATGAATTTGCGCCGACGGTCAACACAAGAAAACCGATTGCGGACGCGAGCGTGCCGGCTTCGCCCAGCGCGAGCAGCAAATAACCCGAACCGGCCTGACCGTTTTCTTTTTCCCGCGCGCCGACGATGAGCAAATAACAAGAAATAGACATGGCTTCCCACGCGAGCAAAAACAGCACGGCGTCGCCCGCCAGAAAAACCAAGGCGATGGACGCATACAAGGCGAACATCAGCACGGAAAAAGTTGAAGCGTTGAAGCGTTGAAGCGTTGAAGCGTTTCGATTCAATTCGCCGCCCGCGAAAATGGAAGCGGGAAAAAGCACCAGGCCGGTGATGAACAAAAATACGGCTGAAAATTTATCGAGATTCAGCGTCAGCGTTCCCAGATTGGGCAACGACCACAGCGATTGCTGAAATGTTTGGCCGGCCAGCAATGCGTTTGCGCCGGCCAAAATCAAGGCAATCGCCGTGGCGCAACCAAACCAGGCGAATACAGTTCCCTTCAATTTTGCGTGAGCAGCCAGCGAAATCAAAATTCCCGCGCCGCAGAGCGCGAAAAAAATCACGATGAGTATTTGCGTTTCCATCACGATGGTCGGGTTGAATTTTCAACAACGGCGGATTTTCGTCCGACGGCAACGAGCAAGCCGTGCAAAATCGCCAGCGGCGGCGGCGGATTGCCGGGCACTTCCACGTCCACGGGCAAAATGTCCGCCAAGCCTTTTGCGCTGACAAAACTGTCGGCGAAAATTCCGCCGGTCAGCGCGCACGCGCCGACGGCCAGCACGCGTTTGGGCGTCGGCATGGCGTCATAAATTTTTTGCAGCGGAATGCGCATGTGGTCGGTCACGGTTCCGACCACCAGCAGCACGTCGGCGTGGCGCGGCGACGGCGTGACGAAAAATCCGAGCCGGTGGATGTTGTAATAGGGATTGTTGAGTTGCCGGACTTCATTGAGGCACGCGCCGCAATCGCCCGTGTCCACGACGCAGATGTGAATGGAATGATTGAACGCGGGAATAAATTTGTTTTCATCAGATGCGCGCGCCGTTGCCCATTCGTAAGTTTGTTCCCAGTTGGCCGGATGTTCGACGTCGCGCAGACAGCGAAAGCAATGAATGCAACGGCGGCTGTCCGCTGAAATTTGCTCGCTGTTCCGGCTGAATACTTTTGTGGGACAACCATCCACGAGTGCCGCTGCCGCGGCAGGTGATGGCGCGATGCCGGCGCGCGGCAAACCCGGCGTGACGCCCGCCGCGTGTTCTTTGCCGCGCGGATAGACGGTGGTTTTGATTCCCGTCCGCAATCCATTGATGACCCATTGGCTCATAAAATTTATGATTTACGATTTCAGACACGAATTTCACGAATTAACACTAATTGAAAAGTCATTCGTGAAAATTCGTGTAATTCGTGTCTCATTTTTTCAATTTGTGTTTTCATCGGTCATTTTCTGCCACGGACAAATCAAAGGTTGAAAGCATGATGGGAAAATCCTGAAACGCGAATTTCTCCACCGACAAATGGAATCCATGCCAGTTGGCGAATGACGGCGGAACGATTCGATAGCGCGAAATGTTTCCGGCTTCGTCCAATCGCACCCAGTGAAACGCTCCGCCGCGCGGCGCTTCGACCCAGCCCAATGCCGCGCCCGCTTGAAATTTTATTGGCGCGCGGACGCCGCCGTTTTGCAACGCGGCGACGGCTTGTTCCATGAGGCGAACGGATTGGCGCGCTTCGGAAAATAAAATTCGCAGCCGCGCGTAGCCATCGCCTTCCTGCTCGGATGGAATGTCGAATTGAAATTGTTCGTAATCCAAATACGGCTGCGCTTTTCGCAAATCGCGGACGAGTCCCGACGCGCGCGCAATCGGACCGAGCAAGCCGTAAACCGTCGCATTTTTCAGCGAAATGACGCCGACTTCTTCGAGGCGATCCAAAAAACTGCTCGAAACGCGCAGGCGTTTTTCGAGCGCGTTCAATTTTTTCAGAACGCGTTGCGATTGTTCGAGCGCTTTGCGGCAGGCGGCGTCCGGCAAATCGCAGCGCAATCCGCCGAGTGCGAGCAGACCGAACAAATAGCGATGGCCGGTGAGTTCGCACGAAATGCGGAGTAAATCTTCCTCCAAAATTCCGGCCTGACTGTTGGCGACGACGAGCGCGGTGGACTCGCAAATTTCCTGAATCGCGCCGGCGTGATGGCGCAGGCGTTCCAGTTCCGCGGCAAAAACGCGGAGAATTTTCGCGCGCGGCGGAATTTTTGCGCCGCAAATGTTTTCCACGGCCTGACAAAAAGCGAGCCCATGAGCGAAGGCGGTCGTCGCCGCGAACCGTTCAGCGAGCAATAAAACTTCATCCGGCGATTTGCCTTCGGCGAGTTTTTCAACCGCGCGCCATTTGTAAAACAATCTCGATGTCGAGCGAATCACGTCTTCGCCGACGCTTTCGAGCAAAAAATGCACCGGCTCGGTGACGCCGGAGTATTTGGGGCCGACGGTCATCGCAAACGCGCCGGGTTCCTGAACGACGCGGCGCGGACGCCAGGCTTCATCCGGCTTGCGATGTTGCAGCGCGGCTTGCGCGTTGAAATTCCGGCGCATCGGCTCGACGTTTTCCTGCCAAGCGTCGTCGTGCAAAATAAAATCGCCGAGGCGCGGATGGCCTTCAAAGTGAACGCCGAATAAATCTTCCGCTTCGCGCTCGTGCCAGTCGGCGGCGTGAACGAATTTGACGATGCTCGGAAATTTTTTTTCGGCCAGCGGCGCGTGAACCAAAACGTGAACCCAACCCGCTTCGCGTTCGCCGTAAAAAACGTAACGCAACTGCCATTCGCTCGCGGTTTCCTCGACCGTCAAACCGGCGAAACTGAAGTTCCATTCGAGAAACAGCCGCCCGCAGAGTTCCGGCAACGCGGCGCGGTCGCAGGTGACTTCGCACGTTGAATTTTCAAACCGGCACTGCGCTTGATTCGGCCAGCGTTGTTCAATTTCTCTTTGGAGTTCGGCTTGGTTCATGGCGATGGTTGATGCGTCAACGTATTGGCGGCTTGCGTCAACAAATCCTGCAACGGTTGCGGAATGTAAAATCCGAAAACGAAAACCGGAATGGCGGCAATCACCAGCGCGAGGCGGCAACTGATTGGCAAATGAAAATTGCGGATTGCGGATTGCGGATTGCGGATTTCCAAATCTGCGGCGCTCGTTTCATTTTCTTTCGCGCCGAAAACCATTTTGTTGATGTGCAGCATGATGCCGAAAAAGGCGATGACGATGAAAAGGGCGAGCAACGTGGTCGCCAGATATTCTTTTTGCGTCAGTCCGGCTTTGAGAATGGAAAATTCGCTCAAGAAAACGGCGAGCGGCGGCGCACCGGTGATGGCCAAACCGCCGAACACCAACGCGGCGCTGGCGAACGGAGATTGACGAATCAATTGCCGCACGGAAGCGATTTGCCGCGTTCCGACGGTGAGCAACACCGCGCCGGCGGCGAAGAAGCAAAAGGATTTGGTGACGGCGTGGCTGACGATTTGCATCATCGCGCCGTAACCGGCGACGGACGCGCCGAGGCCGACGGCGGTCAAAATGATGCCCATGTGCTCGACGGTCGAAAACGCGAACATGCGTTTGTAGTCGCGCACTTGCAGTAGCAAAAACGCCGCCGTGCCGACGGAAATCAGGCCGAGAACTATCGCCCACGTTTCGGCATGAGAATTGGGCGAGGCTTGCATCACGGGAAATAGCCGGAGAATGACATAAAGTATCGCGGTGGTTTCAATGCCGGAAAGCAATCCGCAAATGGGCGACGGCGCCTGGCTGTGCGCGTCGGGCAGCCACGTGTGCATCGGCACGAGACCGACTTTGGTGCCGAGGCCGATTAGAATTAAAAGAAACGCTGTTTCCAAAAGCACCGGCGGCATTTTCGGCGCGGCGGCAAGCAAATGATTCCACGTGTAAGTATCGGCGCTACCGGACGCCTGCATCGCGGCGAACAAGACCAGAAATCCAAACAGCGCCATGCCCGCGCCCACGAGCGAGAGCACGACGTATTTCCACGCGGCTTCCAATGCTTCGCGCGTGTTTTCAAACGAGACGAGCAGCGCGGAGCAGAGCGTGGTCAGTTCGACGACAATCCAGACGAGTGTCGGCTCGGCGAGCACGGGAATCGCGAGCATTGAGAAAACAAACAGATTGTAATTGGCATAGTAGAGCCGGAGTTTTCCGGCGGTCAAATTTCCGTGCGCCATGTAACCGACGGAGAAAATCGCCGCCGTCACGCCAATAAATGCGATGAGCAATAAAATCAGCGCGCTCAAGCTGTCCACGTTGATCCATTTGAGCGCGCCGATTTTCAAATCGGACGCGATGGAATTGCCGGCGGAAGTCAGCCACGCGACGCGCGCGGACAAGATCAAAACCGCCAGCGACGAAATCACGGTCACGCCCGCCGCCCAGAATTTTTTGAAGGGCAGACACACGAGCGCGGTCGCAATCAACGGCAGCAATAAAATGATGAAAACGCTCATGGTAATTCAGTGGTTCGGCGTTGATTTTTCCACCGGCTCAACGGTCGCGCCTTCCTTCAACGTCGCCAGTTCGCCGACGGCGGTCGTGCCGACTTGTTTTTGCACGGCGCGAATCAGCACGCCGGCGATGAACACGATGATCAAGCCGTCGGTGGCAATCGCCAATTCCACGAGCAGCGGCAAATTGCGCGAAATGGAAATGCCGGTGAGAAACGCGCCGTTTTCCATGACGAGCAATCCGATGAGCAACGGCAGGGCTTCGCGGCGAACGGTGATGGTGAACGCGCCAATCAACAATCCGGCGATGCCGATGGGCACGTTTGGACCGCGAAATTCGGGCGCGACGGCGTTCAAAATCGGCTGCGCCAGAAAGTAGGAAAATATCGCCAGCGCGAGCGCGATAAGCAACGCGGTCGGAATGTTGAGCACTTGGTCAACCTCGCGGCGCGTGTAAATTTCCGACGGCGAAACTTTGCGCAACAGCCACGGAACGATGATGGGTTTGCTGATGACGTTGACGATGGCGACGCCGTAAAGATGCTCGGTTTGATGGCGCAATCCCAGCAGCGCGGCGGACGCGGCGAGCAAGAGCGATTGCACGATGAACAGATTCAAAACGCCGCGCGCTTGCCGCATGGCGACGATGCCAAAGCACGTCAGCAAAAATAATCCGACCGCCAAGGCGTTCAGATTGTCCAAAAGTTGATTGGTGGCTTCGCTCATTTTTTGTTCAAGGCAAAAAGACTTGCGCAATCATCGCTGCGACGGAAGTGATGAACGCCGCACCTAAAAATTCAGTGATGCGGAACAATCGCAGTTTCGAGAGCGACGATTCGATGACGACCATCACGAGCAAGAAGCAGAAAATTTTCAGTAGCACTTTGGGAATCGCCAGCAACACATCACCGTAATTTTGGCTGGCGGCCAAACCCCACGGCGTGATGAGGACGTTGAGAAAAACAATCATCAGCACGAAGGATTTCATGTAGCCACCCCATTTGATGAGTGCGAAGCCGCGACCGGAGTATTCGAGCGATTTGGATTCGTCAATCATCGCCAGTTCAAAATGGCCGGTCGGATTGTCCACGGGAATCCGTCCGCCTTCGGCGAGAATCAACATCAGAAACGCCAGCACGAGCAAAACGTGCGAAGGGATGAAAAAATTGGCGAAGGGCGTAATCCATTTTTCCTGCACGATGTAGGGAATCGTCGAACCGGCGACAAATGAAACGGTGAAAAACACAATCATAAACACCGGCTCGGCCAGAAAGCCGACCATGCGCGTGCGGCTCGCGCCGATGGGGCCGAAGGGATTGGCGGTGTCAATCGCGGCGAGCGTGGCGAAAAAACCGCCCAGTGACAAAATAAATCCCGCGCCAAGCATGTCACCCATGAATGCGAAGAAGAGCGGATAATTGGTCAGAACCGGAATCAGAAGCGCAACAAAAATCGGCGTGACGAAAACGATGTAGGGCGTGAACCGGAAAATCCACGAGCTGTCCTCGGAAACGATTTCGTCTTTATGAAATAATTTCCACAAATCGAAATAGGGTTGGAAAATACTTGGTCCGCGTTTGGATTGGACGATTTCTTTCATCCGCGCGAGGACGCCGGAAGCCAGCGGCGCAAAAATCATCACCACTGCTACTTGAATCAAGTTGAATAAAATGTGTTTGAACATAATCAGCTTGGAGGAGGCGTTGCGCCAATGGCGTTTTCTTCATCGGCACGATAATCAATCACACGTGCTTTTTCGAGTGTGACCAAACCGCCCTTCATCATTTCATCGAGCATGGGCAAGAATGAATTGATTTTTTCTTCACTGTCCACGATTTCAATGACCAGCGGCAAATCAAACGACAGGCGGAGAATTTTCGCGGTGTGCATCCGGCTGGATTTGCCGTAGCCCATTGGTCCGCGCAGCACGGTCGCGCCGGCCATGTGCATTTCGCGTGCTTTCATGACAATGGCTTCGTAAAGCGGCTGGTGATGCCAGCGGTCGCTTTCGCCGAGGAAGATTCGCAACAACATTGCGTCATGTGGAATGTGCATATTTATCCTTTCGGTTTGAGCAGCATGGCGGCCACGTAGCCGAGCCACGCCGCAAACATGCCAATGGTGACGGACGACAATATATTCAATCCCGCGAACAACCATTCGCCGTCGGCAACCAGATTGAGGGTTTGTAGTGTGAAAGAAGAAAAGGTGGTGTAACCGCCGCAAATGCCGGTCATAAAAAACGCGCGATAGGTTGGCGAAACAAAGAAACGCCCTTCCGGATCGGTCAGCGTGGCAAAAAAGCTGATGATGAAAGAGCCGGTGACATTGATGACCAGCGTGCCCATCGGGAACGTGGGAAAATACCGGGAAACAACGCCGTTCACCCAAAAACGCGCGACTGTTCCAAGTGCGCCGCCCAAACCTAGAATCAGATACATGAGCATAAAAACAAAACCCCTACCGACACTTTTGGTCTCGGTAGGAGTTATTAGCTCTGAAATGGTCAGGCGGTTCTCCCTTTCGGGAAGGCAAACCCCATTGCCTTATTGACATTCTTATACCACCGGCCAATTGTCGCAAGTTTTTTTTGAAAAATCTTATGTGAGGAAAAAATTACACGGTGAGTGAACAAAATGACAATCCAGTTCAATTTTTGCCGGGTTGTTGCGTTGCGGCGATTTCTGCCTTCACTTCGGTAAAGTCGTACTGGAAATTTGGGTTGGCCTTCAATTCACAAACGATTGCTTGCGCGAGAACACAGCCGGCATAGATGTCAGTCGGATAATGACTCGCACCTTCAACATGACGCCAACCGATTTCGCGCTCTTCTGCCAGAATCACATCGCGCTGGCTGGGAAAAATTTCGGCGAGGGCAAAGCATAAACCGTCGCGCGTGTCGAATGACCGCTCGGATACCCGAAACTATCTTCGGGGTCGGCTAAAACGAGATTTGTGTTCGTCACAAACGGACGCGACGCGTCCAATACCCGCTCAAGCGAGTGCCGCGAGAGCATCCGTGTCTCGTGCCTCATTCAGTTCAGCAGATACCAAGCGGAGCGCTGAAACATTAGCTGGGCAGCGGGAAATCGGACAAGGTGGTGGCGTTGAGCTTGATCTGACTTTATGTCGGCCAAACCCGTCCCAAGTTCGCAATGGTTGACGGTTCCGCGCGTGATGTGGCACAATTAAAATTGTGAACAAAATAGTTAAGTGATGGCAAAAGAGTTAAGGTCTGACATGGAAGTATTGCTCGAAACCAAATCGTTTGCCGATGCCGCGATTAATCGCGGGCTGACACCGGAGAAGAAAATCAATCTGCTGCGCCAGATGTTTCGCATCCGGCGATTCGAGCAGGCGGCGCTCAAGTATTATCAGGCGGGCGCGATGGGCGGATTTCTCCATCTTTACATCGGGCAGGAATCGGTTGCAACCGGCACGGTTTCGCTGTGCGGCGAGGACGATCACGTCATCACGGCGTATCGCGATCACGGTCACGCGCTTGCTGTGGGCATGAACATGAACGAGTGCATGGCGGAATTGTTCGGCAAGGCGACGGGTTGTTCCAAGGGCAAGGGCGGTTCGATGCACTTTTTTGCGCCGGACAAAAATTATTGGGGCGGCCACGGCATCGTCGCCGGCCAGACGCCGCTGGGTCTTGGTCTGGCGTTCGCGTTGAAATACAAGGGGCGTAAAGGTTGTTGCCTGTGTTTTCTTGGCGACGGCGCGGTGAATCAGGGCGTTTATCACGAATCACTGAATCTCGCTTCGCTTTGGAATCTACCGGTCATTTATATCATTGAAAACAATCAATACTCGATGGGCACGAGTTTGGAACGTTCTTCCGCTTTCAAAAATTGCCTCGCCGCGCGCGCCGAAAGTTACAATATCGAATGGGATCGCATCAACGGCGAGGACATTTACGAAATCCGCGCCAAAACGTGGCAGGCGATGCAGCGCGCGCACAAGGAATCGCGCCCGACGGTTTTGGAGATGGAAACATATCGTTATTACGGCCATTCCGTCGCGGACGCCAACGCCAAAAAATATCGCGACCCGCAGGAGATTGAAAAATACAAAAAATTTCACGACCCCTTGCAACTCTGGCAAAAAAAGTTGATGGAAGAAAATCTCATCAACGAAGAACAAATCGGCGCGCTTGACGCCGAGGCGAAAGCGGAAGCGGACGCCGCCGTAAAATTTGCCGAGGAAAGTCCGCTGCCGGAAAAGGCGGATATTTTTGCGGACGTTTATTACGAGGTGGACCGGCAAACGCCGGCGGGGCGCACGGGCAAACATTTTTTCAACGACTGATTTCAGCGGATTTTTATGGCGCAAATCACTTATCGCAAAGCCTTGAACGACGCGCTCGCGGAAGAACTGACGCGCGACGAAAACGTCGTCCTCATCGGCGAAGAAGTCGCGCGCTACAACGGCGCTTACAAAGTGACGGAAGGACTGTGGGAACGTTTCGGCGACAAACGCGTCGTGGACACGCCCATCAGTGAAGCCGGTTTCATCGGTCTCGGCGTCGGCGCGTCCATGCTCGGCATTCGTCCGGTGATTGAGTTGATGTTTTGGAGTTTTGCTTACGTCGCTTACGACCAAATCGTGAACAACGCCGGTTGCGTGCGTTATATGTCCGGCGGTTTGATTAACTGTCCGATTGTCATTCGCGGCCCGGCCAACGGCGGCACGAACGTCGGCGCAACGCATTCGCACACGCCCGAAAGTATTCTCGCGAATAATCCCGGCGTGAAAGTCGTTTGTCCCGCGACGGCTTACGACGCGAAAGGTTTGATGAAATCCGCCATTCGCGACAACGACCCAGTTTTCGTGATGGAAAACACGCTGCTTTACGGCGAAACGTGGGAAGTGCCGGATGAGGAATATCTGATTCCGCTCGGCGTCGCCGACGTGAAACGCGCAGGCGCGGATGTTTCACTCATCGCGCATGGCCGCGCGGTTTTGACGAGCCTCAAGGCGGCGGAAATTCTGGCGAGCGAACACAATCTCAACGCCGAAGTGGTGGATTTGCGTTCCATTCGTCCGCTCGATGAAGAAACGATTTTACAATCCGTCCGCAAAACGCATCGCGCCGTTTTGGTGGATGAGAACAAACCGTTCTGCGCCGTCAGCGCGCAAATCGCCGCGCTGATTCAGGAAAAAGCGTTCGACGATCTGGACGCGCCGGTGCTGCGCGTTTGCGCACTCGACGCGCCGGCGATTTACAGTCCGCCGCTCGAAAAAATGCAACTACCCACGCCGGAGCGCGTCGTGGAAAAAGTATTGAGCCTTGTTTGAATTTGCCGCCGCTAAAATTTTTTGCCGAATATGCCTTACGTTGAAATGCCCAAATTGAGCGACACGATGACTGAGGGAACAGTCGTCAAGTGGCGCAAAGCCGTCGGCGACACCGTCAGCGTCGGCGACGTGCTGGCCGAAATCGAAACCGACAAGGCGGTGATGGAATTGGAAGCGTTCGACGACGGCACGCTCAAGGAAATTTACGTTCAGGAAGGCGGCAAAGTGCGCATCGGCGACAAACTGGCGCTGCTTTTGGGTGCGGGCGAATCCGCGCCGAAAGCGGCAAATCAAATTCCGGCGACGGAAAAAAACAACGCGGCGAAACAAGTTCAGGAAATTCCGGCAAAAACAAAAACGGAATCCGCTCCGGTTTCTGTTTCCGCCAGTTCCAATTCAAACAACCGCGTGAAAGCGTCGCCGCTCGCGAAAAAAATTGCCGCCGCCAAAAAGGTGGATTTGACGGCCATTCAAGGTTCGGGTCCCGGCGGTCGCATCGTGGCGAAAGATTTGGACTCCGCGTCCGCCAAAATTTCCGGTGCGACGACCATCGCTCCCGCGATTCAAACGGCGGGCGATTCCAAACGCATTCCGCTTTCGGGAATGCGGAAAATCATCGCCGAACGGCTGCTCGCCAGCAAAACGCAGATTCCGCATTTTTATCTCAATATCGAAGTGGACGCGGGTGAATTGCTGAAACTGCGCGCGCAAACCAACGAGTATCTGGAAAAATCCGGCGCGGGAAAACTCACGATCAACGACCTCGTTTTGAAAGCCGTCATCGCCGCCGCCGTGAAAGTGCCGCGCGTTAACGCGACTTACGCGGGCGACGCCATCATCGAATATGCGGACGTTCATTTGTCCGTCGCCGTCGCGGTGGAAGACGGTTTGGTGACGCCGGTGATTCGGCAGGCGCAGAAAAAATCGCTGCGCGAAATCAGCGACGCGGTGAAAGATTTGGCGACGCGCGCCCGCACCAAAAAATTGAAGCCGGAAGAATATCAAGGCGGCACGCTCACCGTTTCCAATCTCGGCAGTTACGGCATCGAAAGTTTTTCCGCCGTCATCAATCCGCCGCAGGCGATGATTCTGGCGATCGGCGCGATTGTGAAAAAACCCGTCGTGAACGCGAACGACGAAATCGTCGTCGCGCAACGCATGGCCATCGGTTTGAGCGCCGACCATCGCGTGGTGGACGGCGCAATCGGCGCGCAGTATTTGGCCGAACTCCGGCGTTTGCTGGAAAATCCGGTGTGGATGTTACTCTAATGTTGTTTTGATGTTATCTTGAATTTATGAGTTACGATTTGATTGTCATTGGCGGCGGCCCCGCCGGATACGTCGGCGCGATTCGCGCCGCGCAACTGGGGAAAAAAGTGGCGTGCGTCGAAAAAGACCGCGCGGGTGGCACTTGTTTGAACTGGGGTTGCATCCCCACCAAATCGCTGTTGCGCAACGCGGAGTTGTTTCAACTGATGAAACAGCGCGCGGACGAATTTGGTTTCGCCTTCGATAATTTGCGCTACGACTGGAGCAAAGTGGTCAAACGCTCCCGCGACGTGGCCGATAAAAACGCCGCCGGCATCGAGTATTTATTCAAGAAAAACAAAGTGGATTATATTCGCGGCGAAGCGTCGCTCGAACGCGCCGGTGTTGTGAGCGTAAAAAGCAGCGACGGCAAAACACAAAAACTTGAAGCCGCGAACATTTTGCTGGCCACCGGCGTCGTGTCGCGTCCCATGCCCGATTTTCCGTTCAACGGCAAAACCGTCATCGGCAGCCGCGAAGCGATGATTTTGGAAAAACAACCCAAGAGCATCATCATCATCGGCGCGGGTGCGATTGGCGTGGAGTTCGCCTATTTCTTCAACGCGTTCGGCACGAAAGTGACGCTCGTCGAAATGATGCCGAACATTTTGCCGCTCGAAGACACCGAGTCGTCGCAGGCGGTGGAAAAAGCGTTCGCCAAACAAGGCATTCAAGTTTTGACCGGCACGAAAGTGGTCAAGGCGGAAGCCGGAAAAAACGGCGTGAAAATTTCCGTCGAAGGCAAAAAAGCGGAAACGCTCGAAGCCGAAGTCTGCCTCGTCGCCATCGGCGTGCAGCCGTTGCTGCCGCCCGGTCTGTCGCTGCAACTCACGCCGTGCAATTTCATCCAGACGACGGATCGTTATCAGACGAGCGTGTCGGGCGTTTATGCGGCGGGCGACATCATCGGGCCGCCGCTGCTCGCGCACGTCGCCAGTTACGAGGCGATTCAGGCGGTTGAGGGGATGTTCACGAATCACGTTCCGAAACGCGTCAACGTCTTTCCCAGTTGCACCTATTGCCAGCCGCAGGTGGCGAGCGTCGGCCTGACCGAGCGCGCGGCGAAGGAGCAGGGATTGAAATTCAAAGTCGGCAAATTTCCGTTCTCCGCGAGCGGCAAAGCGCGCGCCGTCGGTGAGATTGATGGTTTTGTGAAACTCATTTTCGGCGAACCGCACGGCGAAATTTTGGGCGCGCACATCGTCGGCGCGGAAGCGACGGAAATGATTGGCGAACTCGGCCTCGCCATCACACTCGAAGCGACGCACGAAGAAATCGAAGCGACGATTCACGCGCATCCGACCTTGAGCGAAGCCGTGCATGAAGCCACGGGACAGGCTTACAACCTCGCTATCCATATTTGAATCACGTTTGAATTCTTAAACAAAAACCTCCGAGAACAAGTTCCCGGAGGTTTCATTTTTTAGGTTAGAAATTTTGAGACTCAAATTTCCAGCAACATCCGCTCCGGGTTTTCCACGGTTTCCTTGACGCGGCGCAGGAATTGCACGGCTTCCCTGCCGTCCACGATGCGGTGGTCGTAAGTCAGCGCGATATACATCATCGGACGGATGACGACTTGTCCCGCCACCGCGATGGGGCGTTCCTGAATGGCGTGCATTCCCAAAATGCCGCTTTGCGGCGGATTGACGAGTGGCGTGGAGAGCAGCGAACCGAACACGCCGCCGTTGGTGATGGTGAACGTGCCGCCTTCCAATTCTTCGGGTTTGATTTTGCCGTCGCGGGCGCGTTGCGCGAAGTCCACGATGGCGCGTTCGATTTCCGCAAAACTCAAACGGTCGGCGTCGGCCAAAACGGGAACGACCAATCCGCGCTCCGTGCTGACGGCGAGGCCGATGTCGTGATAATTGTGATACACGATGTCCGTGCCGCGAATTTCCGCGTTCAACTGCGGAAATTGTTTCAGGCCGTCAATCACCGCTTTGACGAAGAACGACATGAAGCCGAGTTTGATGCCGTATTTTTTCTGGAACGTTTCCTGATATTGCTGTCGCAACGCGAGGATGGATGACATATCCACTTCGTTGAATGTCGTGAGCAACGCCGCCGTGTGTTGCGCTTCCACCAGTCGTTTGGCGATGGTGCGGCGCAGCAAGGTCATGCGGACGACTTGTTCTTCGCGCGCGGACGCCGTCGGTTTGGCAATCGGCGCGGGCGCGGATGATTCGGTTTTGACTTCTTTTTGAAGTTGCTCGACGTGGCGCAACACATCTTCTTTCGACACGCGACCGCCGGGGCCGGTGGCGGACACTTCGTCGGCGCGCAAATTATGTTCCTCCAAAATCCGCTTGGCCAAAGGCGTTGTCTTCACGTTTTCGGCGGCGGTTTTTTCTGCAGATTTTTCCGCAACTTTCTCCGTTTTGGCCGGAGATGTCGGCGCGGGCGTCGTCGTTGCCGCTTCGGTTTTGCCGGCTTCCATTTGGGCGACGACTTCGCCGACTTTGGCGGTTTCGCCTTTGCGTTTAAGGATTTTGGTCAGCGTGCCGGCGGCGGACGCGGGCAGTTCCACGGTGGCTTTTTCGGTTTCGATGACGGCGACGGCTTCGTCTTTGGCAACGGTTGCGCCTTCAGTTTTCAGCCAGTCGCCGATTTCGACTTCGGTGATGGATTCGCCGACGGCGGGCACTTTCAATTCAATGGTCATAATTTTATTTTTCTCCAAAAGCTTGCGCGATGACGGCGGCTTGTTCCCGTTTGTGGGCGTTCGCCGAACCGCTGGCGGGACTGGCGGAAGCGGGGCGCGAAACGCCCGCGAACGGCCAGCGTCCGAGCAGGCGTTCGCCGAAGCGCACGCGGAAATCATACCACGCGCCCATGTTCGCCGGTTCTTCCTGCACCCAAAACACGGGCGTGCCGTCGGCGTATTTCGCCAGCGCGGATTGCAGCAATTCGTCCGACAAGGGATAAAGTTGTTCGACGCGCAGAATGGCGACCTCGTTGCGTTTCAATTTTTCGCGGTGTTCGGCCAGTTCAAAATAAATTTTGCCACTGCACAACAGCACGCGCTGGATTTTGGCCGCGGCGTCCGGCTGTTCGTCGGGAATGATGCGTTGAAAATGGCCGCTGGCGAGTTCGTCCAGCGGGGAAACGGATTTGGGATGGCGCAGCAAACTTTTGGGCGTGAGCACGACGAGCGGTTTGCGCCAGCGACGCAACGCCTGCCGCCGCAGTAAATGATAATACTGAGCGGGCGTGGTCGGATACACGATTTGAATGTTGTCCTCCGCGCCTTGCCGGAGAAATCGCTCCAGCCGCGCGCTGGAATGTTCCGGCCCTTGTCCTTCGAGGCCGTGCGGCAGCAGTAGCACCAAGCCGCTCCAGTGGTCCCATTTTTTTTCCGCGCTGACGAGGAATTGGTCCACAATCACCTGCGCCGCGTTGACGAAATCGCCGAATTGCGCTTCCCACAAAATCAAACCGCTAGGGCAATCGAGACTGTAACCGTAATCAAAACCGAGCACGCCGGTTTCGGAGAGCGGACTGTTCCAAATATCCACCGGCGCTTGGTCGGGCGCGAGATGCTGCAACGGCGTGTAAAGATGGCCGTCCTCAAAATCGTGCAAGACCGCGTGCCGATGGCTGAACGTGCCGCGTCCGCAGTCCTCGCCGCTCAACCGCACGCGCGCGCCGGACGTCGCCAGCGTGGCGAAAGCCAGCGATTCGGCGGCGGCCCAGTCCAACGCCTGTTCGCCATGCGCCATTTTTTGACGCGCTTCCAACACACGCTGGATTTTCGGATGCGGGTGAAAATCGGCGGGCAGACGCGTTTGCGCTTCCAGCAAATCCGCCAGTTTTGATTTCTCTACGTTGGCGACGGGTTCATCCGCCGGTTCGGGGCCGCCGAAATAATTTTTCCATTTGGCCGAGCGCACGAGTTTGAGTTGCGCGCTGGCCGCGCTGCGGGCTTCGGCGAGATTTTTTTCCAGCAACGCCTGGCGGTGTTCGGCGATTTCGTCGGCTTCGGCGCGAGTGACTTCGCCGAGTTTCAGCAAATGTTCCAGATACCCTTCGCGCACCGGCTTGCGCTGGGCGATGCGCCGATACAATACCGGCTGCGTGAACGTCGGCTCGTCGCTTTCGTTGTGGCCGAGACGGCGGTAGCCATACATATCAATCACTACGTCCAGTTTGAATTTGGCGCGGAATTCCAGCGCGAGCAGCACGCATTGCGCGACGGCTTCGGGGTCTTCGCCGTTCACGTGGAAAATCGGCGCGGGCAGCATTTTCGCCACGCTGGTGGCATACATCGTGGAACGGCCTTCGTCGGGCGGCGTGGTGAAACCGATTTGATTGTTGATGATGACATGCAACGTGCCGCCGATGGTGTAGCCGGGCACGCGGCTCAAATTCAGCGTCTCCTGCACCACGCCTTCGCCGATGAACGCCGCGTCGCCGTGAATCAACAACGCCATGCCTCGCGTCCGCTCCGTGTCGCCGGCGTCGTCCTGCCGGGCGCGCACGCGACCGGTGGCAACGGGATTCACAAATTCCAAGTGGCTTGGATTGAAGCAAAGCGACAAATGCACTTTTTTGCCGACAGCGGTCACATAATCGTTGCTGTAACCGAGATGATACTTCACGTCGCCGCCGCCGGTTTTGGCTTTGGAATCCGTGTCCTCAAATTCGCGGAAAATTTCGCGCGGACTTTTGCCGATGATGTTGGCCAGCACGTTGAGCCGCCCGCGATGTGCCATGCCCAAAACGATGTCGTTCACGCCCTGTTCGCCGGCGCGTTCAATCGCCAAATCCAGCAGCGGAATCAAACTCTCGCAGCCTTCGAGCGAAAAACTTTTTGCGCCGATGAATTTTTTGCGGATGAATTCCTCGAACGTCACCGCGTCGGTCAGCCGCGTGAGGATGCGCAGTTGTTCGTCGCGGCTGAGCGCGAGACGATTTTGCGAACGTTCCATGCGTTCCTGCAACCAGTAGCGCGTTTCAAAATCGTCAATGTGCATGAACTGCACGCCGATGGAACGGCAATAAGTATTGCGCAACCGTTCGATGATTTCGCGCAGCGGCAATAGACGTTTCGGCTCCATCGTCGCACAGGCGAACGGACGATCCAAATCCGCGTCCGTCAAGCCGAAATAAGCCGGGTCGAGTTCCGGCGGCGCTGGCTTGGGCTGCCGCAATGGATCAATTTGCGCGATGATGTGGCCGCGCGTGCGGTAACTGCGGGCGAGCGCATCCACACGTTCCTGCCGTCCCGCCACACTGGATTCTTCGCGCTGCGCCAGACCGCCGCGCCGGACAGGCGGCGGATTGAAAACACTGTAAGCGCGAAAAGACGGTTCCAGCGCGGACGGCGATTCGGCGGCTTCGCCGTTGACCAATCCGGCAAAATAACGCCGCCACTCCGGCGGAGCCGACGCCGGATCGCGCAAATAGTCCGCATACAGGCCTTCCAACCAAGCGAGGCTCAAGTGATTAAGAACGGGCGGCATATTAGCCATATAATCTACTCATTGTAACTATGCAAAATGGTATACGCAAACAGTTTGCCCTTTGGGAACGACTGGCCTTGTCTCGAAATGATGGACAAGTGTTGGGTGATAGTGTGAGCTAAACCACAAACTAAACGAGATTACAGAAAGACGAAATTAGGGCGAAAGTAATTTCGCTTGTTTGGCACATCGCGTTGTAAATCTCTTGGCGCATCATGGTCCGATTTGAATTCGATAAAATCTCGTCGGGTCAGCGAAATTGATACCGGTCAATATGAAAGGCGTAACCGGAGAATTCGTCATGAATACTGTCTGCCAATCCGTCAAATTGGTCGAGGTCAGCAAAGTGTAATCAGGTCCTTGCGGCCCGTTGATGGTTATTCTGAATTGCCCCTGATTCAGATTTGCAGAACTGATTATGGGATTGGTAATCGCATTGACAATCACGTTGAAACTGTTGGTGGCGCTCAAATTGGGCGAACCATTGTCTGTAACCTGGATTTGAATCAGATTGGTCGTGTTGGCCTGACTGACGAGCGGACGCCAGTTGAAAATTCCATTGGACGAATTGATGGTCGCATTGGCCGGCAGGGAGTTTGCCGGACTGAATGTCAGCGTTTGCGGCGGCAAATCGGAATCTGTCGCAATATTCGTAACGAGTAAGGTAACGCCGACATTGTCTGTTTCGTCGGGAACAGGCACTAAAACCGGTGTGGTGTTTTGAACACCGGCTTGCCCGACAAAGGTCACGACGCTCATGGCCGGAATGGTGTAAGTGAATGACGCGTTGGTGACGTTCACGGCCGTTTGCGACGCCAATGAAAGTGTGTCGGACGTAATCCACGGTGTCACGGAAGTGGCGGTGAAATTGGTCAGGTTGAACGTCTGTATTACATCGGTGGCGGCATTGGTGTTGACCACGACAATCGCAAACGCGGGCGAGTTGGAATCTTTGTAAGCGCTGATTAAAGCCGAAGGTTGAGATGATGTTGCGTTGATGCGATAAAAATTCGGGCGAATGAACCGGCTGTATTGGCCAAAGGTGAACAAGCGCTTGGTGGGAGCAGCGTTGTTGTCCAACAATCCTTCGTTGCCTGACGTGGATGAAAGGGAAACCAGCCACCAATAATGATAGGCATTTGCCTGCGCCTGGGTCATGTATTGATAAATCCGTTGCGCATAATAGACGCCGTTGGCAATGCTGCTATCGCTGCCGGAAAGCAGCGCGACTTCCGTTTCCCACAAAGCCTTGCCTGACGTGTTCAAGGCCGCGGGTGCGGTTTGATCTCCAACGGCATTGTTCGCCACATAATCATGATTGGCGACGATGCTTACGGCGGCTGCCGTGTTTGGATCGTTCAATGTCGGTCCCGCCAGATTATGCGGGTCGGTCCAATTCTCGCTTTCAGGGATCATGATTTTGGTGGAACCAACTCCCATGGCTGCCAGCGCGTTGTATAGATTGGTGGTGAAGTCATGGATTTGTGCGCCGGTCCATTGACATGCTTCGTAGGTGTTAACACTTGCGTCCGGTTCATTTTGAACGGAAATGGCGTAAAGATTTATTCCATAGGTGTTTTTCATGCTGGCCACGTAATTGGCCAACTGGCTGGCGTAATTTACGTTGGTGATATTATTTCCACTACCGAGATAACTTCCACCGTTTATTGCATTCGTAATGGGCAAACTATCATAAATGTCGTTGGTGTTCTTGAATCCAGCCGGCGGCGTCCACGGTGTGCTCCAAACTCTCGCTCCACGAGCCTGCGCCATTTGCATAATGGATGTTTCCACCGTGGTTGGAACTGCGCTTGCGGAAGTTGTGCCGGCGTAAGCGATGTGGTTTCGCAACAAAGAGAGGCCAGCGCCGTTGTAGGTGGCCGATTTGTAAGAAATATTATTGTTGGTTGAAAAGAGCAAATCGGCTTCAGCGGTGTTCCAACTGCCATTCCACGCCGATGAAGCGCCAAAACCGTCAATTCGCTGATGCACGTTGTTCCAATCCACAGTGGAAACACCGCTGATGGGCGGTGGCGGCGGCTGAGGCGCCGTTCCTGTAAGTTGGACATCATCCACATACATTTTTGAAGTTCCGCTCAGCGCGTTGCCATAAGTCTGTAGTTGAATCATGATTCCGTAGACGCTTGAGCTGATGTTCACCGGAACGGAAAAAAACACCCAATTCGTATTGCCGGCTGGAACCGAATAATAGCCGCCAATCTGTGTTTGCGGGTAAGCGCCACCGGGCGTCGTGTCCAGATAGAAAACAATCGTTCCGAACGTCATGCTTGAAGCATTGGTCGCGGAACTCGGATCGAACCGGATGTAGCAGGAAAAATTGGTGATTTGCGCGCCATTCAAGACGGGGCTGTAATCGCCGGTCCAGACGACACTTTGCTGGTTTGCGCTACTGAAAGCGCTCGTGATCAACAATGAGCCGGAATCCGGATTGTCGTCGGCATCACTGGAGTCCCACTGATTCGTGACGTATTGAAAAATTCCACTATTCCAAACCCGCCAAACCGGAGGACTTGCCGAAGCGGGAGTATCAAATGTGTAATTGGTAATAACGACGGATTGAGCCTGACCAGACGAGTCAAACATCGCGAGCAACGCAAACAAGGTGATTGCCCGGAAAAATTGTGCTACATAATTTTTCATAATTTGTGGAATCTTGTTTATACTCGCCGCAATCAAACCTTCTGTCACTCAATAAGATATGGATTATTCTCCAATGATTCCCATTTCAGTCGGGCTAAATTGATGAATGATTTTTACATTTGTAGATCAATGGATTGAAAATCTTGTGCAAACCGATTTTTGCACTCGCACACGCAGTTCGCTCCGCAAAAATTGATAAATAAAATTCTCTTCGCAAACACGGTTCGGATACATATCATGGCCGGAAATAAATTTTCAAAACAAGAACTCAACCAACCATGAAACGAATTCAATCGCTGGTTTTGGCGCTGGGCGTTGCAACCATTTTGTCCGCTTGCAACAAAAATGAGAGCGGCGCGACCAATTCAAACAGCGCTACGCAAAAGAAGTTGAAACTGGCGTTTGTGAGCAACACCGCGGCAAATTTCTGGACGATTGCGCGCGCAGGTTGTAACGATGCAGCCAAGGAACTTGGTGATGTGGAGGTGGATTTTCGGATTCCTTCAACGCCGGATGCTGCCGGACAGCAACAAATTCTAAACGACTTGGTTGCCGCCGGCGTGGACGGTGTTGCTGTCAGCGTGGATGACCCGGATAACCAGACGGCCTTCTTGGACAAAGTCGCCAGCCAGACCTTACTCATTACTACAGACAGTGATGCGCCAAAAAGCAAACGTGTTTGTTACATCGGCACAGACAACGTTGCGGCAGGCGTGCAGGCCGGGCAACTCATCAAAGAGGCGCTTCCACAGGGTGGCAAAATCATGCTCTTTGTCGGCAATGTAGATGCACAAAATGCCAAGGAAAGAAGTGCGGGGATCAAAAAAGCTCTTGAAGGTTCCAACATCCAAATCATTGATACGCGCACTGACGATGCCGATCCCATTCGGGCACAAAACAATGCCGCGGATACCCTTGTCAAATATCCCGATATTGTCTGTTTGGTTGGCCTGTGGGATTACAACGGTCCGGCGATTCTACATGCTGTCCGTAATTCCAACATGAGCGGCAAAGTAAAAATTGTTTGCTTTGACGATCTTCCAGACACGCTGTCGGGCGTGGCTTCCGGCGACATCTATGGCACGGTCGTTCAGCAGCCGTATGAATTCGGCAAACAGGCCATCACGCGCATGGACAAATATCTACGCGGCGACAAGTCCGTGCTGGCCGGCACGGACGGAAAAATTTTTGTTCCCACGATTGCCGTGACCAAAACCAACGCCGCTGAAATTCAGGCCAGGGAAAAACAATTGCTCGGTCAATAATGACTTCTGCGCCGTTGCTTGAAATGCGCGGGATTTCCAAAAGATTTCCCGGCGTCGTTGCGCTCGACAACGTCAGTTTTCAAATTGGCAAAGGTGAAGTTGTCGCGATTTGCGGTGAGAACGGCGCGGGTAAATCCACGTTGATGAAAATCCTTGGCGGCGTTCACCAGCCCGACGAAGGGCAGATTCTTTTGGATAGCCAGCCGACACAAATTCAAGGCGTGCAGGATTCCATTCGTTTGGGCATCGGTTTCATCCATCAGGAACTCAATGTCTTGGAAAATTTGGATGTGGCGGCAAATGTCTTCCTTGGCCGCGAACCAAGAAATGCGTTGGGTTTGATTCAGCGTGCAAAAATTCATACCAACACGGAACCATTTTTGAAACGACTCGGCTTGAACGTTTCCACGCGCACGCGGCTCAGCAAACTTCCCATTGCACAACAGCAAATGGTCGAAATCGCCAAGGCCATTTCGCTTAACGCGCGTTTGATCATCATGGACGAGCCGACTTCAAGCCTGACGCTCTCTGAAACGAAACGATTGCTTGAACTGGTTTGTGAATTGAGCGAACAAGGTGTCAGCATCATTTATATTTCTCACCGATTGGGTGAGATTGATGAGTGCGCCGACCGCGTTGTCGTTTTGCGTGACGGCAAAAACGCAGGCGAATTATCGCACGCGGAATCCTCGCACGACCGCTTGGTCAGCCTGATGGTCGGGCGCGAAATCAAAAGCTTTTACGTTCAATCAACCGTGACGCCGACACCGGGATTTCTCAAAGTGCGCAATGCTGTTTCATCGCTTTATCCGAATAAATCAGTTTCTTTTGATGCGGCACGCGGAGAAATTCTTGGATTCGCTGGACTGGTTGGCGCCGGTCGTTCGGAAATGGCCAAAGTGATTGCCGGTTTGGATTCCTCACCACAAAAAGAAATTCATTTGGACGGACGGGAAATATCTGTCAACACGCCGCGCGACGCGATTGCTCATGGCATTTATCTCGCACCGGAAAACCGGCGCACGGAAGGATTGGTGGTTGAAATGACCATCCGCGAAAATGTCAGCCTGCCTTCATTGCGAAACGTTTCACAATTCGGATTGATTTCCCGCCGTCGCGAATGTGAAGTGGCGCGGCAACAAGTGGATTCACTGAAAGTCAAAACGCCCGGGATTGAAACGCGCGTTTTGAATTTAAGCGGCGGCAATCAACAGAAAGTTGTATTAGGCAAATGGCTGGCGATGAATCCCAAGGTCATGATTTTGGATGAACCGACCCGCGGAATTGATGTCGGCGCGAAGGCGGAAATTTACCGGCTCATGCGCACATTGGCGGAGCAGGGGACGGTGATTCTGATGATCAGCAGCGACATGGAAGAAATTTTGAATGTAAGCGACCGCATTGCCGTGATGCACGAAGGCGAAATCACCGGTGTGCTGGAACGTCCTGATTGCAATGAAGAAAACGTCATGCAATTGGCCATCGGCAAAAAGATTCCTGCTGCAAAACCTGCTTTTCAAGATTGATTTACAAATGAAAAAAGAAATCGGAATTTTTATTTTATTGGTGGTTCTTTGTGCCGTCACCG
>DASZXH010000040.1:0-22795 GCA_035545995.1 Verrucomicrobiia bacterium
CGACCGCGCAATTGGCCATGTTGGCCAGTGAATTGGACCGCAAAAAATTATAAAGTTATGGCCATCATCAACCAAGCCACCAAAGAATTACAGGTCAAAGTCGTCTATTACGGCCCCGCGATGGGCGGCAAGACGACCAACTTGGTGCAAGTCCACGATCACGTCCAGACCGCCGCCGGCAACAAGGGCAAACTCGTCTCGCTCGCGACGAGTTCCGACCGCACTTTGTTCTTCGACTTCTTGCCGATTGAGGCGATGACGATCAAAGGTTTCAAGACCAAATTCCAGCTTTACACCGTTCCTGGCCAGGTCATTTACAACACCACGCGCCAGCTCGTCTTGCGCGGTGTGGATGGCATCGTATTTGTCGCCGATTCGCAATATGAAAAGATGCCCGAAAACGTCGAGAGTTTCCAAAACCTCGTGGACAATTTGAAATCGCTGAAGCTTGAATTGGGTGAAATCCCTTACGTGTTGCAATACAACAAGCGCGATTTGCCGAACGTCGCGCCGGTTGAATACATGGAATTTCTCCTGAACAATCGTGAAGTGCAGGTGCCCTCGTTCACCGCGAGCGCGCACAAATGCGAAGGCGTGTTTGAATCGCTGAACATGATTACGCGTTTGTTGCTGCACAAGTTCATCAACCAAAGCGTTCCACAATATGCATGACATGGCTACCTTGCCGCAATTGATCGAGGAAGACATTCAGAAATTGGATGCCGCCCTCACCGAATTCGTGGAATCTGCGGACGCCACGGCGGCGATGATCATTGACAAAGGCGGTTTCCTCATCACCTCGCAAGGGATTGAGGCCGAGATGGGCGATTTCGACCTCACCACCATCGCGGCGCTCGCTTCCGGCGCGTTCATGGCCAATCAAACCATCGCCGGTTTGGTGAACGAAAAAGATTTCAACAGCACGTATCAGCAAGGCGAAGTTTACAGTTTGTTCGTCGTCAATGTAGACGAACACTGTCTTGTCGTCGTCATTTTCAAATCCGAAGTCGGCGTTGGCACCGTGAAATATCATTCCGCCAAAGCCGTCAAGCGTATCGCCCGCCAGCTCAAGGTTGCGGGCGAACGTGAACCCGGCGGCGGCCTCGACCTTTCCGCCCTCAACATGGTTGACACGCAAAACCTTTTCCGCAAAAAAGAAGAAAAACGCAAACGTTGAAACCGCAAGTCGTTCTATGCGTGTCTCGTTTTGGATTAACCTCACCGTCGCCACTCTCGTTTGCGGCTACGTCTTGTGGACGGCTTTTGGCGGGTGGCGACTGTTTCTTGGCCTGCTCCGCTCCCACAGCGCCGAAGAGATTTTGAAGAATGTTCAAGACCGCCGCCGTTACTTTTTTTCCAAAGGCATTGGCAACCTCGTCGCGCTCGCCTTTTTCATCGCCGTCAAAGCCATGCTCATCCTGTTCAAAGTGCTTGAGGAAAATTCCTTCAGCGCGCTCATTTTTGGCGGCAACATGCCCGATTGGAATCCGTTCAACACTTTCGGTTGCCTGGGCGTTCTTCTGATTGTCACTTCGCTCGTCTGCTTTTACCAACACATCAAAAGCCGACATTACCTTGATGTGCTCTATGCCTTCCGCGAGCAACTTGGTTTGACCGAGCTTGAATAAACTTCACGGATTGGTCGGTAAAATTTCCAGCTTCAAGCTGTAATCCTTATAGCCGGCCAACCGCCAAAATGTAACCGCTGTTTCATTTCGAGCGAGAACTTCAACTGTTAGCCGCTTGTTCTTTGGCCAGATTTTTGAGCGCAGAATTTCAATTGTTGCTCGACCGATGCCCTGCCTGCGCCGATGCCGCACAACAAAGAGTTGACGCAAATAAATTTCTTCCGGCTGCTCATGATACAAAGCGTAAGCGACAACTTCTCCATCTTTTTCAAAAATCATTGCGGTGTATTCGGACGCAAGCCAGCCTTTCATCCGCTGCTCCAATTCGGGAACAGTCATTTTATTCCGATGGCCTTCGTCGCGAATCAACTGATGATTCAACTCCGCAAGCAGAGCGCAATCATTTGTCGTTGCGCGTCGAAAATTCATTTGAATTTATTTTTCTGCACTTTTGCCGCGACTTTCAGGCGCAGACCGTTCAAGCGGATGAAGCCAGTGGCGTCGTCCTGATTGTAGGCTTTGGTCAGATCGGCTTCCATCGTGGCGATGTGCGGATTGTAAAGGCTCACGGCGGATTTGCGTCCAGCGACCATGATGTTGCCCTTATACAATTTTACGCGCACCGTGCCGGTGACGTTGCGCTGCGATTCTTCGACGTAGGCTTGCAACGCGAGGCGTTCGGGCGCATACCAAAATCCGTTATAGACAAGTTCGGCGTATTTCGGAATCAACGCGTCGCGTTGGTGCATGACTTCGCGATCCATCGTAAGGCTTTCCATTTGCCGATGCGCAAAATGCAAAATCGCGCCGCCGGGCGTTTCATAAACGCCGCGCGATTTCATGCCGACAAAACGATTTTCCACCATGTCCACGCGACCAACACCATGTTTGCCACCGATTTTGTTCAACGCGCGCATCACGCCGAGCGGATTCAATTTCTTTCCGTTCACGGCAACGGCGTCGCCTTTCACAAAATCAATTTCGACAAATTCCGATTTGTTCGGCGCATCTTCCGGCAACACGGATAAAGTGGTGAAGTAGCTGCGATTTTTCAAATCGTAGGAATCGAACCACGGATCTTCCAAAATGCCGGCTTCGTAGGAGATGTGTAAAAGATTCCGGTCCATCGAATACGGTTTCTTTGCGCTGGCTTGCACGGGAATTTTGTGCTTGGCGCAATAATCAATCATCTCCTGCCGACCGGGAAATTCGTTGCGATAACGCGTGTCACGCCACGGCGCGATGACTTGCAAATCCGGCGCAAGCGCCGCGGCGGTCAATTCAAAACGCACCTGATCATTGCCTTTGCCCGTCGCACCATGCGCGATGGCGTCGGCTTTTTCTTTCTTGGCGATTTCAACCATGCGTTTGGCGATGAGTGGGCGCGCGATGCTTGTGCCGAGAAAATACTGTCCCTCGTAAATCGCGCCCGCGCGCAGCATCGGGAAAATGAAGTCGCACGCAAATTCTTCCTGCAAATCGTCAATATAAATTTTCGACGCGCCGGTTTTCTTGGCCTTCGCTGCGAGGCCGGCGAGTTCGTCTTCCTGCCCGATGTTCGCGCAGAACGCGATCATCTCGGCGTTGTAGGTTTCTTTAATCCACGAAAGCAGAACGGACGTGTCGAGTCCGCCGGAATAGGCTAAAACAATTTTCATGCGGCGGATATTAAACCGCGAAGCGTTGTGAAACGCAAAATGGAAATGAATTGCAAAAGCAATGCTCGCCACTGGCAAGTCTTTGAGGAAGACCACTCATTGCGTGTTGGCCAAGGCCGCCTGCAATCGTCTTAAATCCTGCAAATCATCATCGCTGGCGGCCACCTCCGACAAACCGTCCATTGTTTTGGGCGCGCGCCAGTGCCAATATTCGCAATGGCCATCAACAAAAGAGAGGTTTAAACCGCGATTGTGGCGATCCGACGGCGCGTTTTGCCAAGTGTTGTCCGGGTCGCGATAAAGCAAATAGACGCCATCTTCGATTGTCATTTCATGTTCATCTAAAAACGCAAAGGCCGTTGAAGGATGAGAGACGCTTGCATAACGCGTCGCCAGACCAATCAAGATGCTTGGCGGTAGAAACCCTTGGTATTGCGCGTCTATGCTTCCGTTTAAATAATAATCCAGCGAATAGCTCCGCGTTCGGAGTATGTTCATGTTGTTGACCAAGGAATGATCCGAAGGACAGTGATAGACATCCGCGTCCCCGACATAGGGGAAAATCGTGCCACGCTTGAGAAACGAAAGATCGGCGGAATAGGTGGCGTCACCGACCACCCAGGAATTTGTCGTGCTCGCATTTGGCGAGTAGCCGTCGTCTTCTTGCGCGTTGATTGGCAGAACATCGTTCTGTTCGTACGCATATTGAAGCCAGCCAAGCTGCAATTGTTTGAGATTGTTCAGGCATTGCATTTGTTGCGCCTTGGACTTCGCGCGCGCCAGTGCCGGCAACAGCATCGCTGCGAGAATCGCGATGATGGCGCTGACGACCAGCAATTCGATCAGCGTGAAGCCGTTCTGATGTGTGTTGCGTGTCATGGCGTCATGTTGCTCTCTTTACCACAAGCATTTCGACCGGCTCAGGATCCGGCTCCAGCACCAGCCCCCAGCCATTTACAAATTTTTTTACAACGGCGGGCGCGGTTTTTTCATCGTTTATTTCTCGCTGCGTTTGCGGACTCCAATCAATTGAAAAATCATAAAAATTGGTGAGGCCGGTTTCGTCGGCAACCGGCACTTTGAGGTTTTCTTCAAACCAGTCCACTAACATTCCGGGTCGCATGTGGGTGAAATAGAATCGTCCGTGATTGAATTTGGCGGAGGATTTCACATCGGCACTGATTGTGAATGCCGGCAGCTCGGCGTTCACAACTTTGAGCGCCAGAGCTTCAGTGTCCCGCTGCTCCACCTGCGCGATGTAGTCGAGCTGTTTACGGATGGCCACCTGCAAACTCTGCTGAAGATCGCCCTTCACTGTGACCAGAAAATCAAAATTGGTGCCGGGGACATCCGCTGGCAACACCACGTGGACCGGTGTCTGGCCATAAGCCGCCGCGATGAGCTGTTTGAAAGTCACGTTACGGCCCAACAGCCGCCGGACCGGTTCGCCATCAACCACGACAGAATCTGACATGGTCCCCTTTCGCGCAGTTTTCGGGAAATGTGTCGGACGCACAACCACCAGTCCGAACGGAACCTTTCGAAAGGCTTGGACGTTCATCGTGAAATAGGATTCGTTGATGGCCGGAAAGAAAATCCATTTCACCGCCAGCGCACCGAACACCATCACGGCAATGACAGAGGCAAGGAGAACTTTGCTCGCATTCATCATAGGTTGTAACTCAGCGATGGAATCGCGCTGAAAAGGCGTGCGATGGTTTAATACCAGCCGAAGTGAAATGTCGCAAGAAAAGCAAATTTCACTGCTGACCGGGCATGACCACACGCTTGCAGCGTTCAGTTAATAAATAGACACCGCGAGTGCAGTTTTTGTATATTCAATCGGGGAATTTCCCGAAACCACAAGTTGCCAGATAGAACTGATTCACTCCCACCCGTGCATCGAAGCGTAGCGGAATGTCATTTCGTTCGTATCGTAACCTTTATACCACTTCGCGTGACCATCGGCAAAGAGGATGTTCTGGCCTTTATTGTGCGCCTGCCATTGAACGGCGGGCGTGCCGTTCACTTCGCCACCAACGCAATTTTGTGAATAGTCGTCTTTGTCGCAATCGTCGCGGAAAAAATACTGCGCGTTGTCAATCGTGTCGCCTGATAACACATACGCCGACGGAAATAAAATCCGTGTGTTTTTCACGGCGGCAAATTGGCCGGCATCAATGTAAGCCGCGCGCACGCCGTTGAAATAATTGAACGGCGATTGATTGGCCACGGGTAATTGGACATTGCCGGGACAATGATAGGCGTTCGTGTTTCCAACGTAGGAAAAAATCTGCTGCATCCAGCCATTGGTCGAAGCGTCGGGCGTGTTGGTGTTCCACGCGATGTTCGCGCCGGATTGCGGATAAAATTCATTGTTATCGTCCGCGAACATTTTCATGCCGAGACTAATTTGATGCAGATTGGAAGTACAAGTGACCGCCCACGCCTTTTGCTTGGCCGAAGCCAGCGCGGGCAACAGCATCGCCGCGAGAATCGCGATGATGGCGATAACCACCAGCAATTCGATGAGCGTGAATCCTTTGTTCCATTTCATACCAAAACCAGACGCAAAATAAAAAGCCGCGTTACAATTTTTCAAGGCGAAAAACCGGCGGGGAATTTCACCGCGCCGATTGTTTGGCCGGAATGCCCAACGGCTCGATATGCACCAATACATCATGCACGCGGGGAATTTCCGCGCGCACATGGTCTTTAATTTCATGCGCGATTTCATGCGAGCGCAATACGGTCATTTGCGGTTCCACTTCGACGTGCATATCCACGTAAAATTGATAGCCCATTTTGCGCACGAAACATTTTTCCACGCGCGCGACGCCGGGAACTTTTTCCGCCAACGCACGAATCTCGTCGCGGATTTCACGATTTGGGGCGGTGTCCATCAATTCATTCAATGCCGGGCGCAACAGGCGAAAACCATTCCACGCAATGACACACGCCGCGGCAATTGCTGCCCAATCATCCGCCGCGGCATAACCTTCGCCGCCAATCAATGAAATGCTGATACCAACGCCGGCGGCAAACGACGTGATGGCGTCGCTGCGATGATGCGACGCGTCCGCACGGACGGCGGAATTATCCGCCAACGTGCCTTCGCGCCGGACGAAACGGAATAAAATCTCTTTCACGATGACGACGGCAATGAGAATTATCAGTGTGAATGGCGCGGGCGACGGGCGTGGCTCCGTGATTTCATTGAGAGCCTTGATGACAATCCAGCCGGCGGCGAACATTAACATTCCCGCGACAATCGCCGCCGCTAGTGGTTCAGCCTTGCCGTGACCGTAGGGATGTTCCTCGTCCGCCGGTTTCGCTGCCAGCACTACGCCGCGCCAGACGATGATGGAACTGAAGACATCGGCAAACGATTCGATAGCGTCGGCAATAAGCGCGTGTGAATGACCGAAAATGCCGGCAACCAGTTTGGCTGCCGATAGAAAAACATTCGTCACCATTCCGATGAAGGTGGCGCGCAAACTGCGTTGAAGACGATCCGGCACGCGGAAATGTTGAACTTCAAAGGCGCAGTGTCGAACTCAAAATTAAATCATGTGACAGAACATCGCGTCGCGCAGCTTCGGCTCGAACCACGTGCTTTTCGGTGGCATGATGCCGCCCGCGTCGGCGATGCTCATCAAATCCTCGATGCTCGTCGGAAACATCGAAAACGCGCAGGCATATTCGCCGCTGTCCACCAGTTTTTCCAATTCCGCTGTGCCGCGGATACCGCCGACAAAATGAATTCGTTTGCTCGTGCGCGGGTCATCAATGCCGAACACGGGTTCGAGCACCTGTTTTTGCAGCAGTGTCACATCGAGTTGATCAATTGGATTTTCCGCGATGGTCAGTTTCTTGCGAAAGACCAGCGTGTGCCATTTGCCTTGAAAATAGAAACCCAATTCATGTTTGCGCGTTGGCGTGGCTTTGCCTCCCGCCGGATCAAATACAAAGGCCGTGCTCAAGATTTCCAGCAATTGCTCCGGCGACCAGCCGTTCAAATCTTTCAGCACGCGGTTATAAGGCAAAATTTGCATCTGATTGTGCGGGAAAATCACGGCGAGAAATTGTCCGCTGTGACCCGCGCCTTTGCGCGATTGAAAAACGCGCGCCGCCGCCGCGCTGCGATGATGCCCGTCCGCGATGTAAAGAAACGGAATTTTGGCGAATTGCGATTCGATGAATCTGATTTCGTCCGGCGTAGAAATTGTCCACGACGTGTGACGCACGCCGTCTTTCGCGGTGAAATCCACCGCCGGTTTTTCAGCAGTTTTTTTGGTGACAAATTCATCAATTGCACCGACGGATTTGTAAGTCAAAAAAACGGGGCCGGTTTGAGAATTCAGTACTTCGATGTGACGCACGCGGTCGTCTTCCTTGTCTGGTCGCGTCAACTCATGCTTCTTAATGATGCCGCGCAAATACTCCTCGCAACTCGCCGCCGCGACCAAACCGACTTGCGCGTGTTTGCCCATGATTTGCCGGTACAAATAAAAATTCGGCTGGTCGTCTTGTTTGAGCGCGCCTTGCGAAATGAGTTGCTGAAAATTCTCTTTGCCCTTCGCGTAAACTTCCGGCGAATACAAGTCTATTCCGGTAGGTAAATCAATTTCGGGTTTGCTGACGTGCAAAAAGCTCAATGGATTTCCGGCAGCAATTTCACGCGCTTCATCGGACGACATCACGTCGTAAGGCAATTCGCAGATTTGCGCGGCGAGTTCCGGTTTCGGGCGAAGTGCGGCAAAGGGTTTTAAAGTGGCCATAAAATGCCGGGAAAACATAAGCAAAATTTCCGTTTGAAGCACGCAGAATTTCCTGAAAAAGGACTTGTCACCTAAAGATTCGTTGCTATCATTTGCGGCTCTTAACGAAAGAATTTTATGGCACGCATTTGTGAATTGACCGGCAAACGTCCGATGAAGGGCAGCATCATCTGGCGCTCGGGTAAAGCCAAGAAAGTCGGCGGTATCGGCACGCACGTCACCGCCATCACCAAGCGCAAATTTCAGGTGAATTTGCAACGCGTGAAAGCGCTCATGCCCAACGGCGAAGTCCGCTATGTTCGTGTCGCCGCCAGTGCCATCAAGAAAGGCCTCGTCGTCAAAGCGCCCAAACGCAATTGGAAGCCTGAAACCGCGAAAGCGTAATCCCTTGTAATCCATTTCCTACCCGAATTAGGCGTTGCCAATTTTCCGGCTGCTGGTATTGAATGGTTGCAAATACCAGCTTATGCAAACGCTATTCCGGTTCTTAATTGCTTTCGCGATTCTGTTGATTGTTTTTCCCGTGACAAAAGCCGACACGATTTCATCCAATAAATTTCTTGTCTATTTCGGGACTTACACTGGAGCCAAAAGCAAGGGCATTTACGTCTCCAGTTTTGACAGCGCGTCGGGAAAATTGAGCGCGCCGGAATTGGCCGTTGAAACCGTCAATCCATCCTTTCTCGCCATTTCTCCCGACCGCCGATTTCTTTTCGCGGTCAATGAAACGGAACATTTTAACGGTCAACCCGGCGGTGGAGTCGCCGCGTTCCAATTGGACGCGCAAACCGGCAAATTAAAATTTCTGAACCAGCAACTTTCCGGCGGCGCAAATCCCTGCCACATCGTCACGGATGCGACCGGTAAATTTGTTTTCGTGGCTAATTACAACAGCGGCAATATAGAAGTGTTGCCGGCGCAAACCGACGGTTTGCTTGGTGTGCCGACGGCCTTGATTCAGCATCACGGTTCGAGCGTCAACAAATCCCGGCAGGAAGGTCCGCACGCGCACTGCGTCGCGCTGGATGCCGACAACCGCGTTTACGTCTGCGATTTGGGTTTGGACAAAGTGATGATTTATCATCTCGAAACCGGCGGCCAACTCGCGACCAATGAAATTCCTTTTGCCGGATTGAAACCGGGTTCCGGCCCGCGCCACATCGTATTTTCGCCCGATGAAAAGTGGGCTTACGTCGTCAGCGAAATGGGTTCCACCGTGACGGCGTTGGCGCACGACGCGAAAACCGGCGCGCTGAAGGAAATCCAAACGGTTTCCACCCTGCCTGCGGATTTTCACGGATACAATTCCGGCGCGGAAATTGCGCTTCATCCTTCGGGTAAATTTCTTTACGCCTCCAATCGCGGGCACAACAGCATCGCCGTTTTTGCGATTGACGAAAAATCGGGACAACTCACGCCGGTTCAATTTCAATCAACACTTGGCAAAACGCCGCGCGGTTTTGCAATTGACCCGACCGGACAATTTCTCATCGCCGCCAATCAGGATTCTGACAACGTCGTGGTTTTTCGCATTGATGAGCAGAGCGGCAAATTGACTGAAACCGGGCAGAGTTTTGAAGTCGGCAAGCCGGTTGATGTCGCATTTGTTCCGATGGAATAAAATTCTTGAGAATTGCCGCGCTCAATTTTTCTCTACGACGTCCAATTCTAACTGCAACTTTTCTACTTCTTTCAAAAGTTTTGCAAATTTTTTGCCGAATGTTGTAAGATGATATTCCACACGCGGCGGAATCTCAGGAAATTGAACGCGCTCAAAAATCCCAGCGCGATGAAATCGGCGTAGGCGATCCGTGAGAACTTTGGCGCTGATGCCAGCGATATGACGTTCCAACGCGCCCGGACGGTTCACGCCATTTCCCACCGCGCGTAACACGCTGATGCTCCAGCGGCAACCAATCACATCTTCCAGCAACGCATCTACGCGCCGTGAAGTCAGTTTCGGCATGATTTTCAAAATTTTTTTGTCACTGGCTGTCATAAATTTACACCGATTTGTAAGTATCCCCGAAAATTGTGCCCGCTATCACTGGCACCGCAGACACACTACAGTGCCACGAACGGCGCAAAAGCGTTGCTGCTGCCAATGAAAAATCAACAATAAAAATCAAAGTGAGATTATGAACGTGCTTTTTAAGACAATTGAAATCAATGGATTGAAAATTTTCTACCGCGAAGCGGGCGACCCGAAGTTACCCAAGCTCGTGCTGCTTCATGGTTTTCCCGCTTCGTCCCATCAATATCGCAATCTGATTCCTGTGCTCGCGCATTGCTTCCATGTCATTGCACCGGATTATCCCGGTTTTGGTAATTCTGATATGCCCGATCCCGCCGGTTATGCCTATACGTTTGACAAGATTTCTGAAGTCATCGAGGCTTTCTTGAAAAAAATAGGTTTCACGAAGTTCGGCCTCTACGTTCAGGATTACGGTGGGCCGGTTGGATTTCGCATCCTTTCGCGCCAACCAAACTGGCTCGAATGGTTAATCATTCAAAATACCAATGCCTACGAAATCGGTTTTACGGCAGTCTGGGATGGGCTTCGCAACGCTTATTGGAAAAACAAGACGCCTGAAACCGAGAAGCCACTCGAAGGTTTTCTGACAACAGATACAGTCAAGCTCGTCTATACGCATGGCCATCCTAATCCCGAACTCATCAGCCCGGATAATTGGAATGTGGACATGTATTTTATGGAACGACCCGGCGCACGGCGCGTGCAGCTTGATTTGTTCTACGATTATCGCACCAACGTGCCGCTCTATCCGCAGTGGCAGGAATTCCTCCGCAAACGTCAACCCAAGACCATCATCTTTTGGGGTCAGGACGACATTTTTTTCACGCGCGAAGGTGGCGAGGCCTATCTCAAGGATTTGCCCAAGGCCGAAATACATCGGCTTAAGTCCGGACATTTTGCCGTCGAGGATTCACTGTCTTACATTGCTGAAAACATCATTCGGTTCTATGATAACGTCTCGTAACGATTTGTGAATCCACGACCGCCATTACCACCGTTCACCGAAGAAACCGCGCGCCAGAAAGTTCAGGCCGCTGAAGACGCATGGAATTCGCGTGACCCCGAACGCGTTTCGCTCGCTTACACCGAGAATACGGAATGGCGTAACCGCGTGGAGTTCATCAATGGCCGGACGCAAGTCGTAGAGTTTTTGCGCGGCAAGTGGGCGAAAGAATTGGATTATCGCCTGAAGAAAACATTATGGGCGTTTAGCGATAATCGAATTGCCGTCCGTTTTGAATACGAGTGGCACGACAATTCCGGCCAATGGTTTCGTTCTTATGGCAACGAGAATTGGGAATTTGATTCACTCGGTTATATGCAACGCCGTTTCGCAAGCATCAACGATTTACCGATCAATGAAGCTGAAAGAAAATTTCATTGGGAACGAAAAGTCTGATATGGAAAACGGGAATCTGAAAAATTTCTGAATTCCAATTTTCCTTATTTATTTTTCGTGAATTTCATTGTCGCGCGCTTCAATTCGCGCTCCGAATCGCGTTTCTTGATGTCTTCGCGTTTGTCGAATTGTTGTTTGCCTTTGCCGACGCCAAGCGACACTTTCACTTTTCCATTTTTCCAATAAAACGCCAATGGAATCAGCGCATTGCCTTTCACGGCGGCGAGACCGAACAATTTTCTGATTTCTGATTTGTGCAACAGCAATTTGCGCGGCGCTTTGGGCGCGTGATTTTGCAGATTGCCGTGCGAGTATTCGTCAATGTGCGCGTTGTAAAGCCAGACTTCGTCTTTTTCGACACGTGCAAACGCGTCGGCGATCTGGCCTTTGCCCGCACGCAAGGATTTGACCTCCGTGCCGTGCAACACGATGCCCGCCTCGAACGTTTCAAGGATGTGATAATCGCGCCGGGCTTTGTGATTGGTCACGATGTCGGCCATGAAATTAAATTATCGGAATCCAAAAAATTAAAAAGCCGGAAGAAAAATTCCTCCGGCTTTTGGAAAATCAAAAAGCACGCTCAATGGCGGCTGCGTTTCTTGGGCGCAGGACGGACGGCCGCGACTTCTTCTGGCAAATCCCAGCCGATTTTGTCCTCCAAAATTTCGCGCAATGCGATGTCCGCCGCGCCGAGATTTCCCGCATCCGCAATCAACGGACGGCTCAAGCCGCCGCCGCCCGAATTCAACTGGCGCACGCGGCGCGAAATGATGTTCACCAGCACATTGGGATTGCCGACTTTTTCGGCGGCTCTTTTTGTCAATTCAGCGTTCATTTAGAAAATAGCTGGGGATTCTACATTTAGAAATGGTGAACGCAACAAAATAATCAATCGTTCGCCGAAAGCGTTTTTAGTGCTATCTTGCTGAAAATTAAGGAACAAAACATGAAAACGCGAAAATTGGGAAAACAAGGATTGACGGTTTCGGAACTCGGTTTGGGCTGCATGGGCATGTCGGAATTTTACGGCAGCCGCGACGACGCGGAATCCATCGCCACCATCCATCGCGCGCTGGATTTGGGCGTGACGTTGCTCGACACGGCGGATGTCTATGGCCCGCACATCAACGAGGAACTGGTCGGGCGCGCGATTCAAGGCCGGCGTGACGAAGTGATTCTCGCCACAAAATTCGGCATCGTGCGCGACCCGAAAAATCCAAACGTTCGCGGCGTCAGTGGAAAACCGGATTACGTCCGCGCCTGTTGCGAAAATAGTTTGCGCCGGCTGAACGTGGACGTGATTGATTTGTATTACCAGCATCGCGTTGACCCGAACACGCCGATTGAAGAAACCGTTGGCGCGATGGCGCAATTGGTCAAGGAAGGCAAAGTGCGTTTTCTCGGATTGTCCGAGGCCGCCGCGAAAACCATCCGCCGCGCGCACGCCGTTCATCCGATTTCCGCGCTGCAATCGGAATACTCGTTGTGGACGCGCGACCACGAGGACGAAATTCTTCCGACGTGCCGTGAACTCGGAATCGGTTTTGTCGCTTACAGCCCGCTCGGTCGCGGATTTCTCACCGGCAAATTCCAGAAATTTGAAGATTTGCCCGCCGACGATTACCGCCGTTTTTCGCCGCGATTTCAGGGCGAAAATTTTCAGCGCAATCTGGATTTAGTGAAACGCATCGAACAGCTCGCCGCGCAAAAACACTGCACGCCGTCGCAACTCGCGCTCGCGTGGGTTTTGGCGCAAGGCGACGACATCGTGCCGATTCCCGGAACCAAGCGGCGAAAATATCTCGAAGAAAATATCGCGGCGACCGGAATTGAATTGTCGAAGAGCGACTTGGCGGAAATCGAGAAAGTTGCGCCCGTCGGTGTTGCTTCTGGCCCGCGTTATGCCGAAAACATGATGCACATGGTCGGACGATAAATGCCGTTGCCTGCGCCGCCGCATTTTCTCTAAAATCATGGCGCATGGCCGCATTAAAATCATTCGACCTGAATCAATTTCTCGCCACCCGCACCGAAGCCGTCAATCGCGCGCTCGATAAATTTCTGCCCTCCGAAAAAATCAAGCCGGCGACCATCCACAAAGCGATGCGCTATTCGCTTTTCGCCGGGGGAAAACAGATGCGCCCGGCGTTGTTGCTGGCGGCTGCCGAAGCGTGCGGTGGAAAAGACTCCGACGCGATACCGTTGGCGTGCGCCGTTGAATGTATTCACACCTATTCGCTGATTCACGACGATTTGCCGGCGATGGACAATGACGATTTCCGGCGCGGCAAACCGACGAATCACAAGGTTTTTGGCGAAGGCGTGGCCGTGCTCGCGGGCGACGCGCTGCTGACGCAGGCGTTTGAAATTGCCGCGCAATGCAAAAAATTTCCGCGCTATCCGCACGACCAAATCATTTTGGAAATCGCCCGCGCATCCGGCTCGCTGCAATTGATCGCCGGACAGGTCGCTGATCTGGAAGGCGAGGGCAAAAAACTTTCCGTGAATGAATTGAAATTCATCCACGAGCGCAAGACTTCCGCGCTGCTTTGTTGTTCGGTGCGACTCGGCGGCATGAGCGCGAATTGTCCGCCCGCGCAACTTAAAGCGCTGACTGAATTTGGTTACAACGTCGGTCTCGCATTTCAGGTGATTGACGACATTTTGGACGTGACGCAAACGAGCGAGCAACTTGGTAAAACAGCGGGCAAGGATGTCGCTGTTCAAAAAGCGACATATCCGGCGATTGTCGGTCTGGAAAAATCCCGGCGAATTGCAGAACAATTGACTAACAAAGCGTTTGCCACGCTGAAAATTTTTAAAGGCAAGGCGATTGCGTTGGAAGCGTTGGCGGAATTTTTGTTGAAGCGGGATAAATAAAATCGTGCGACAAATAATTGCACAAAAGGAAACAAAGAGAACGAAGTTAAATAATTCTTTGTTTCCTTCGTTGCCTTCGGTTCAAATTTTTTGTGTCATTTCGTGTGTTTCGTGGTTCAAACGAATCCACCGGACGGATTTTCAAAATTTGTTTTTGATTTGAACGCAATTTTTCGGCTTACTATGGCGAATTTAATTTCGCCTCATGTCACTCAACGCTGAAATTCTCGCCCGCGCCAAGTCGCTCGGATTTTCCGACCGGCAAATCGCCCACCTTTCCGGCAAATCCGAAGACGAAATCCGCGCGCTGCGGAAACAACTGAACCTCGCTCCAAGCTACCGCCTCGTGGACACCTGCGCCGCCGAATTCGAGGCTTACACGCCGTATTATTATTCCACCTACGACCGTGGCGATGATGAAGTCAAAGGCAACACCGCCAAAAAAGTGATGATTCTCGGCGGCGGCCCGAACCGCATCGGGCAAGGCATTGAATTCGATTATTGCTGCGTCCACGCCGCATTCGCGCTCAAGGAAGACGGGTTTGAAACCATCATGGTGAATTCAAATCCCGAAACCGTTTCAACCGATTACGACACGAGCGACAAATTGTTTTTCGAGCCGCTCACGCTCGAAGACGTGCTGCACATTTACGAACGCGAAAAATGCTGGGGCGCAATCGCGCAATTTGGCGGGCAAACGCCGCTCAATCTCGCGCTCGGTCTGCAAAAAAACGGCGTCAACATCATCGGCACTTCGCCGCAAAGCATCGAAATCGCTGAAGACCGGAAATTGTTCGCCGCAATGCTCGACAAATTGAAAATTCCGCAGCCGCCAAACGGTTTGGCGACGAATGCGGAAGAAGCGCTGGTCATTTCAAAACGCCTCACCTATCCGGTTTTGGTGCGTCCGAGTTTTGTCCTTGGCGGTCGCGCGATGCAGATTGTTTATTCCGACGCCGAATTATCGCACTACATGAAATTCGCCGTCGAAGCCTCGCCCGAACGTCCCGTGCTCGTGGACAAATTTTTGGAAGACGCGACAGAAGTGGACGTGGATTGTATCACGGATGTGGGGCTTTTTGAAAATCCGCAATCCGCAATCCGCAATCCGCAATCAGGAACGATTGTCATCGGCGGCATGTTGGAACATATCGAATTTGCCGGCGTTCATTCCGGCGACGCCGCGATGGTTTTGCCGCCGCACACGCTTTCAAAAAAAGTCATTGAGACAATCCGCGAATACACGCACGCGATGGCGCGGGAATTGAAAGTCATCGGCCTGATGAACGTCCAATACGCGGTGAAAGGCGAAACGGTCTATGTTCTTGAAGTGAATCCGCGCGCCTCGCGCACCGTGCCATTCGTGAGCAAAGCCATCGGCAAACCGCTCGCGAAAATCGCCGCGAAAGTCATGGCCGGAAAAACGTTGAAAGAACTTGGCTTCACGGAAGAAATCTGGCCGAAGTATTTCGCGGTGAAAGAATCCGTTTTTCCATTCAACAAGTTTATCGGCCAGGACATTTTGCTCTCGCCCGAAATGCGTTCCACCGGCGAAGTCATGGGCCTCGACGCCGACCTCGGCACGGCCTATGCGAAATCACAGATGGCCGCGAATTCACCGCTGCCGCTCGGCGGAAAAATTTTCATCAGCGTCAGTGACGCGCACAAAAACGAAGCCGCATCCGTCGCGAAATTATTTTCCGATTTGGGATTTGAAATCGTCGCCACGAGCGGCACGGCAGGCATTTTGGAAAAGGCCGGTTTGAAAATTCAGCGCGTGCAGAAATTGATGGAAGGCCGCCCGAACGTGATTGATTTGCTGAAAAACAAGGAAATTCAATTCGTCATCAACACGCCCAGCGGCGCCGCACCGCGCGAGGACGAAATCAAAATCCGCACGACGGCGGTTTACACCGGCACACCGATCGCCACGACGTTAAGCGGCGCGAAAGCCGCCGCGCTCGGCATCGCCGCCCTGAAAAAATCCGGCTACGCGGTCAAGACCGTGCAGGAGTATCATTGATCCGCGAAAGTCGTGGATGAGTTTTAGCCGATGCCTTCAAGCCGGTCTAAATAAACATTCACCAGCTTGTGGGATTTAAGCAGCGTTTCAATGCGTGGCCAAACCCGCGCGAGCAAAGCATGAAAATCGTCTTTGCGCAGATTGCCGAAACGCAGATGCACTACTTTCGGCGGCGGCGAATTGGTGATGATACGATCCGAAAAATCGGCATCTTTGCTCACGATGACCAAACTATGCTTCCGCGCAAATTCCCAAATCTGCGAATCGCTTGGATTTCTACCAACTTTGGAAGCGGGAATCACTGGCAGGCTTGGCGAAAATCGCAATCGCGCGGGCAGATTTTCGTCGAAAAGAAAACCCTTCATGCCATCTGCACCACGGAGAAATGATTGCCCATTACGCGCGAAGCGTAATCAAGGCACGCCTGCACGTCCGCGCGGGTGAGCTTCGGATATTCTTCCAACACATCCTCGACCGAATCACCGGCGGCAAGAAACTCCAGCACTGTTTGCACCGCAATGCGCGTGCCGCGAACGACGGGACGCCCGTTGCAAACATCCGCTTTAATGGAAATACGTTCCGACATGACGTTACCTTAACACAATGGCACAGAAAGTCGTCATGAAAAATTCTTGGCCGGGCTGGAAACCTGTCCTACTTTTTTCGCCATGAAAATCGAAACGTCGCCGGACTTGCTTCCGCTGCTCAAGCAGTATTTCGGTTTCGCGTCGTTTCGTCCGTTGCAGGAAGAAATCATCCGCGATTCGCTCGCGGGCAGGGATGTTTTTGCGCTATTACCGACGGGTGGCGGTAAATCGCTTTGTTTTCAACTACCCGCGCTTGTGCGTGATGGACTCACCGTCGTTGTTTCGCCGCTCATCGCGCTGATGAAAGATCAGGTGGACGCGCTGCAAGCCGGCGGCATCGCGGCGACGTTTCTCAATTCATCGCTCGCGCCGGACGAATCGCGCAAACGTCTGCGCGGTTTGCACAACGGTGAATTTCGCCTGCTCTACGCCGCGCCGGAGCGGTTGATGCTGTCGGGCTTTCTAGCCGATTTGCAGAAGTGGAACGTCAAATTGTTCGCGATTGACGAGGCGCATTGCATCAGCGAATGGGGTCACGATTTCCGCCCCGAATACCGCCAGATCGCGCAACTGCGCGACTTGTTTCCGAAAATTCCGTTCATGGCGCTCACTGCGACCGCGACCGAACGTGTGCGCGAAGACATCGTCGCCCATTTGAAATTGCACGAGCCGCAAACTTACGTCGCCAGTTTCAATCGCCCGAATCTCACTTACCGCGTCATCCCGAAAAACAAACCTTACGACCAGTTGTTTGAATTTCTTCGCGCGCGACCGAAGGACAGCGGCATCGTTTATTGTCAATCGCGCAAAACCGCCGAGCGCGTCGCCGCGAATCTGACCGAAGACGGTATTCCCGCGCGACCGTATCACGCCGGTCTCGCGCCGCAGGAACGCGCCGGGAATCAGGAACTTTTTCTGCGCGATGACGTGCGCGTGGTGTGCGCGACCATCGCCTTCGGCATGGGTATCAACAAGCCGAACGTCCGGTTTGTCGTCCACTACGATTTGCCGAAAAACATCGAGGGCTATTATCAGGAAACGGGTCGCGCCGGACGTGACGGTTTGCCGGGCGAATGTATTTTGCTGTTCAGCCCCGGCGACGTGGTGAAGCAAACGCAGTTCATTGACGAAAAACCGAATCCGCACGAGCAAAAAATCGCGCGCGAACAGTTGCAGCAAATGGTGCATTACGCCGAATGTGCGACGTGCCGGCGAAAGGAATTGCTCGCGTATTTCGGCGAGGAATTTTCTTCTGATAATCGTAGCAGCCGACGTGAGGAGGCTCTGACTAAAAATCCCGAAAATAATCAGAGCCTCCTCACGTCGGCTCCTACACACGAAACCAATTGCGGCGCGTGTGATAACTGTCTTTCGCCGCGCCAGACTTTTGACGGCACGCTGGCCGCGCAAAAATTTCTTTCCTGCGTTTATCGCATCCGCGAGAAAAATGGTTTTGGCGTCGGATTCAATCACGTCGTCGAAGTTCTCACCGGCGCGGACACGGAAAAAATCCGCAAGTGGAATCACACGCAACTTTCCACTTACGGCATCGGCAAGGAACACAGCCGTCCCGAATGGGCGGCGATTGGACGCGAATTGATTCGGCTCGGATTTTTGCGACAAACCAGCGACAAATTCAGCGTGCTGGAATTGACGAACGACGGTTTGGCGATTCTCAAATCGCGCCAATCTGTGACGCTGACCAAACCGGTCGCCGCGCCGGAAACCAAAACGCCGCGCGTTGGCGAAATCGCCTGCGACGAAGTTTTGTTCGAGCACCTGCGCCAGTTGCGCCGCAAGCTCGCGGATGAACGCGCCGTGCCGTCATACATCATTTTCTCCGACGTTTCGCTCCGGCAAATGGCGCGAAATTATCCGACGAACAAAAATGAATTTGCCCGCATCAACGGCGTCGGCGAAGCGAAGCTGCGTGAGTTCAGCGACGTTTTTCTCACCGAAATCGAACTTCATCTGGCGACAAATCCGCGCCAGATTTTTGCCGATGATTCTTTCACCGCGCCCGCGCCGAAACCCGCGCGGCCAAGCGTCGGCGATTCCGCCCGCGAAACGCTGCGCCGTTTTCGCGCCGGACAAAACGCCGAACAAATTGCGGCGGAACGCGGCTTTGTCGTCAGCACGGTTTATGGCCACCTCGCGGAAGGCATCGAGCGCGGCGAACCGGTGGATTTGGGAAAATTTTTCACCGCCGAGGAACAACAAAAAATTGCCGCCGCGTTTGAGCGGATTGGTTTCGGCAATTTGACCGGCATTTTTGAATCGCTCGGCGGCGCGGTTGATTTTGGCCGCCTGCGAATTTTCCGCGCCGCGACGAATGTGCAGCACGTAAAGTAGGACAGGCAAGATGCCTGTCCTACTTCAGCGTGCGAAATTTGTGCGTCCACTTGTCAATCCGGCACACGGCTTGATAATCGCAAAATTCGCACGGTGTCTGTGTTCCTTTTTTATACGGATTCACGCTGGCGACGCCGGAAAAAATCGCGTTGCCGAAATCGCGCAACTGGTTTTCCACGCGGTCGAGTAAATTTTCAAATTCATCGCGCGGCAGGGCTTCGATGGAATTGGCATAAAGTTTTCCGTCGTTCGTCAAACGATAATTGAACTGGTCGCGCGCGCCTTCGGAATCCAATCTCGCCAACACGCCCGCGTCGAATCTTCCCGCGTGGCGATAAGCCGCGCGACGTGACTCGTCCGCGCCGGACAAAATTTCGTCGCGCGAACCGTTTTGAAATTGCCCGCGCAAATTGACGTAAAAAACTCCCGCCGGAATCAATTGGTTCACGCCAAAAATGGCGCGCGGATTTTTCCAATGCCGCAGCACGTTCAAATACGCGAGCAATTGCAATTGAATTCCGTGCGCGACCAAAATCGCGTCCAATTTTTTCTGGCTGGATTTGTAATCAATCACGACCGCCAGCGCGCTTTGATTTTCCTGTCGGAACAAATCCACGCGGTCAATTCTTCCGGTTAGCGCCAGCTTGTAGCCGTCGTCCAAATCAATTTCCCAAGCCGTTTGCGGTGATTCTTTCGATCCAAAATCCAATTCCGCCGCGACCGGATCAAATTCATTTTGTTCGCGCAGCCAAGCGACGCTGACGGCGGCAAAATCCTGCAACAATTCTGTCATGGCGCGCGCGGCAAATTGTGATTGCGCGGTTTCGCTCAAAAGTCCGCCGCGAAAATTTTCCATCAAATCCACCGCGATTTTTCCGATTCGTTCGCGTGCTTCTTCGGGCGTCAAATCGCGCCAATGTTTTCCTTCGCCGATAATTTGCTCGTGAAAATTTTTCAAAACGTCGTGCTGAGAACTGCCACGTTCGCGCGCGTCCAGCTCAAAAATTTTCCGTTCTTCGGCCTTCAAACCGCTGCGGACGAAGAAGCGAAACGGGCACGACGCAAATTCTTCGAGCCGGCTGACGGACGTTCGCAACGTCGTTCCATAAAGTTTTTCGGCGATTTGCGGCGACAGATTTTCTTGTGAATCCGGCTCGCGTAAATTTTCCAAATTTTGAATTTTAAGTTCTGGGGTTTGAGTCGCAAAAAAGAGCGGCGCGAGTTCATTCGCGCTTTCAATTTCGGCCAAGCTAATTTCGCCTTGAAATTCTTCGGTTTGAATTTCAGGAAACATTTGCCGCAATTGCGCGATGAACGGCGACGGATTCAAAACTTTTCCGTCCGCGTCGTTGCGCGAAAACGTCACGGCCAATTTCCCGCTGGAGCGCGTGCAGGCGAGATAGCCGTAAAAATTTTCTCGCGAAATTTGTTCGCGCAAATCCGGGCCGAGCGGCATTTGCAATTCATCACGGTCGGTTTCAGTCAAAATCAACGGCGAATTTGGCGTGGCCGGAAAAACGGATTCATTGACGCCGAGCACGAGCGCGAATTTCAAATCGGGATTGCGCGCGCGGTCAATCGCGCCAATCAAAACTTCATCCAAAACCGGCGGAATGACGCCGACAGTGAGATTGGCAAGGCCGGATTCCAAAATCGGCAACCAAGCGCGCAGCGGCAATTTTTCATTCGCAAAGCTGAGTTCGAGATTTTCCAAAAGCAGATTCATCTGATCGAAAACGGCAGAGTGGATTGCTGATTGCCGATTGCCGATTGCCGATTTTTTCACCCCGGAATCGCTCCAGTTTTCCAAAATTTTTTCAACGTGCAAATCGTTCCAGAGTTCGCGCAGAAATCCGGCCAGTTGTTTTCCGTTTGGATTGAAATCTAATTTCGAGAATTGTTCGTAAAAATCTTCAAACGGCGGAAAGATTTTTCCCCGCAGACGCTCAAAACGCACGTCCGGCAGCGGCTCGCGCCATTTTTTGCCGCGCCAGCCGAATTCGAGCGCGGCATTTTCCAGCGCGTCAATTTCATTTTCTTCGGCGGCGCAAAATCCGGCTTTGAGCGCGGCGAACCAGTCGTCGTGCTGCCAGTCAAACGCGACGGTTCGCAACGCGCCGCGCGTGAGTTCGGCGAGCGGGTGATGCGCGACGCTTTCGCGGCGGTCGAGAAAAAATGGAATTTCGTAGCGGCGAAAAATGCGTGCGAGCGGTTGATGATAATTTTCCAGATTGCGGATGATGATGGCGCAATCGCGAAAACGGTTTCCCGCGCGGACGAATTTGAGGATTTCCCGCACGGCGAAGACGGCTTCGGCTTCGGGGTTGGTGCAGCGAACGATTTGAATTGCGGATTGCAGATTGCAGATTGCGGAATTTTCAGAATCAGCAACCGACCGTTTTTGCCAATTTTTTTCCAGAAATTGCAGCGCCGGATTTTTGGCGAAACGGTTTTTGCGGGAATTCCGTTCCAAAAATTCGATTTCAATTTTTGCGTCCGGCAGATTTTCGATTCGTTGGCGACCTTGTTGAAAGGTTTTGCCGACGGTGTTCCAAATGGAAAGCCATGAATTTTCTTTTTCCGCGGATTCATCCAGGCAAAAAGCGAGCGTGGCGTTTTGGCAAAACGGCAAAACGGCGGCGAGCAAATCCAATTCCTGCGGCGTCATTTCCGCAAATCCATCCAGCCATAGGCTGGAAATTCGGAATTCGGAATTCGGAATTCGGAATTCGCCGCGCAGCGCGTCGGTCGCGAAATCCAAAAGGTGATTCGCGTCCTGCAATTTATTTCCGGCGAGCCAGCGGGAATAATTTTCGTGGAGCAACGCAAGGTCGTTTAATTTGTCACGGAGTTCACTGCGGAGATTTTTGTTGTTGGCGAGAGAGCGCAGTTTTTCCGACGAAATTTGGTGCCGCTGCAATTCGCGGAGCAATTGGCTCAATTGACCGGCAAATCCGGGTCGCCGCGCGCTTTGGCAAAATAATTTCATTTCGTTTTCGTGTCGCAACAGCAGCGCGCGCAAAACCATGACACGGCCTTCATCGGACAAAAGTTTGGGTGGCACGAAGTTGAGTTTTTCAAAAACAAACCGCGCGAGCCGGTCAAAGGATAAAATGTGCAGGCGCGTAAATCCGTTCAGTGAATCGTCGGCAAGCAATTGACGTTCGATTTGGAACGTGGCCTGTTTGGGTGCGAGAAAAATGAGCGGTTCACCTTCGGGATTTTTTTTGAGTTCGGCGCGGATTTCTTCGAGGCAGCGAAAGGTTTTGCCGCTGACGGCGGGACCGAGGAGGAATCGCACTTGCACGGGAAATTTTTAGCGCAAAAGCTTGGCGACGCAAAGGCGCAAAAGTTTTACCGGAGAAAAATTTGAAAATGGTGGGTTGGCGGGGACTCGAACCCCGGACCAATGCCTTAAAAGGGCACTGCTCTACCAACTGAGCTACCAACCC